>JBKDSV010000012.1:0-22112 GCA_046340795.1 Cyanobacteriota bacterium | reverse complement strand
GTTGAGGGCTTCTTGCTGGTCAGGGGTCATACTGTTGCCGTGGAAAGAGCGTGCTCTGATTCTCACTGATGAACTCCCCATTGACCAATAGATAAATTCTCTTAAGCATTAATACTTATCGCCAAAGTGACGTGCTCCCGTCAACGACGCCCCCTCTGGAGCTGACCAGACGATCAGCATCTCGGAAGACACGGCCTACACATTCACTTCGGCTGATTTTGGCTTCTCGGATCCACTGGATGCCGCAGGCGGTACAGGAGCCAATAGCTTCCAGAACGTGATCCTCACCAGCCTGCCCGGCGTGGGTACTCTGCGCTTGGGGGGAGTAGCCGTGAACGTCGGACAAAACATCAGCATCGACAGTCTCTCCTCTCTCACCTACACACCGCCAGCCGATGCCAATGGCAGTCTGTTGGCCTCCTTCAAGTTCCAGGTGCAAGATAACGGTGGCACTGCCAGTGGTGGCCTGGATCTGGATCCCACCCCCAACACGATTCGTTTCAATGCCACCCCCATCAATGACCGTCCAACTGCGACCAACCTTTCCACCGCTGAGCAATTCATTGCCAGTACACCACTGGATCTTGTCGATATTGTCGTCGGTGATATAGACAGTTCCATTGTTAGTGCCACCCTTTCTCTCTCGAATCTTGCCGCAGGCACCTTGTCAACGGCCACCGTCAATGGCGTCAGCTCCACCTTCCTCAATGGCGTTTGGTCTGCCAGCGGAACACCATCCACGCTGAATGCTCTTTTGGCGGCTGTGTCGTTTGTACCAGCAGCTGGTTTCAAGTCCGACTTCACCATTGCCACAAGTGTCAGCGATGGCTTGGCTGCTCCGATTACCGGAGCAAAGTCGCTTAGCTTCTTGCCGTCAAATGGGATCTTTCGCCTCTCCGCCTCCAGCTACGCCATCGCTGAAAATAGCGGCGGCAGCCAAGCCATCACCATTCATCGTGATGGCCCCCTCAACGGCCCGGCATCCGTCAGTCTCCAATTCACCGCAGGCACGGCAACCACGGGGAAGGATTTTGCAGGCACAACGCAGGTGATCTCTTTTGCGGCCGATGAAGCCAGCAAAACCCTGCCGCTACCGATCCTGGATGACCACAGTGATGAGCCCGACGAGACCTTCAGCGTCTACCTGAGCACCCCCACCAACGATGCCCGCCTGAGCAGCACCAATCCGCTGAGCGCACAAGTCACGATCCGTGATGACGATCTGCCGCTGACCCCGCCCACAGTGAATCCGCTGGTTACCAACGACAACACGCCCCTGCTCAGTGGCACTGCCAATCTGCTGCCAGGACATACGTTCCGTGTGCAAGTCGGCGGCCACTTCTTCACGCCTGGCGCCACCTCCGCCCTGCAGTTCAGAGGCAGCAGCTGGACATTACAGATTCCCTCCGACAAAGCCCTCGCCGATGGCACCTACGAGGTGGTGGCCACCGTTATTGACAGCAACAACCAAAGCCAGAGTGACACCAGCGTTGGCGAATTGCGGGTGGATACCGAGGTTCCTGCCCTCACGCTGACCTCCGCAGCAGCCACCAAGGCCTACTGGCCGCTGATCACAGGCACCACTGAACCGGGTTTGCCTGTGAGCGTCTCCATCGGGGGAGCCATCTACCGGGTGATGGCCAATGGCGATGGCCTCTGGAGCCTCAACACCGAGACAGCCACTCCTCTCTCTGGCAGCTTCAACCCAAATCGTGACGGTTCCAATTCCCTCCTGCTGGAAGCCAGCAACGCCCTGGGCAGCACCCACTCCCTCACCAGTGATCTGACAATCCGCTTCCCCTATCCCGACCTGGTGCTCTCCAGCGTCTCCCTTCCGGGTGGTCTGGGCCTGTCCAACCAGACGCTGAGGGCGCAGATCATCAATGCGGCAGCCGAGGGGCCTGCCGGCCCTGCGAATGCAATCCCCGGGCAAGCGCAATGGATTGACCGCTATTTCCTCTCGCCAGATCCAATCTTTGCCAATGGCAATGACATCGGATTGGGTGATTTCATCCCACCTCTGGGGCGGGGAATACGCCACTCAGGACCTCTTGCTCCGGGAGAAAGTAGAGAAAATATGCTCAATGTACAGCTGCCTGAGCGGCCTGGTGATTACTACCTGATCACCACGCTTGATAACACCACGAGCATCCTGGAAGGTCTTGGAGAAGGCAACAACGTCATCATCTCCGCAACACCTGTTGTGCATGTGGATGCTGTCTATCACGCCACGATCAGCAGCAATCGTGACCATCTCACCGCAGGTGAAAGCGTGGAACTGAACGGTCTCCTCAGTCGGCTTGACACAGGAGCTGCCGTTGCCAACAAGCCCGTCACCATCACGCTTGTCAATACCACCAACAACCGGGTGATCACCCTATCGGCCACCTCCAGGGCGGATGGCACGTTCAGCAGCAGCTTTGTGCCTACTGTCGAGCAGGCTGGAAACTACGCCATCACAGCCCGCTGGACCCCCAACATCAACGAAGACAGTTCTCCTGAAGACACCTTCAGCGTGGCGGGTCTTGGCTTCGTTGATGACAGCTTCTTTTACAGCACCATCGACGAAGGTGGCAGCCTGAGTGGCAGTGTCAGCCTGCGCAACTTTGGTTCCAACAAGGTTGACACTCTCCTGCTCTCTCCGCAAAATCTCCCCTCCAACTGGATCTTCACCACCACAACTCCACCAGCCAGCCTGGCACCTGGCGCTACCACCAGCCTTCAGTGGCAACTCACGGTTCCCGACGCCGCGGTGCTCAGTCATGAATTCCAGCTGACGGTCAACGGACTGGATGGCGGTAATCCATTGGTGGCCTCCAAGCGCTTCGGCATCAGGGTGGAGCCCAATCACTCTGTTCTTCAGGCAAGCCCCGTCTCCCTGAACGGCACAATGCTGCGCGGCGGATCCACCCCACTGGATGTGCTGATCCGCAACACAGGCTCAGCCAGCTCTGGACCGATTGATGTGGTACTGCCCTTCCCCTGGATGCGGCTCCATACCCCGTCCAGTCTGCCCCCCCTGCAGCCAGGCCAAGAGAGCATCGTCCACCTCACTCTTGCGCCGCCCGCCGATCTGGATCTAGGCCTTTACTCCGGCAACATTGGCTTTTTAGATGAGGATAATTCTCAATACAGTTCAGTTCTTCCCTTCAGCTTCCGTGCCACTTCTAATCTCACCGGCAATGTGCATGTGCGCTTTTTGGATGATATTTCTTTGGCCAGTCCCGGTACGCCAGCTGTTGCCAATGTCAACATTGAACTCCTGGATGGCCTGACGGGTTCCCTCCTGCGTTCCCTCCGCGATGACGACGGCATTCTCACCTTTGAAGATCTGCCAGAAGGGGATTATCAAATCCGGGCTAATGCGGCGAAGCACAGCCAAGGACTCCAACGCTTCTCCGTACGCAGTGGCAGTGAACAGAGCCTGGATGTCTTTCTTCCCTTTCAAGGCGTGCGCTACAACTGGTCGGTGGTGCCAGTCACCCTCACAGATGAATACAAGATCACCCTGGATGCCACCTTTGAGACCGAAGTTCCAATCCCAGTTCTCACCATCTCTCCCGGTTCTATCGAGCTCTGTGATCTGGATCAGGTGGGTGAGCAGGAAGTCATCAACCTCACCATCACCAATCATGGTCTGGTGCGAGCCAGTAATCTTGAGTTCCTCTTACCCAGCCATCCAAACTTCAATTTCAGCCTCAGTGGTCTGCCTCCTACCTTGGAAGCCAAGCAGGCAGAAGTCGTAACGCTAACCATCGATCGCGTCGCTGATCTCCCCAATGCACCCCAGAGCATCAACTGGGGCCAGCTTGATTGGGAATACACCACCGTCCTCCCGGATGTGGTGGCGCCGATCAAGGTGCCCCAGGTCACCCCGCTGCCGTTCCTACTCTGCCCAACCCCCCTGCCGGAGGGGGGAATTGATTTTGGTTTTAGCCCTGGCGGCGGTGGCGGCGGTGGCGGCGGTGGCGGGTTCACATTTAATCCTGGCGTTGTCGTCACCGTTCCCTCCTCCGATCCGGTGCCCTATGTCCCCGCCCGGGTGGGCATCCAGCTCAACCAACGGGCCGTGCTCTCCCGCGGAGCCTTTGAAGGCACCTTCAGCCTGGAAAACCTCGATCCAGGCGTTGATCTCACCAACATCCTGGTGAATCTTGAGGTGTATGACAAAACCGGTCAGATCGTTACCGATCGCTTTGCCATCAGCTCTCCAGTTCTCCGTGGCTTCAACGGCAACATCAATGGATCTGGCAGCCTTGGTCGCACGCAAACCGGCACAGCTGTTTTCACCATACTTGCCAATAACGAAGCAGCACCAATTGAGCCAACCGAGTACTCCATCGGCGGTAGCTTTTCCTATCTCCGCAATGAGACGCCAGTTAATTACAATCTGATCCCCGCACCGATCACAGTCACTCCTGCACCTGTTCTCAGTCTGGATTATTTCCTGCAGCGTGACGTCTTCTCCGATGATCCTTTTACAACAGCCATTGAACCCTCCAGGCCATTTGTGCTCGGTATGCTCGCCCGCAACAGCGGCTATGGGACTGCAAATAATCTCTCCATCACCTCAGGCCAACCTCAGATTGTTGATAATCAAACTGGTCTTCTGATCGATTTCAAGTTGATCGGATCCTCAGTAGGTAGCCAGAGCAATCTCGTCAACCCCAGTCTTACGGTCAACTTTGGCCAGCTGCCACCCCAGGCCACCAAAGAGGCTCATTGGCTGATGACCTCCACACTGCAAGGTCGATTTGTTGACTACAAAGCCAACGTGGAGTACCTCAATCCACTCGGTTTTAAAGATCTGGCAGCTAGTTTTTCACAGTTCCAAAACGTAAAATTGCACGAGCTAAATCATATGGTTCGTGACGACCGACCTGGAGCGGATCAATTGTTTGACTATCTAGTAAATGACAATCCACCGCTGATCGGAGAAGACAATACCTTCAGGGATCTAGATCCAGATCGCCTCTATCTTAGCAACGGAGCAGTGGAGTTTGTTGACTTGATTAGCTCGGCAGATATTAGTATCTCCGCGACAAATAGAGATAACGAGCATAGCCTTTCTTTCTCTGGCTCAGGCGACGCTCCATGGCACTATTTGTCGATCAATGACCCGGCTAACGGCTCCTATTCCATTACCTCCATTCGCCGCCAGGATGGCACGCTGGTGTCCCCCAGCAATTACTGGATTACAGATCGCACATTCCCTGTCAACGGGCGTCCAACATATGAATTCAAGCTTCATCTTCTTGACCATAATTCCTCTTCTGCAGAAAATATTTATACAATTATTTATCGCACAGCCCAAGTTAATACTCCGCCTAGCCCTGCGTCAGCGCTTGCTGATCAACAGGTGGCTGCCGGCGAAGCTTTCTCCTTCATCATTCCTCTCAATACCTTCACGGATCCAGATCCAGAGGATCAGCTCTTCTACAGCCTGCGCACAGCCAGTGGGGCCGCTCTCCCGGCTTGGTTGACCTTTGATCCACTCACACGTCTCATTCATGGCACTCCTGGTGCCATGAATCTGGGTTCACTCCTGTTAGATGTAGTCGCCACAGACAGCTTTGGCGCCAACGCCACCAGCCGCTTCAAGCTTCTGGTCTCTCCGGCAGTCCCAGCTCCCACCCTCTCCGTCATCCCCGAGGCTGCGGATCAACCAGAAGGCAACAGTGGCTCCACCCATTTCACCTTCACCGTGCGACGGGACGGTGAGACCTCTGGCAACAGCACAGCAACCTGGAGCGTGAGCGGAACGGAGGTGAATGGAGCCAACCTGGATGATTACAGCGGTGGAGTGCTGCCCAACGGGTTGGTGAGCTTTGGGCCGGGAGACGTCAGCCAGACGATCACCGTGCAGGTGAGCGGCGACGGGGATGTTGAGAACGATGAACACTTCACGGTCACCCTCAGTAACCCGATCAACGCCTCCCTTGCCACAGCCAGCGCCACTGGCGTGATCCTCAATGACGACACGCCACCACCCACCCTCACACTGCTCTCCACTGCCTCCTTCACGGAGGACTCTGCCGCCCATGGCATCGGTTCAGTGGTGGCCAGCTTCTCCACCGCCCATTCCCTTTCCGTTGCCCTCAGCGACACCCTCCACTACACCCTCGGCGCCGGCTCGGACGCCGGCAAGGTGCTCCTCAGCGCCGCCGGGCTCGCCCTGGTCAACAGCGGCACAGACCTTCCCGCCTTCACCCTCACCCCTTCCCAGGGCACGATCAATGGCACAGCGGTGAGTGTCGCTCCCACGGTCATCCCAACCAACGACGGCCCCGCCAGTTTCTCCATCGCCGGCTCCACCAAGCTGGGCAACACGCTGACCCCGTTGACAATCCGTGCGGATCTCGACGGCAACGGAGCCTTCGCCTACGACTGGCAAAGCTCCAGCGACGGCAGCACATGGAGCCCTGTCGGCAGCGAGGCGGTCTACACCATTGCCCCCGGTGATGAAGGCAAGCAGCTGCGCCTGCAGGTGACCTACACCGATGGCCAAGGCTTCCCGGAAATGGTCACCACCCCAGCCGTCACGGTGCCGCTCCTGCCCACCCTGACGATCAGTGCTGGCACCACGACCCAACAGGAAGGCAACATCGGCTCCACCCCTTATGTCTTCACACTCAGCCGCAGTGGTGATCTGAGCGGCGAGAGCCGTGTCTCCTGGATCGTGGCCGGCAGCGGCGCCAACCCCGCCACCGCCGCCGACTTCGCGGGCGGCCAGTTGCCGGGTGGCACGGCTGTCTTCGCGGCCGGACAACAGACGGCCTCGCTCGGCGTCGATGTGGTGGGCGATGGCGTCCTGGAGCCCGATGAGGGCTTCCGTATCCAGCTCCACAGCCCCGTTGGCGCTCGCCTGTCTGGCGCCTCAAGCTCAGGACTGATGCAAATCCTCAATGACGATCAACCTGCCCCCAGTTACACCTTTGTCGCCACACCAGAGACGGTTTACGAGGGGGGTACTTTGCATATCGGGGTGAGCACCACCAACGTGGCTGCGGGCCGTTCCCTCTGGTGGCAGCTCTCAGGCCCGGGCCTCACGACGTCCGATGTCACGGACGGCTTGCTCAGTGGCTCCACGGTGATTGGCCTGGATGGCCGCGCCTCCTTCACCAAAGCGATCGCTGCTGATGCCGTGGTGGATTCCGATGAACGTCTGGCGGTGAGCTTCCACGCCGACGCGGCCCGCACGCAGTCCGTGGGCTCCAGCCTCACGGTTACCCTCAAGGAAGCCAGTGTGGGTGTTGTCACCGATGGGAATGACATCATCACCGGCACCGTGGCGGCGGAAACCATCACCGGCGTGCCCGCCGCTTCAGTGGTGCGCGGGCGGGGCTCCCTGGATCGCCTCAGCGGCGGCGCTGGCGCAGACCACTTCCTGCTCGGGGATGACCAGGGTCTCTTCTACAACGATGCCAGTACAGGCTTGGGCACCACTGATCTGGCTTTGATCACAGACTTTATGTCTGGTGACAGAATCCAACTGCACGGCACAAACACTGCCTACCGTTTGATCAGTGGCCGCTACGCTGGTAATCTGGGCGTGCGCATTGATGCGTTGGTCACCACACCAGGCAACACCCCTGAGGCCATCGGCTTTGTTCAAGGTGCAACGTTGGCATCCTTGAATCTTGCCAACACCAATCAATTCCTCTACATCTAACGCCACATCATGGCTAGCCCCATGCGCTTCGCTGACCTGGCTCTTCTGGGTGCGTCCACCCTTGCCTTCCTATCCGCAACTCCAGCCGTCGCAGTGGTGGTGAACGTTGACGGCATCAGCTATGACGTCAACATCTCCAGCACGTCTTACACATTGAATCCAATCAGCTTTGGCCTTCCTCCGCTGGGCCAGATAGATGCCTTGGTGGGGCGATAGCGCACGCGCCTCTGAGTTCGCGACAAAGGTCTTTGACCAACTGGGCCCTGGTTCGGATCCCAACTATGGCCCTGTATTTGCTTATTCCATCGCAACTCCCCAAAATGAGGTGGAGGGTTGGATTCAATCCCTCACCGACATCAACGACCAAACGTTTGCCACGCCAGCGACAACGGCGATGCTCAGCTATGCCATCGCCACAGCTCCTGTGCCGCTGCCCGTGCCGCTCCTGGGTGCGGCGGTGGGTTTGAGCTGGTCACGACGACTGCGGCGGCGGCTCCGCCAGACAACCGGCGCTCCCATCCCGAGGCCATCAGCCTCGCCATCCCGATTCCCAACCAGCTGAGCTGAGCGCCGAGGCCCCGCGAACGCGCCGCGTGGCCATCAAGGGCCGGAGGCGGGCGCCTTCGGGGCGGAGCTGCGTCGCGATGCCCGCTGACGGGCTGCGCTCGGCCTGTGGCTTGGCTGGAAGCATCAGCCGCACAGACCAGCGACACCAAAGACAAAAAGAAGCTCCGTGCGCGCTCACAGGGCGAGATGCCCTGCCACTCCCATACCAGCCCTGATTGCTGCTTCTCGCAAAGCGGCGCATTCCGTCAAGCTTCTGGCTGATGGAGCTGATCGGGCGGAATGCGTCAGGGATCAGGACGCGGCGAGAGCCTCTCACCCCCACGAGGATGGGCGATCCGGGCCTGTTCCAAGAAGAGCCAGATGTCTCGGCCCTGCTGCCGGAGGGTGATGAGCAGAGCTGAGCAGACTTTTCTTCTGCTCAGCTCTGCTCATCACCGCTGATCGCCGGTTCCCCCCCCCGCCCGCAGACGCACGGCCCAGGCATCGAGGAAGGTTTTGCCACAGCTGGCGGTGGGCACCGCCAGCAGCAGACCGAGCAGTTCCCCCAGGCCGAGCAGGCTGCCGAGACGCGCGCCGATGGGCAGGCAGATCAGCAGCCAGGCCGGTTGCAGACCCACGATGCTACCCATCAGGCGCGGCTGGATGATCTGATCCACCACCTGCCCCACGCTGATTGCCGTGGCGAGCACCTCCAGCCCCGTGCGCGGATCCTCCAGCGCCAGCAGCACGCTCACCACCACGATGGTGGCGGCGCTGGCGTAGGGGATCAAGGTTGTCAGGCCGATCGTCACCGCAAAGAGCACGCCGTAAGGAATCCCCAGCAGGGTGAACACCACGATCTGCAGGCTGCTGAGAATCAGGGCGAGCAGCAACTGGCCAGCGAAATAGCCGCGAAACGTGCGATAGAGCGTGCCCGTCACCAGGCCGCGCACATTGGGCGGCAGCCACTCGGCCAGGCCCGCGGCGATTCCCTCACCGCCCAGGAGCAGAAACACCGTGAGCACGATCACGATGACGGTGTTCACGGTCAGCCCCAGGGTGGCGCCCAGCAGCGCCAGCGCCTGCTGACTGAACTGGCTCGCCAGCTTGCTCGCGCGGGTGAGCAGTTGACTGCTCAGATCGCCGAATTCACTGGGCAGTCCGCGAGAGGCGGCCCAACGCTGCAGTTGGCTCAGCAGGATCTCGCCCTCCGAGAGCCAGCCCGGCAGGACCTTGATCAGCTCATCCAGCTGCTGCACCAGGCGAGGCACCAGCCAAAGGGCCGCCAGCACCACCCCGCCCAGTCCGACACCGATCACCACCAGCAGGGCCACGGTGCGGGGCAGCTTCCGCTCCACCAGCCAGCGGGTGGGGATGTCGAGCACGAAAGCGATCAGGCCCGCCGACAGAAACAACGCGGGGAAGGGTGCCAGGGGCAGCAGCAACTGCCGCAGCACCCAGAGATTAAGCACCAGCAGGGGGAGGGCCAGGCTGAATCGCAACCAGGGAGGCAACACCAGCCGCTCGAGCATGGGGATGCGGGCGAAACCCGAAGAGCAGGGCTTCTCAGCTTGGCGGTTGGCTGGCCCGGGTGTCCTCCGTCCGGGGCGGCAGAGCCCGCACCGCGCCGCGCTCCACCTCCAGGCCCGTTGCCGGAATGGGCACCTCCAGCAGGCGTAGCCGGCCCGGGATGAGGATCAGGTCACGCACGCCCGGCAGGGAGGGAGGCTCCATGCGCAGCCCTCGATCGAGCACCACCAGCCGCCGCAAGGGAGGACGCACGGCAAGGGTGGGACCCTGTTGATCCAGCCGGAAATCGGCCTGCTCGTGGTCGTAGGCAGGCAGGTGCACCGAGGGCAGGCGATAGGCGCGGAGGTTGGAGCGGCCGGTGGTGATCACCAATGTGGTGGCGGGGTCGTAGCGCCGGGCGGCGGCGATCGCCTGCCCCCACTCCCGGTCGAAGTCCCGCAAGGAGGCGGCGAAGCGATCGCCGGGCACCAGGAGAAAGAGCAGGCACTGCAACGTCACCACCAGGGCCAGATCCCGCGGCCAGCGCAGGGCTCCTCTGGCGGGGGGGCTCGGGCCTGAGGCACCCGTCGAGGCGGAGCTGGTGGCGCCCGTGTCGCTGGTGGCTCCGAGGCGCCAGGCGAGGGCCAGCAACACCCCCGGCAGCAGTGTCGTGGCGTGGCCCATGCGGGTGAAGTGCACCAAAACCAGATAGAGGGCGGAGGGAGCGATCCAGAGCCCGAGGAAAACCCGGCGCCAGCGCCGCTCGGCTGCGGCAAGGGTCACGGCTGTCGCGGCGCTGGCGGAGGTCGTGACGGTGGCGAAGTCGGGCCTGCCCTGCCTGGACAGGGGCTGCGGCGGGCGGCGAAGGCGCCGGCCGGGGCTCCGCGCGAGGGCGAGCGCCAGGGCCGCCGGGGCCGTGAGACCAACACTGCGCAACAGCAGCCAGAGATTGCTCCAGGGGCCGGTTTCGCGGGATTGACCGCTGTGATCACCTTTCCAGGCCTGAAACAGGGGCCAAAACCGCTCCACCCCCCCCACCTCCGCCAGAAAGGCGCCGCCCCAGGCGGCCAGCAGTCCCAACCCCAGGGCAATCCCCGCTCCGAACCGCCAGGCCGCCACCCCCTGCCGCCAGCCGCGCCAGCAGGCCACCGCCACCAGGGGCAGCAGGAACAGGGGGGTGTTGGGGCGGATGCCACCGGCCGTGGCCAGCAACGCCGCCAAGGGGAGCACAAGCCGGTCATCGCCCGCCGCCACCCGCCAGGCGCAGCCACCGATGGCCACCACCCACCCCAGCTCGACCCCATAGCTCAGCGGTTGGCTGGCGTAATACCAGAGCAAAGGTGCGCTGAAGAGCAGTCCGATCAGCCAGGCGCCCACCCTGCGCCCGCCAAACGATCGCCCCAGCCACCAGCCGCAGGGGAGGGTACTGGCCGCCGCCAGGGCATTCACCAGCTCCAGGGCCGCCACCCCATCACCGCCCGTCAAAGGGCGCAGGAGGCGTCCGAGGGCGATCAGGCACCAGAACACCCCTGGCATGTGGGGCACATGGCTGGCCAGATCAAATCCATCAAGGGCAAGGACGAAATTGCCCGCATCCCAGGCCTGCACGAGCTGGCTGCGGCTGGCCCAGCGGCTCAGCAGGCCCGCAGCGAACAACCCCAGCAACCAGGCCCACTCCCCCGCGGCCTCCGGCCACCCCGCCGGTCTCCGGGGTGGCCGGGGCCCTGGCCCTGGCGTGTTGGCGGCCGGAGCGGCCATCAGCGTGCATCCGCCCATCTGGTGTCCATTCCCTCCAGATAGGCGCGGCTGCCGAGCTCTCGCAGCCGGCTGTCCTTGCTTGTCACCTGGTCGTGCAGGCGCTGGCGGTAGGCCGCCACGGCCTCGGCCAGGGTGGCGTCGGCGGTGGCCAGGATCTGCACCGCCAGTAGGCCCGCATTGGTGCCATTGCCGATGGCCACGGTGGCCACCGGGATGCCCGCGGGCATCTGCACGATCGAATGGAGCGAATCCACCCCTGACAGGGCGCGGCTCCGCACCGGCACGCCAATCACCGGCAGGGGCGTGAGGGAGGCGACCATTCCTGGCAGATGGGCGGCACCGCCAGCGCCGGCAATGATCACCTTCAGGCCCCGGCCGATGGCCTCCCGGGCGAAGGCCACCATCTCCAGCGGCGTGCGGTGGGCCGACAGCACCCGCACCTCCACGCTCAGCCCGAACTCCTCCAGGATGGCCACCGCCGGCTGCAGGGTGGGCAGATCGGAATCACTGCCCATCACCACCGCCACGCGCGGCGGCCCGCTGGCTGGGGCAGGAGCGGCTGGGGAGACCACGGGCGGGGAGCAGCTGGCGGCAGTCTTGCCGCTGGCTGCTCCCCGACCCCCAAAAGGCTCCGCACGGACCCCCTCAGCGCTCCATCGCCGCAGTGGCCTTCAACGCCGATGCCGTGAGCACCTCATGGCCGCGGTCGGTCACCGCCACGTCATCTTCGATGCGGATGCCGATGCCCTTCCAGCGCTCCTCGATGGCGGGCTGTCCCTCGGGAACGGGCAACCGATCACTCACGTAGAGGCCTGGCTCCACGGTGAGCACCATGCCCGTCTCCAGGTCGACCTGGCGCTCGCCCAGCCGGTAGGCGCCCACATCATGCACATCCAGTCCCAGCCAGTGGCCGGTGCGGTGCATGTAGAGGTGCCGGTAGGCGCCCCGTTCGATCAGGTCGTCCACCGCGCCCCGCAGCAGGCCCAGCTCCACCAGACCCTCCACGAGCACGCGCACGGCCCGCTCGTGCACCCCCTCCGCCGTGGCGCCTGGCCGCACCTCCGCCACGGCGGCTTCCTGAGCGGCGAGCACCAGCGCGTAAAGCGCCCGCTGCTCGCCGCTGAAGCGGCCGTTGATCGGGAATGTGCGGGTGATGTCGCCGTTGTAGTAGTCGCTGAGGCTGCAGCCAGCGTCGATCAGCAGCAAATCGCCATCGCGTAGCTCAGCGTTGTTGGCGGTGTAGTGCAGCACGCAGGCGTTGTCACCGCCAGCGACGATCGAGCCATAGGCGGGACCCCGGGCGCCCTGTTCCAGAAAATGCTGCTCGATCACCGCCTGCACCTGCCGTTCGCTGAGACCAGGACGGGCCACGGAGCGGGCCAGCTCATGGGCCTCGGCGGAGATGCGGGCGGCCTGTCGCATCAACACCAGCTCCTCCTCGCTCTTGCGCAGGCGCAGCGCCTGAAGGATCGGGCAAGGCGCCACTAACCCCAGGGCGGCCGTGCCGCTGCGGGGCGCCCGATCAAGCTGCCGCGCCCAGGTCTGCAGCACCAGGGGCTCCACCTTGGGGTGGCGGCCCACCCGGAACGCGATGCCCTCCGCCCCCTCCAGATACCGCGGCAACCGCTCTTCCAGTTCAGCCAAGGGGTGGGCCAGGCAGGCGCCGAAGCTGGCCACCGCCCCCTCGCAGCCCCAGCGGAAGCCGTTCCACACCTCTGCTTTGGCTTCCCGCGGCGCCACGAACAGCACATAGGGATGCTCCGGCTGGTGGGGCAGGAAGAGCGCCACGGCGTCCGGTTCGTCAAAACCCGTCAGATACCAGAAGTCGCTGTCTTGCCGGAAGGCATGTTCCACATCGGCGTGGTGGGTGCGCAGCGGCGCCGCCGGGATCACGGCCGCGGCACTGCCGAGCTGATGCAGCAAGCGATCCCGCCGGTCGGCGAACACCTCCGGGGGGAGGGCGGAGGGGGGAGCGGGATCGACCGGGGCGGGAGCCATGGGCGGAAAGGCGCGGCGGCGCAACGGGGCATCTACCGATTAAATAGCGTCAAGCGCTTGACCCTCTAATGGCTGCCGCCTGTTTGCCGTGACGGTGTTCCTCGGGCTCCCTTCCATCCTCTCGGCACCGCTGGCATGGCGGCCATGACGGCTCCGGATCGGGCCGCCCTGGCGCCACCGCCGATCGCGGAGCGTGCCCGGTTGCTGCTCGACCGTTGGCGCGCGGACTTGCGCCTCACCCCCCGCGAGCGCACTGCCCTGGCGATGGAATGGGCCGCCCTGGAACTTCAGATTCAGCGCCTGGAGCAGCGCCGCCCGAAGGTGGCGGTGCTCGGCCGGGTGGGGGTGGGCAAGAGCAGCTTGCTCAATGCCCTCCTCGGCGGGGATTGCTTCGCCGCCGATGTGGCCCATGGCTCCACCCGCCAGGCGGAGGAACGTGCCTGGGGGGTGGCGATCGCCGGCCTGTCGGGCGTCGATCTGGTGGACACGCCAGGCCTGGATGAGGTGGCGGCTGCGGCTCGCGAGCGCCTGGCCCGCGAGGTGGCCCTGGCGGCGGATCTGGTGCTGCTGGTGGTGGATGCCGACCTCACCCGGGTGGAGGAGGAGGCGCTGCAGCGGCTGCTGGCGGGTGGCAAACCCCTCCTCCTGGTCCTCAACCGCGCCGATTGCTGGCCGGAGGCGGAATTGCCTGATCTGCTGGCCAGCCTGCGGCGACGGCTCCCCGCCAGCGCCCGCCACCTGGAGCCGTTGGCCGTGGCGGCCGCCCCGCGGCAGGCTCAGCTGTTGGCCGATGGACGGGTGCGGAGCGTTCCCGGGGCACCCCGCGTCGCTCCCCTGCGGAAGGCTCTGCTGGCCCTGTTGAGTGAAGAGGGAGAACGGCTGCTCGCCCTCAACGCCCTACGGGCCGCGGACACCTTCGCCGCTGAGCTCCTCCGCTGCCGCTTGCGTCACGGCCGGCGCCAGGCCCGCGCCCTGATCGGCCGTTATGCCGCCGTCAAGGCCGCCGGTGTCGCCCTCAACCCCGTGCTGGGGCTGGATCTGGCCGGCGGCATGGCCTGTGACAGCGCCCTGGTGGTGCAGCTCTGCCAGATCTATGGCCTACCGATGACCCGCGGTGGCGCCCGCCGTCTGCTCTTCACCCTCGGACGCCACAACGCCCTGTTGGGGGGAACCCAGCTGGGGCTGCAGGCCCTGTTGGGCGGCCTGCGGCAGGTGCTGTTGCTGGCGGCGCCCTTGAGCGCCGGGTTGACGCTGGCGCCCGCTGCGCCGGTGGCCATGGCCCAGGCCGCCCTGGCCGTGCACACCACGCGCCGCACCGGTCGGCTGGCGGCCGCCGCCCGGTTGCGAAGCCGTGGGGCGGCGGGCCATCCGGCGGCCCTGCTGCGGCGGTTGGCGCAGGACGATCCCGAGAGCCGGCGGTGGCTGGCCGCCTGGCCCGCCGCCGCCGCCGGCGGGCCAAGGTCGGGATTGCGGTGAGCGCTGTCGCCCTGTTCGGCACCAGTGCCGATCCGCCCACGATTGGGCACAAGGCCCTGCTGAGGGGGCTCCTGGAGCTCTTTCCCCGGGTCGTGACCTGGGCCAGCGACAACCCGCTGAAACCTCGCCAGACCCCCCTGGAGGTGCGCATCGCCCTCCTGGCCGCTCTGGTGGACGCCATCGGCGATCCCCGCCTGACGCTCGTGCAGGAGCTCAGCAGTCCCTGGGCGATCGAGACCCTGGAGCGGGCCCGCCACCGCTGGCCCGAGCAGACGCCGGTGTTTGTGGTGGGCAGTGATCTGCCCGCCCAGATGCCCCGCTGGCGTCAGGCCGCCCGCCTGCTGAAGGATCTGGAGCTGGCGGTGGCGCCGCGGCAGGGCTGGCCCGTGCGCGAAGCCGACCTGGAGGCTTTGCGGGAGATGGGGGCGCAGGTGTGTGTGCTGCCCTTGTCCCCGACCGCCGCGGCCAGCTCCCAGTCGCGGGAGCTGGCCTGGCGCTCTCTCGATTCGTCCCTGGTGCCGGAAGAGCTCTGGCCCTTGCTCAGGCGCCATGGGCTCTACGGTCTTGCCTCTCCCTCCACCCCCTCCTGATCCATGCGGCTTGCGTTGGCCCAGCTCGATGCCCTGGTGGGTGACCTGGAAGGCAATGGGGAGCGTCTCCTGGCGGCTTGCGCCCGGGCGGCGGCGGAAGGTGCCCGGCTGGTGCTCACCCCGGAGCTATCGCTATGGGGCTACCCGCCGCGGGATCTGCTGCTGCGGGCAGCGCGCCTGGAGCGTCAGGAGCGGGCGCTGGAGCGACTGGCGGCGGCGTTGCCCCGGGAGGTGGCGGTGCTGGTGGGGGTTGCGGAACCGATCGCGGGGGGCGGCCAGCCGGCTCTCTACAACGCCCTCGCCCTGGTGGACCAGGAGGGCTGGCGGATTGTCTGCCGCAAGCGCCTGCTGCCCAGCTACGACGTGTTCGATGAGCGCCGTTACTTCCGTGCCGGCGAGGCGCCCGCGGTGTTGGAGCTCACGGCGGCAGGTCGGCCTTGGCGCCTGGGCCTGACGATCTGTGAAGACCTGTGGGTGGAGGAGGACCTGCAGGGCCATCGCTTGGCCGGGGCGGATCCGATTGCGGAGTTGTTGCCCCACCGGGTGGATCTGCTGCTCAACCTCTCCGCCTCTCCCTTCGGTCAGGGCAAGGCGGCCCTCAGGCGGCGCCTGGCGGCGCGGGCGGCGGCACGGCTGAGCGTGCCCGTGCTCTACGTCAACCAGGTGGGCGGCAATGACGAGCTCGTGTTTGATGGCGGCAGCTTCGTGGTGGACGCCGCCGGTGGCGTGGTGTGCCAGCTGGCCTGCGCCGCGCCCGATCTGGCCGTGTGGGATGGGGCGGCGCAGGCCAGCGCGGTCCCGCCGCCGCCCCTGCCGGGGGAGGAGGAGCAGTTGCTGCGGGTGTTGTGTCTGGGGGTGCGCGACTACGCAGGCAAGTGCGGCTTCCAGCAGGCCCTGCTTGGCCTCAGCGGCGGCATTGATTCGGCGTTGGTGGCGGTGATCGCCTGCGCGGCCCTCGGAGCGCAGCGGGTGCGGGCCCTGCTGATGCCCTCCCCCTGGAGCTCGGCGGGCTCCATCGAGGATTCCACCGCCCTGGCCGATCGGTTGGGCCTGGCCACCACCACCGTGCCGATCGCCACGCTGATGGACGCCTTCGCGAAGGCGCTGGCCCCCGCCTTGGGCGGCCCGCCGGAGGGGGTGACAGCGGAAAACCTGCAATCACGCATCCGCGGCAGCCTGCTGATGGCGGTGGCCAACCAGGAGGGGCGGTTGCTGCTCACCACGGGCAACAAGTCGGAACTGGCCGTGGGCTACTGCACCCTTTACGGCGACATGAACGGCGGCCTGGCGGTGATCGGCGACCTCTACAAAACATCGATCTATCGCCTCTGCGCCTGGCTGGACAGCCCCGCCGCCGCTCCCTGCCGCGCCGACCTGGGCCTGCCGCCCGTGGGTCCCTTGATCGGCGCGACGATTCGCGAGAAGGCACCCAGCGCCGAGCTGCGGCCCGACCAGCGCGATAGTGACTCCCTGCCCCCCTATGAGGTGCTGGATCCCCTGCTGAAGGGGCTGGTGGAGCGGCTGGCCTCGCCGGAGGAGCTGGTGGCGGGGGGGATGGAGCGGACGTTGGTGGAGCGGGTGACGGGTTTGGTGCGACGGGCGGAATTCAAACGGCGTCAGGCCCCGCCGGTGTTGAAGGTGAGCGGTCGGGCGTTTGGCAGCGGGTGGAGGATGCCGATCGCTGCAAAAGTGGATTAGGCGATGGAGCCGCATTGCATCGGGGCATCCCCGTTGGCGTGCTCACTTTTGCCATCTCGCCAGCGTTGTTTCATCTCGCCCTTGTCGTCTTCCTCCCCCCTCGGCGCCAGTGCGCTCCTCACGGATCTCTATCAACTCACCATGCTCCAGTCCTATGCCGACGGGAACATGAACGGGGTGGCGGTGTTTGAGTTTTTCGCCCGGCGCCTGCCGCCCGGCTGGGGATTCCTGCTGGCCGCTGGTCTGGAGCAGGCTCTTGACTATTTGGAGTGCCTGCGCTTCAGCGCGGAGGACCTCGACTGGTTGGCGAGCACCGGTCGCTTCACGCCGGAGTTTCTTGGCAGCCTGGCCGATCTGCGTTTCACCGGGGAGGTGCACGCCGTCGCAGAGGGCATGGTGGTGTTTGCCAATGAACCGCTGCTGCGGGTGGTGGCGCCCCTGCGGGAAGCCCAGCTGGTGGAAACCCGCCTGATCAATCTCCTTCACTACAGCACGCTGATCGCCAGTGCGGCGGCGCGGGTGCGGTTGGCGGCAGCGGAGAGGCTGCTTGTGGATTTCGGCCTGCGGCGGGCCCACGGCGCCGAGGCGGGGATGATGGCGTCTCGCTCCTGCGCGCTGGCGGGCTTTGACGGCACCTCGAACATGCTGGCAGGCCAGCTGTGGGGGCTCAAGCTCTACGGCACGATGGCCCATTCCTATATCGAGGCCCACGAAAGCGAACGGGAGGCCTTCGCCCATTTCGCCCGTTCCTTTCCTGCGGGCACCACCCTGCTGATCGACACCTACGACACGGAAGCGGCCGCCCGCGCACTGCCGCCTTTGCTGAGGCAACTGGCCACGGAGGGGATTCACATTGGCATGGTGCGGATTGACAGCGGCGATTTGGGGGTCCATGCCAAGGCCGTGCGAGCCCTTCTCGATGCGGGTGGGGCAAGGGAGGTGGGGATTTTTGCCAGTGGCAATCTCGATGCCGTCGGGGTGGCGGACCTGCTGCGCGGGGGGGCGCCGATCGATGGGTTCGGGGTGGGCACCCGGCTGGTGACCGCAGCGGAGCATCCCTATCTCGATTGCGCCTACAAGCTGCAGGAGTATGGGGGGCAGCCACGGCGCAAGCAGGCGGAAGGGAAGGCCACCTGGCCCGGCAGGAAGCAGGTCTGGCGGCAGCGCGATGGCCAGGGCCGTCTGCTGCGCGATGCGCTGGCCCTGGAGTCGGAGCCAGGCACGGGCGAGCCCCTGCTTCAGCCCGTGATGCGCGAGGGCCGTCGCTTGGCCCCCTCGCCGCCATTGGGGGAGGTGTGCGCCCGGGCCCGGCAGGCGCTGACGGAGCTGCCTGAGCCCCTGCGCCAGTTGGAGCAGCCCGAAGAAGCGCCCGATCCGGTCGTGGTGTCGGAGCAGGTGAAACACCTGGCCGCCCGCCTCGATCGCCAACGGCAAGGCATCTGAGTGCCCTCACTTGCCAATGCAAAAGCGGGCGAACACCCGCCGTAGCACCGCCTCGCTGACCTCTTCCCCTGTGATCTCCCCCAGTCGCTGGATGGCTTCGCGCAGGTCAATGGTCCAGAAGTCCCAGGGGAGGCCAAGGGCGGCGGCCTCCAGGGTGCGGCCGAGGGCAGCGGCGGCGGCCGCCGCCAGATCCCGCTGCCGGGTGTTGAGGGCCACCTCAAGCCCCTGTAGATCCGTGGCGCCGCAGCACGCCAGGAGGGCGGCCGTGAGCTCCTGGCGCCCCTCGCCGCTCAGGGCGCAGAGGGTCACCTGTGCCTGGGGCGCAGCGGCTCCCGGGGGCAGCTGGTCGCGCTTGTTGCCCACGACCAGCAGGGGCACACCGGCAGGCACCCGCTGCCGCAGCTCCTGATCCGCCGCTGTCCAGCCCTCCGCCAGATCAAAGAGCAGCAGGGCCACATCGGCGCCGGCAAGGGCCGCCTCGCTGCGGGCGATGCCAAGCCGCTCCACCGGATCGCTGGTGGCCCGGATGCCGGCGGTGTCGAGCAGGGTGAGGGGCACACCATCAAGCACCAGATCGCTTTCCAGCAGATCACGGGTGGTGCCGGGCTGGTCGGTGACGATCGCCCGATCCCGTTGGCTGAGAAGGTTGAGCAAGCTGCTCTTGCCCACGTTGGGTCGCCCGACGATGGCCACCCGCAGCCCCTGCCGCAGGAGCTCGCCCTGTTGGGCTTGCGCCACCAGCTCCTCCAGCTCTCCCCGCAGGCGCCGCAGGTCAGCGGTGACGGTGGCGCCATCCAGGAGCGGCAGGTCGTCTTCGAAGTCGAGGCGGGCTTCCAATTCGCTGAGCTGATCGAGCAGGGCGGCGCGGAGCTGGCCGATGCGACGCTGCAGGCCGCCATCCAGGCCGGCCATGGCCAACTGGGCGGCCCGGCGGCCCCGCGCCGCCACCAGCTCACCGATGGCCTCGGCGCGGGTGAGATCGAGGCGGCCATGGAGCACGGCCCGCAGGCTGAATTCCCCCGCCTCCGCCAAGCGGGCGCCCGCGGTGAGCACCAGCTCCAGCACCCGACGCACCACCACCAGCCCGCCATGGCAGTGAAGTTCCACCACGTCTTCGCGGGTGAAGCTGCGAGGGGCGCGCATGAGCAGCAGCAGCACCTCATCCACCCGCTCGCCACTGCCTGGATCCACCACGTGCCCGTAGAGCACCCGATGGCTTTCCCAGAGCTGCTGGCCAGCGGGCCGGAAGATCCGGCGGCCGATGGCCTCCGCCTGCGAACCGGAGACCCGCACGATGGCCACTCCCCCCTGTCCCGCAGCGACGGCGGTGGCGATGGCAGCGATGGTGTCGGCGGAGGCGGCCAGAGGAGAGGCGCCCGGAGGGCCGGGGCGGGGTGCCCTCAGTGTGGAGCGCCGCGCGCCTGATCTCCATCAGGGGCTTTGCTTCCCCCGTGCATTGCCGCTGGGTTTGTGCTGGTGGGTGCAGGGATCCGGCTGGCTGGATTTGGCTGAGGGGGCATCTCAGGCGTCGGAAGCCGCACGCCAAATCAAGCCGTTCCCCCGATCTGCCCCACAAACTCCAAGAACCCTGCGGCCTGTATCTCCAGTCGCGCCAACAGCTCCTCATCGTGGAACGTCCCTGCCTCTGTGAATTTGTTGTGCACTCCTGAGATGAACACCCGTCGGGGATAGGAATAGGCATTCCTGTAGCCGAAGATCATCTGCAGCTGCTCCACAGACCGCAACCCACCCCACTGGCCCGCTGCCACTCCGACGTAGGCCACCGGTTTGCCTTCAAAGCTCTCGGGAAACGTGAGCATATCGATGAATAGCTTGAGCACACCCGGGAAGCTGCCGTTGTATTCGGGTGTCACCAGATGGAGCCCTTTTGAGGCGAGCACACGCTCTTGCAGCAGCCCAAAGGCCTGGGGCTTGAGCGCATAGGCTCCTGGATCCAGGAGCTCTGCCGGCAGCTCCTGCAGGTTCAACAGGCCAGCTTCCACCCCTAACTGTCGATAGGCCTCCAGCAGCACCTGCGCCACGCGCAAGCTATTGCTGTTCGCGCGATTGCTGCCGGAAATGATTTCGATCATGCGGGAGGCCTCCCTTATTCAGACCTGCATCATGGTCCACCAAAGGAAGAGGCCTCTTCCTTTGGTGGACAGCCTCTGCCTGGCCACAGCCAGGGGGCATCAGTCGATGCTGCACACAATGGACAGCAGATTTGCCAGGCATCACCGACGCAGATCACCGCTGCCCAGCTGATCTCAAGCCTCGATCCCGGTACCGTTCAGGTGCAGATGGTCAGCCCCAGCAGCTTGCCCCATCGTGGAAGCAGCTGACCAGGAGCCGCCG
Source organism: Cyanobacteriota bacterium (assembly GCA_046340795.1). Classification (GTDB taxonomy): domain Bacteria; phylum Cyanobacteriota; class Cyanobacteriia; order PCC-6307; family Cyanobiaceae; genus Cyanobium. The sequence goes on along the minus strand of JBKDSV010000012.1, from coordinate 1,067 downwards.
TGTCTGTGTTTCCGCTGCTCGTGATCGTTCATGCCCTGGCCGCCACGATGTGGACCGGCGGGCATCTGGTGCTGGATCTGGGAGTGCTGCCCAGGGCTCTACGGGCGCAGAGTGCGGCTCAGGTCCGGGCCTTTGAGGAGATGTTCGAGCCGCTGGGGCTGACGGCCCTGGCGATCCAGGTGCTCACCGGGTTGTGGATGGGCTGGATCTACCTGCCTGGCTTTCACGGCCTGTTTGACCCGGCCAACCCCATCGGGATGCTGGTGGGGGTGAAGCTGCTGCTGCTGGCCAGCACCGCCGCCCTGGCTGTTCATGCCCGCTTACGGCTCCTTCCCAACCTCACCGACGACAACCTCAGCGGGCTGGCCTGGCACATCCGCGGCATTACCGCCCTGGCGATCGCTTTCGTAGTGGTGGGGGTACTGATCCGCTTGGGCAACCTGGGCTGAGAAAGGGCACAGGAACTCACCAAAAGCCGAGCGAGCTCCCCAGGCGCTGACCTGCTCAGGTGGAATGACTCGACGCTGGACCCGGAGACCTGACTGCCCGACACATCTCATCCGAGACGATCATGCGATAGCCAGCAGCTTGGTGTCGCGAGGCTGGGGTGGCTCAGTTTTCGATGTCGCTTGACAGCAGCTTGATGCATGTGAATCAGGGCTGCTTCCGGCGTCGCTGCACACCGCGGCTGGGAATGCAAGCTTCCAGGGACTGCAGCGGGATCGGCATCCAGGCCAGCAGGGCGCGGCCGCTGGCGACAACGCTCTGCTGCAGCCCGTGCAGGCCGATGCAGGCAAAGCTCGGGCCGCGCTTCCAGTGGGGGTCCACACAGCGCCGCTCGCCGGCGAGGCTGACGGCATGGCCCTGCAGACTGCTGACCAACACCGCGATGGCAACCACCAGCAGCAGCCGATCGATCCGTGCAGCAGGGCTGCCTCAAGGTCAAGTTGAGGTCCCGCAAATGGAGCTGAAGAACGCGGACCGTCCTGGCTGGGCACAAATGACGACGGGTCTGCCGATGGACAGGCGCCCTGATCCCCAGCTTCCACAGGACTTTTGGTCAGCCC
>JBKDSV010000011.1:0-48355 GCA_046340795.1 Cyanobacteriota bacterium | reverse complement strand
GGGGGTGAAGGCGTCGCCATGGTCGACGGTTTGCAAGAGGGAGGCGAAACTGGAGCCATCCTTGGCGTGCAGGGAAACGGTTTCGCTGTCGCCAACGGCCAGCTTGGCGCCCTTCTCCAAGGTGCCGATCACGGGCACGTGTTGGGTGGCGGTGACGAAGATGGAGTGGCTGGGAGTGTTGAAGGGCTTGACCTCCGCCGCCGCCAGCTGATCCGCCGGCAACACCTTCACATTGAAGGTGTAGGGCACATCGGCGAAGGGTGAGCCCCGCAGGGTGGCAAAGAGGGCGAAGAGGATGGGCATCTGCACCAACAGGGGCAGGCAGCCCGCCAGGGGACTGCCGAACTCCTGCATCAATTTCCCGAGCTCCTCCTGTTGCTTCTGGGGGTTGTTGGCATATTTGCTCTTGATCTCCGCTTGCCGTTGCTGCATGACCGGCTGGGCGATCCGCATGCGGCGGGCACTGCGGATGGATCCCGCGCTCAGGGGGAAGAGGGCCAACCGGATCACCACCGTGAGGGCAATGATGGCCAGGCCGTAGCTGGGCACCAACCCGTAGAAGAAATCCAGGATGGGCAGCAGCAAGTTGTCGGAGATGTAGCCGATCACAGCGGTGCGCTTGGGGGGAAGATCCGTGGGTCAGTGTGCCTGATGGAGGAGGCCACTGGGAGGAAGGGAAAGCCGCTGTGGCCAGCGACAGGGGATTGTGGGGCTGGCCGCTGTCAGGAGGCGGCGGCGTCGGGGGCGGCGAAACCGGTGGACACCTTGGTGGTTTTGGCGGTGGCGGGGGTGGCGCGGCGCCGCTCCTCGATGTAGGTCTCCAACTCGCGGAAGCGGGGCACGGAGCGCATCTCCAGCTTGGAGCCATCGTTGAGCACCAGCACCATGTCGCCCCAGGCCCCGAAGCCCCGGGGCACGGAACGCACCTCCCGGATCTGGCTGTAGACCACCTGGGTGCGGTCGCGGCCCTGCCAGCCGCCGTTCACTTCAATGCGCCGGCTGGTGATGCGATAACGCAACCACAGGGCCCGCACCAGGGCGGCAATCGCGAAGGGAATGCCGATCAGGGTGAGGCCAAAAAGCAAGTTGAGGATCAGATCGCCCCGGGCGGGACCCCCCTCGTAGAACACGCTCTCCTGACTGCTGGCTCCGGCCGCCACGGGGGCATCCTGGGTGCTCATCGGCGCAACTCTGCCTTTCGCAGTAACTCCAGACATTCTCCCAGCAGGAGGGCCTCATCGGCGTCCACACTGCCGGGCTTCAGGCTGAACACGAGCCAGGAGGGGCGTTCCGCGGTGGGGGGATGGGCGAGCAGGAGCTCGTGCACCTTCCGGCGCAGGTGGTTGCGGCGCACCGCCCGCTTGCTCACCTTGGAGCTCACGACCACGGCGCAGCGCCAAGGACTGGCGGGATGGGGACGATCCCGCGGCGAAAGCAGGGAGGGATCAGCTGGAAGCACCCTCAAGGTGCTCCAGGTGCCATGGAACCGCTTCCCCTGGCGGTAGAGGCGATCAAACACCCGGGTTCCCCGGAGCCGATGCTTCTGGGGCAGGGCCACAGGAAGGTTGAGAGCTTCAGACGGCCAGGCGCGCCCGGCCCCGCCGGCGACGGGAGCGGATCACCCGCCGGCCGGTGTGGCTGCGCATCCGCACCCGAAATCCCGAGACGCGCTTGCGCTTGCGGCTGGTGCCCTCCAGTGTGCGCCTGGTCATGTCACTCTTTTTCTCAGCCCGTCACCTTACCACTGGGGGTGGCAGTGGCATCAGTTGGAGCCATTGCCGTCAATCTGGATCAACCAGCTGCCCAGATAGCTGGAGATGGGGATGTCTCCCGGGGCCTGGGCCATGGCATTGAACTGATACATGCCGATGTTGAACGGATTGAAGATCCGCATGTAAACGCCGATGGTTTGCTTGTCGGAAATGGGCGTTTCCGGGAAGATTTCAATGGTGCCCGCCTGCTGATTCACTTCCACCGTGGCCGGGATCGGTTTGTCGCAGCGGGTGCGCCTGAGCATGCCCCCCTCGCTCATCTGGCAGAGCTTCACCCGACTGGCATCGATCTTGCTGTCGAATGATTTGGGTAGGGTGACCGTGAGCTTCAAGATGGCGGTTTTGCGATCTTTTGGCTTGAGAATCAGGTAGTAATCAGAGAGCTTCAGGCGCTGGGTGTCGGTTTGGAAGAAATAGAGCTTGCGATAGTCTTTTGCGTTGTCCCAACGGAACTCCATCAGGCCAGGGGTGCCTTGGGCACGGGCGGCCTGGGGTGCGGCCAGGGGAGAGCCCGGCAGCGCCAGGGCAACGGCCAAGCCAGCCCCCAGACCGAGCAGGGCAGGAGCGTTGCCGCGCCGACGACGACGACCGTTCACGGCAGAAGGACGCAAGGGGACAGGCAACTTGGCGCTCCACAGGGCGCCTGGAAGGTTTGACACGGAAAAAGCCACTGGGAAAGGCACGAAAGGCCCATCCAGAAATTCTCATCAGCTCGTCGATCTTGCCCGGGGGTTAGTGGTCGGCGGGGGAGGTGGCCGGGGGCTGGCCGACCCGGTCGGGGCGCAGGCGGGAGGCCTCCCGCAGGTAGGGATGCACCAGGGCGCAGCCCTGCTCCAGCCAGGCATGGGCGAGCAGGCGGATGCAGCGGGGCAGATCGCCAGCCACGCTCATCTGTTGGCAGTCGAGCAGGGCCACCTCGCTCCATCCCTGCCGGCGCCGGGCGACGGCGGCTGGAAAGCAGGCATCCAGATCGGCGGTGACGGAGAAGGTGACGGAGAGCAGACGGGAGCCGTCCAGATGGTTGGCCTCCATCAGGGCGTCCATCAGTTCACTCACCGCCTCGTCGATGGCCGCGCAGGTGTTGGCCGTCGCCGTGGTGGCCCCGCGCAGGGCCCGCAATTCAAGGGCTGGGGTGGCCATCGTGGATGCAGGAGATCAGGGTCGGTGCAGCCAGAGCGGTTGTCCGCCCAGGCCCACCTCCATGGTGATCAACTCTCCCAGGGAGCGCAGCAGGGCGCGGCCTGGAATCACACCCCCGAAGCGCTTGGGAGGACGACCGAAGGTGACGGGCTTGGCGTGCCGCGGGTCGAGGCCCGCCAGCTCGGCAGCCAGGCGTCTGGCCGCCTCCTCATCTCCTAGCGCGTCCACCAGCCCGAGCGCCATGGCCTGGGCGCCGGAGAAGACCCGGCCATCGGCAAAGCTCCGCACCTGGTCTTCCGTCAGGCCGCGGCCGGCGGCGACGGCGGCCACGAACTGCTGATAGCTGGAATCAATCAGCTCCTGCAGGAGTTGGCGTTCGCCCTCGGTCAGGGCCCGATCCGGCGAGAGGATGTCTTTGTAGAGGCCGCTTTTGACGATTTCAAAGCGCACCCCCACCCGCTCCAGCAGGCGGGAGAGATCATTGCCCCGCAGGATCACGCCGATCGAGCCGGTGATGGATCCCGGGTTGGCGACGATGCGCTCCGCCCCCATGGCCACGTAAACCCCGCCGGAGGCGGAGATGTTGCCGAAACTGGCCACCACCCGGCAGCCCTGGTCGCGCAGCCGCTTCAAGGCGTCATGAATCTCCTGGCTGTCGCCCACGGTGCCCCCCGGGCTGTCGATCCGCAGCAACAGGGCAGGGCACTCCCGCTCCTCCACCTGGCGCAGGGCCTTGAGCACCCGCTCGCGGGTGGCGGGAAGGATCGGCCCCTCGATGGCGATGCGCGCCAGGGTGCGACGGGTCTTGCGGCGCCAGGGCCAGGGCATCATCACGGAAGGCAACGACTGGATCCTAAAAAGAGGCCTCCCACCTGCCCGGCAGGACACCCGCATGGCCCTGCCCCAGCCCCTTCCAGCGCCCCTGCGCTGGTTGTTGATGCTCCTGCCGTTTGCCCTGTGGGGCACGGCCATGGCGGCGATGGCCCCCCTGCTCGGCGGCGCCACCCCGGCCATGCTCGCCTCCCTGCGCCTGCTGCCGGCGGGGGTGGTCTTGCTTGCGGCCGCCGCGCTCCTGGGGCGCCCCCTGGGGGTGGCGGGGCCGGACCGGCCGTGGCTGCTGGTGTTTGCCCTGGTGGATGGCACCCTGTTTCAGGGCTTCCTGGCCCGGGGCCTGGGGCAGACCGGGGCGGGACTGGGCTCGGTGTTGATCGATTCCCAGCCCCTGTTGGTGGCCCTGTTGGCGCGGGTGTTGTTCAACGAGCCGATCAATCCGGTGGGCTGGTCGGGGCTGATGGTGGGGCTGGCGGGGATCCTCTGCCTGGGACTGCCGGGGGATCTATTGCGCCACTGGTGGCTGGAGGGGCCCTCGGTGGTGGGCAGCCACCCCTGGAGCAGCGGCGAATTGTGGATGTTGGGGGCGGCGGCGGCCATGGCGATCGGCACCGTGCTCTGCCGCTACGCCACCCGCCAGAGCGATCCGGTGGCGGTGACGGGCTGGCACATGGTGATCGGCGCCCTGCCCCTGCTGGTGGTGGCCCTGGTGCCGGGCCCGGAGGGGGTGGCCTGGCCCAGCTGGACCCTGGGGCAATGGGGGTGGATGGCCTACTCCTCGCTGGTGGGCAGTGCCCTGGCCTACGGGTTGTTTTTCGTGTTTGCCAGCCAGGGGGATCTGACGGGATTCACGGCGCTCACCTTTCTCACGCCGGTGTTTGCCCTGCTCTGCGGGATCGGCTGGCTGCACGAGCATCTGCGCCCGCTGCAGTGGCTGGGGGCCGCTTTGGCGTTGTTGTCGGTGGCGCTGATCAACCGGCGGGTGGTGTTGTGGGACGCGGCCCGGGTGAGCAAAGGTTGACAAGCCCAGGGGGCGTCGTTTCAAAAGTTCATAACGTTTCGCATGGCGCCGCGCAGCGTGCAAGCCTGAACCTCGACACCCCGCCCCCGAGGCGATGCAGGAGTGGCTCCCCCCACTGAATGAGCACAACCTGCCCTGGATGGACACGATTCATCCAATTGTTGTGCATTTCGTGATTGCAATGGCGGTGATCAGCGTGGTGTTTGACGGCCTGGGCGTGCTGCTGCGCAAGCCCAATCTGTTTGAGGTGAGTTTCTGGAATCTGCTCTTCGCCACGGTGGCGATTCTGGTGGCAATTCTCTTCGGGCAGGTGGAGGCGGGCCTGGCCCAGCCCTATGGCGGCGCCAGCGACATTCTCAATCTGCACAGCCTTCTGGGTTGGTCGCTGGCGGGGGTGTTGGCCGTGCTCAGCGGCTGGCGCTACGTGGTGCGGGGCCGGGATCCTCGCCGGCTGCCCCTGTCTTACCTGGCGGCGGGAGGGGTGTTGCTGGTGTTGGTGGCCCTGCAGGTGGGCCTGGGCAACCAGCTGATCTGGACCTATGGCCTTCACACCGTGCCGGTGGTTGAGGCCACCCGGGCGGGATTGGTGTAATGGAAGCCCTCACCGCCGCGGCGACGACCAACCCGTTGATCGAGCAGCTGGCTCCCGCCCTGGGGACCAATCACCTGCCCTATGGCGTGCCGATCCATCCCACCCTGGTGCACTTCACGATCGGCCTGTTCGTGATCGCCATCACCTTTGATGTGGCCGGCGCCGTGTATCCCCTGGAGCGGCGGGTGTTTCGCTTTCTGGCCCTGCCCGTCACCCGCGCCGGGCTCCATGACGTGGGTTGGTACAACCTGTTGGCCTGCGCCCTGGTGAGTGTGTTCACGGTGGCGGCGGGCCTGTTCGAGATGTTGCTGGCCGATCCCCTGCCCGGCGTCACCAGCGCCCTGGGGCTGAACAGCGCCGCCACCGAGCTCTGGCATGGGGTGGGCGGCGTGGCGCTGTTGGGGGTGATTGTGGCGATGACCGTGTGGCGGGGCTTCCAACGCTTCCGCTGGCGCCGCGACATGGGCCGCCAGGTGCAGTGGCTCTACCTGCTGGCGGGGTTGGCCCTGTTTCCGGTGTTCGGGCTGCACGGCACCTTGGGGGCGGAACTGGCGGCGGAGTTTGGCGTGCACATCCGGGCCGCCCAGTTGTTGGCGGCGGGTGCCCGGCTGGGGGAGGCCCTGCCATGAAACAAACCCTCCTGTGGGTCGGCGCCGGCCTGGTGGCTGATGCCGCCCTCACCCGCTGGGTGGTGGCCCAGGTGCCCCATTGGTTGCCCGTTCAGGCCTCGTCGGCCGCCCCCCACGTGGATGCCCTCTTCGCGTTGGAAACAGGCATCGGCACCTGTCTTCTGGTGGGGTGCGTGGCGGTGATCCTGACCACGGTGCTCCTGCGGCGGGCCCCGAAATACGACCTGGTGAACGGCGATCCGATCGAGGGCAACCTCACCCTGGAGATCACCTGGACCCTGCTTCCCCTGCTGATCGTGGCCCTGCTCACCTGGCAGGCGATCCGGGTGAACACCACCCTGGCCACCCTGGGCGGCAAGCAGCGGGTGACGGATGGCGCCGAGGCGATGGTGGTGTCGGCGGCGGCGACCACGGGGGCGGGGGCGGGGCTGCCCTACGGGCCGGTGCAGGTGTTGGCCCGGCAGTGGTCATGGGAGTTTGTGTATCCGGAAGGGGTGCGCGCCGCCGAGCTCCATCTGCCGGTGGATCGGCCGGTGCAGCTGGAGTTGGTGTCGTTGGATGTGCTCCACGGCTTTTATGTGCCCGCCTTTCGCCTCAAGCAGGATCTGATCCCGGGGAGTGTGATCGCCTATCGGCTCACCCCCACCCGGGAGGGCCGCTACCGGCTGCGGGATTCGATGTTCAGCGGCGCCTACTTCGCCAGCAACCAAACCAATGTGGTGGTGGAGGCTCCGGAGGCGTTCCAGGCCTGGCTGAAGGAGGCGGCCGAGCGCCCGTTGCAACCCAGCTGGAACCCGGCCCAGGAGTTGCATGAGCGCCGCCTGCGGCGGGGCGACCAGGGCTGGGCGACGGTGCCCCCGGCGCCACCGCCTTTGGTGAATGCGGGCCTGGACCCCCGCGCTGGCCACGAGGCCTGAGCCCCACCGTTTCGACACCCCGGTTGCCTTTTTTCCATGTCGTCCACGTCTGCCAGCTTTGATCCCCGGGTGTTGCGGGCTCCCCATCCGGTGCCGGGCGCCCCAGACAACTGGAAGCGCTTCTTCACATTCAACACCGATGCCAAGGTGATTGGGATTCAATACATCGGCCTGGCCCTGTTTTATTTTCTGGTTGGTGGCTTGCTCGCCATGATCATGCGGGGGGAATTGATCACTCCCCCCGCCGATCTGGTGGACCCAAGCGTGTATAACGGCCTCTACACGATGCATGGAACAGTGATGCTGTTCCTGTTTCTCTTTCCCATCCTCAATGGTTTCAACAATCTGCTCATCCCCCCGATGATCGGTGCGCCCGACATGGCCTTCCCACGCCTTAACGCGTTGGCATTTTGGTTGTTCCCTCTGTTCGGCACGATCTTGATGGTGAGTTTTTTTCTGCCTGGTGGACCTTCCACCTCGGGCTGGTGGGCTTATCCGCCGCTGAGCACCCAGAATCCGCTCGGGATTTTCTTCAACGGCCAGTTTCTCTGGATCCTGGCGGTGGCTCTCTCCGGAGTGTCCTCAATCATGGGAGCGGTGAATTTTGTCACGACCATTCTGCGCCTGCGAGCACCGGGGATGGGCTGGTTTCGGATGCCGATCTTCTGCTGGACCGCTATCGCGGCCCAGGTGATTCAGCTGGTGGGCCTGCCAGTGTTGACCGGTGGAGCGGTGATGTTGCTGTTTGATTTGAGTTTTGGCACGAGCTTCTATCGGCCGGAGGGAGGCGGTGATCCGATGCTGTATCAGCACTTCTTTTGGTTTTATTCCCACCCGGCGGTTTATGTGATGGCCTTGCCGGTGTTTGGCATTTTCTCGGAGCTGTTTCCGGTTTATGCACGCAAACCACTGTTTGGTTATGCGTTTGTCGCTGTGGCGTCGTTTGCCATCACCTTCCTCAGCCTGATTGTGTGGGTGCATCACATGTTTTACAGCGGCACGCCTCAGTGGATGCGCAACTTGTTCATGGCCACCACGATGTTGATCGCTGTGCCAACAGGGATCAAGGTGTTCGCCTGGATCGCTACCCTCTGGCGGGGCCGGCTACGGCTGACGACCGCAATGCTGTTTTGCCTAGGCGGCCTGATCAATTTCATCTTTGCTGGCATCACTGGCGTGATGCTCGCCACTGTGCCCGTGGATATTCATGTGGGCAACACCTACTTCGTGGTAGGCCACTTCCACTATGTGATTTTTAATACTTTGACCTTTGGTGTATTTGCGGCGATTTATCACTGGTTTCCCAAGTTCACCGGACGCCTGATGTATGAGGGACTGGGCAAGTTACACTTTGTGCTCACCTTCATTGGCAGCACTCTCAACTTCTTGCCAATGCACTGGGCTGGCTTGATGGGCATGCCGCGGCGGGTGGCCTCCTACGATCCAGAATACGCCCTGGCCAACGTGCTGGCGAGTTTGGGTGCCTTCCTGTTGGGGGTGGCGATGATCCCCTTTCTGCTCAATTTGGTGAGCTCCTGGGTACGCGGGGAACGAGCCGGCCCCAACCCCTGGAACGCCATTGGCCTGGAGTGGCTGCTGCCCTCCCCCCCTCCCCTGGAGAACTTTGAAGACGACGTGCCCACGGTGATCAGCGTCCCCTATGGCTACGGCTTGAACCGGCCGCTGGTGGAGCACGAGGAGCGCTACATCACCCGTTCCCGGCAGGACTGAACGATGATGACCGCCACCCCAGCCCATCCTCCCGAGCCAGCCCATCCCGAGTCCCAGTCCGCCCATGGGGCCCAGGGCGGCCACAACCTGACCGGCATGGTGATCTTCCTGCTCTCCGAGAGCGTGATTTTCCTGGCCTTCTTCGCTGGCTATGCCGTGTTGAAACGGTCTTCGCCCATCTGGCTGCCGGCGGGGGTGGAGGGATTGGAGCTGCGCGAGCCCCTGATCAACACGATCGTTTTGGTGAGCAGCAGTTTTGTGGCCTGGTTCGCGGAGACACGCCTGCGGCGGGGTCAGCTCTGGGCCTTTCGGGGGCTGTGGGTGTTGACCATGGCGATGGGCACCTCTTTTGTCATTGGCCAGGTAATCGAGTGGCGTCATCTGGCATTTGGCTTGGGCAGCGGTGTGTTTGGCGGCACGTTTTATCTGCTCACCGGCTTTCACGGCCTGCACGTGATCAGCGGCATCCTGTTGATGGCCCTGATGCTTTGGCGCTCCTTCCGGCCCGGCAATTACGATGGCGGTGAGGCCGGTGTGACCTCAGTGTCGCTCTTCTGGCACTTCGTGGATGTGATCTGGGTGGTGCTGTTTCTGCTCATTTACGTCTGGCAGCGCTGATGACGGACGCAGCACTCCCCAACCTCGCCTCGGGCGAAGTCACGGGTCCTGGAGCCTCGCCGGCGCCCTCTCCGCCCCCGCCCTCAGCCGCTGGCCCTGAGACAGGCCGACGCCCGGCTGTTGGCCTGGAGCTGGCCATCAGCCCCTCCATCCGTCAGGACGCCGGCTTGATCATCGATGATCAGACGCAGGATGTGATCGTGATTGGCGCCGGGGCGGCCGGTGTTGCGATCGCGGTTGCCTTGGTGGAGGCCGGCCGTCAGGTGGTGCTGCTGGAGCGCGGGACTCCCCTGCCGCCCGCGCAGCCGAAAGAAAGCGGCATTGGCCTGTTTCGTGGCCAGCGATGCCATCCGCCCGAGCGTTGGTTCGGGCCGGATGGCGATCCCTTCCAGCCCCAGACGGTCTATGCCCCTGGCGGCAACACCAAGATCTGGGGCGGGGTGTTGGAGCGGATGCGGCAGGCGGAATTTGAGGGGCTGCCGATGCAAGAGGGGCGGGGGCCTGATTGGCAGCTGCGGTATGGCGATTTGGCCCCCTGGTATGCGGAGGCGGAGCGCCTGTTCCGGGTGCATGGACAGGCCGGTTTGGATCCCACCGAGCCCCCCCGCGACGGCCCCTATCCGTTCGAACCCCGACCGATCGCTCCGTTTCTGGAGGCGTTGGCGGAGGGATTGAAGCGCCAGGGACTCCATCCCTATCCCCTGCCCCTGAGCTGGGTGGAGTCGCCGGAGTCTGCTGGTGGTGATGCGCAGGTGTGCGGATTGGAGCCGGCCTTGGCGACGGGCCGGTTGCGGCTGGTGACTGGCGCGCGGGTGCGATCGATCGCCGTGGCGCCGGATGGGCGGCGGGTGCAGGGGGTGGAAGCGGAGCTCGCTGCGCAGCGCTGGTTGTTTCGCGCTCCGCAGGTGGTGTTGGCGGCCGGAGCGGTCAACAGCGCCGTGATCCTGCTGCGCTCCCGCAGCGAGGCCCATCCCAACGGACTGGCCAACGGCTCGGATCAAGTCGGCCGCAACCTGATGAAGCCCCAGTTGAGCGTGATCCTGCAGCGGGCGAGCGCACCCAATGACGGCCGCTACGATCGCAGCTGGGGCATTACGGATTTCATTGCTGGCGACCGCAATGTGGCCTACACCCTGGGCTCAATCCAGACGGGTGGCGGCGTGTTGCGCGACTCCCTGTTTGCCGCCTCACCGCCGGTGCTCTCCCTGGTGGCGCGACTGCTACCCGATTCCGCCCTGGAATGGCTGGCGGATCGGTCGTTCACCTGGTGGGCGATGACGCCTGTGCTGCCCGATCCCGCCAACCGGGTGAGTCTGCGGGGCGAGCACGTGCAGATCGACTACCTGCCCAACTGCCGCGAAGCCCACGACCGCCTCGTCTACCGCTGGCTGGGGGAGATCCAGAAGGTTGACGACGACCCGCTGACGCCCGAGGTGCGCCGCACGCTGGTCTACCCCCGCGGCGAAGCCCCCCTGGCCCTGATCGGCCATGCCTGCGGCACCTGCCGCATGGGCAGTGATGCCGCAACGTCGGTGGTGAATCTGCAGGGCCGCTGCCACGAGCTCGACAACCTCTGGATCGCCGATGCCAGCGTTTTCCCCGGTTGCCCTGTCGTGGGGCCGGGACTGACGGTGATTGCCAATGCGCTGCGGGTGGCGCATCAGGTTTCAGAGGTGCTTTGAGGAGCGGGGGCAGCTGTTGATCGGGCTCCAGCGGGGCCCGGTGGCGCGTCTTTCAGGGGGTGAGCTCCCACCAGCGGGGCTTGAGGAACCAATCTTCGTCGACGTAGTCCACCAGGGCACCAGAGGCGAAGGCCACCAGATCGTCGGGGTGCACCGCGAAGCCAGCCTGGCGGGCGATGGCGGCCACCTCGTCTGCATCGGCTGCCGCCGTGGTCGAGAGCAGCTCCCGCAGGGAAGAATTCTGGCGAATGGCGGTGATGAAGGCTTGCAGGGAAGGTTCTGCCACGGGGAGACCTTGCTGGGGCAATCGCAGTCTGATGGGCGGGGCTGGGTATTGGCGAGGAGAGGGAATGGCCGGCACCGGAAATCACCATCAGGCTCGCCGATGCCCGTCTGGTGGGGGGCGGGCCTCACGACCCCGGCGGTCAACGGGTCGGAGAAGCTGTCGGGCAAGGCGTTGGTTCCAGACTGACGACCACGTTGGTCTGCGCGATGTTCCGAGCCCGCTGGTTGAAGGGCACCTCGAAACATCACTTTTGGCCTGCCGCGACTGGCCAGCGAGGTCAGTGACAGCAAGGGATTTGACTCCGGGAGGCGAGGAGGAGGCGGAATTTTTCGAGGTGCCCTGAAATGATGCGCCGTGCTGTGTCAGGAAAGAAGCCCAGCCCGCTCGCGAATCGCGCTTTCCCCAGCGCCGAGCCATCGGAAGGCTATGGGTTCAGCCTTGACTGCCTGCGGCACCAGGGGAATCTCCACTGGCATCGCGGCATGAGCTTTGCGTGAGCTGGTGTTCAGTTGGCAGATCCGGATCCTGGGAGCGACAGGGAATGCAGAGGATTTGAAATGCAGGCGACTAAGCTTCATACGAATTCAACGAAATTAGCAGCACTGATTGAGTAATTACGCAACAATAGTATGCCGTCTGTTTCTGCCTGGAAACCAGCGCGGCCATCATTCATCGCGATGAAGGTGCCGCTGTAGCCGCTGGCAGTGAAAGCAGCCAAGGCACTGGCGGCGAACGTGGTGGCCGTTAGCAGGCTGGCAATCGATATTGGGCTGACGGAAGCGGCCATCCCGAGAGAGGAACTGAGCCGGTTTGGCATGGCAGCGAACGCAGCCGAAAGGCGATCATTGCTATTGTAATCAGTGATTTCATCGAAATAATTGCTTGCGCGACTGAGTGGGTTAAGAAGCAGTGAATCGCTGCTCTGCGCGAATACGAAGACATCGCGGTCGGCCGATCCTCCACTTCCGGTAAGAATGTCCTTGCCGCCTAGACCAGCAATTCGATTATTGGCAGTGTTGCCAATAATCGTGTTATCAAGAGAGTTGCCAGTTCCATCGATTGGGGATGTGCCTGTGAGCGTCAGAGTGGATTGATTTTGCCCGAGGACGTAGGAAACACTGGATTGCACATCGTCATTGATGATCGCACCGCTGATCGGTGTCTGGCTGAAGGTATAGCCAGTGCCGGCGCCGAGGGTAAGGACAACCGTTTCATTGGCCTCGCTTCTGCTATCGGCGATAGGATCAGCGATGACGGTAGCCGTATCGGATCCCCTGGCAAAGGTTAGCGTGCGCCTGGTCTCATTGGAGCTGTTCCCGAGGAAGGTGTAGTCCGCTGGATCGGTGGCAGTGCCGACCAGTCTGGCAGTCCCTGACACAGTGTAGTTGACGTTCAGCTCGCTCGCAGTGGGTCCGGTTCGGGTGAACGTATAAATAAGATTGTTGTTGCCATCTTCTGTCACGCTGAGTGTGGACTGTAAAGAGATATGGACTTCGTCGTTGATGATGGTGCCGGTGGCTGTCGCTGAGTTGCCGATCGTGTAACCGTTTCCGGGAACGATGCTGAGGGCAACAGTTTCGTCGGGCTCGATGAGCCTATCAACGGTGGGATCCACCACCACCGTCATGCTGGTTGCACGATTGGCAAAGCGAACGGTATTGATAGGGGCGTTGGCTGCAATTACGGTGTAATCGTTCCCTACGATGGCCGTGCCGCCTACGCTGTAGTTCACATCGATATTTCGATCCAGTGGACCATTGCCACTGCGGCTAAAGGTGTAAATCAGGTTGCTGCTGCCATCTTCCATCACAGAACCTGGAGCAACTGAGAGCGTGACAACTTGATCGTTATCAAGGATCGTTCCAACCACCGGCGTCGTGGTACCGATCGTGTAACCATTTCCTGGAACGAGGCTGAGGGAAACGGTTTCGTCAGCCTCAGTCACGATATCAACGGTGGGATCCACCACCACCGTGACGCTGGTTGCACGATTGGCAAAGCGAACGGTATTGATAGGGGCGTTGGCTGCAATTCCGCTGTAATCGTTGCCGAGGATGGCTGTGCCACTTACGGTGTAGTTCACATCGATATCTTGATTGAGCAGACCATTGCGGCTGAAGGTGTAAATCAAGTTGCCGCTGCCGTCTTCTGTCACCGCCGCCGGGGAGACGGCCAAGGTGATACTGGCTGGGGGATCAAAGACCACCAGCCGATCATCGGTGAGTGGGTTGGCAAAACCCACTACATTGCTGAGCTGGCTGGCCACCCCACTGCTGTCGCCGCCTGCGTGACCCCAAGTGACAACGGATCCATCGTTCTTGAGCGCCGCGAAGGCAGAGCCTGTGGAGAAGATCGTGCTGACATTGGAATTAAGCTGAGCTGCAACCCCTGCGACGTTTGCAACAAAGGCCCCCCAACTGACAACGGAGCCATTGCTCTTCAGTGCCGCGAAGTCGTTGTCAGTGGAGAAGATCTGCGTGACATCGGAGCTGAGCGCGCTGGCCACCCCATTGCTATTGCCGCCAATGACTCCATCGCCCCAGGTGACCACAGAGCCGTTGCTTTTCAGTGCCGCAAAGGCGCCACTCGTTGCGACAATCTGTGTGACACCGGAGCTGAGCAGATTGGCCACCCCACTGCTATCGCCTCCCATCGAGGGTTCACCCCAGGTGACGACGGAACCATTGGCTCTCAGTGCCGCGAAGGCGCCGTAGGTGGAGAAGATCTGTGTGACATTGCTTAGCCCGTTAGCCGCCAGACTGCTGTCTCCGCCTGTTGTAGAAAGCCCCCAGGTGACGACAGAGCCATTGCTCTTGAGTGCCGCAAATGCACTGAATGTGGAGAAGATTTGCGCGACACCAGAGCTGAGCTCACTGGCCACCCCATTGCTGTTGCCGCCAAAGGAGACATCACCCCAGGTGACAACGGAGCCATTGCTCTTCAGTGCCGCGAAGGCGTAGCCCGTGGAGAAGATCTGCGTGACATCGGAGCTGAGCGCGCTGGCCACCCCACTGCTGTCACCACCCATAGAGGGGTAACCCCAGGTGACGACGGAGCCATTGCTCTTCAGCGCCGCGAAGGCAGAACCTGTAGAGAAAATCTGCGTGACGCCGCTGCTGAGCTGATTCGCCACCGCCCCGATGTTACCGCCAGAAGACGCATCGCCCCAGGCGACGACGGAGCCATTGCTCTTCAACGCCGCGAAGGCAGAACCTGTAGAGAAAATCTGCGTGACGCCGCTGCTGAGCTGATTCGCCACCGCCCCGATGTTACCGCCAGAAGACGCATCGCCCCAGGCGACGACAGAGCCATTGCTTTTCAGCGCAGCAAAGGCATACTTATTGCAGAAGATCTGAGTAACATCAGAGCTGAGCAGCTGGGCCACCCCACTGCTGTCACCGCCCCGAGAGGGTTCACCCCAGGTGACAACGGAGCCATCGCCCCTGAGCGCCGCGAACGCGGCATCATTTCTGAATTCACCACGGGTGTGGCCTGGGAAACTGGTCGCAATGGGGGTGCTGACGACGGTGGCCTGCTCCACCGCCAGCACCTTGCCGTTAACGATCACGCTGCCTTGATCGTTCTCGAGCAGCAGGCGCTGGCGCTGGTGGGTGCTGATCACCCCATGGCCCTGGAGCAGCGCCGCAAACAGCTCGCCTTCATCGCCAGGGGTATCGCCGCTGTTGAGCAGCGCATCAAGGTGATGGCCCAGCTCCTCGGTGAGCACCGCTAGAACCTCGCCTGGTCTGGCACGCTGCAGCCAGTCGGTGTTGATGTAGATGGTGCCCGTGCTGATCGCATAGGCCCCAGCCGCACCGCCCATGGCGGCGGCCGACAGCAACTCAACCGGAGGCAGGCTGCTGAAATCCCCAGCGGCCCATGGGCTCACCAGCTCAGCCAGCAGCGGCGGCACCCTTCTCAGCCCCAGGGCCTCCTGGGCTGCCCGGCGGATCGAGCCATCCTGCGCCCAGCCAAGGAGCAACTTCTGCCACTGGCGCAGCAGCGGATGGAGAAGTGATGCCGCACGGATGGAGCGCTCCATGGAGATCGATTCTCAGCGTGAGGATGGGGTGGCAGCTACCCGCTGGGGGGGACGTGCCCAAGTGTCGCTGACCAGAATAAACTCAGCAATGTCTCCGGCTTCCCTGAAGCGGTTGCTCCAGCGTTCACGCCCATGCCTTGGCAGAGCATCGGCACCAGGGCGCAGATTCGTGACGCGGTCGTGGGTTTCTTCCTTGCCAATGGGTATCGATCAGCTTGCGGAATCCACATCTGTCCCGCTCAACTGTTGCCCGCCCGCCGCCGCAACACCCCCAGCAACTTCTCCAAGATCTCTGGTAACGGCGCCTCAAACACCAGCCGCTCGCCGCTGATCGGATGGTTCAGGCCGAGGGCGGCGGCGTGCAGGGCCTGGCCGGGGAGGTCGATCGGCAGGCGGCGAGCCCGGCAATACAGGGGATCGCCCACGATCGGGTGCTGGATGTGGGCGCAGTGGACGCGGATCTGGTGGGTGCGGCCCGTGTCGAGTTTGAAGCGCAGCAGGGCGTAGTCGCCCAGGCGTTCGCACACCTGCCAATGGGTGCGGGCGTGCCGACCCAGGTCGTCGCTCACCACGGCGTATTTCTTGCGATCCCCCGGATGGCGGCCGATGGCGCCGACGATCGTGCCCTCATCGGCGCTGGGCTGGCCATGCACCACCCCCAGATACTCCCGGCTGGCGATGCGCTTCTGGATTTGCGCCTGCAGGCGCACCAGGGCCTCCTGGCTCTTGGCGATGACAATGCAGCCTGTGGTGTCCTTGTCGAGCCGATGCACGATGCCGGGGCGCAGCTCGCCGCCGATGCCGGGCAGATCGGGGCAGTGATGCAGCAAGGCATTGACCAGGGTGCCGTCCTTGTTGCCAGGGGCGGGATGCACGGTGAGGCCCGCCGGCTTGTTGATCACGATCAGGTGCCCATCCTCGAAGAGCACCTCCAGGGGAATCTCCTGGGCCACCAGATAGGGCAGGGGTTCGGGCGGGGGCATCCACAGCTCCACCCTGGCCCCCTGGCGCAGGGGCGTTTTGGCCCGGCCCGTGACGCCGTTGACGCGCACATAGCCCGCATCGATGAACTTCTGGATGCGAGCGCGGCTTTGCTCCGGCCGCTGGGAGACCAACCAGCGATCGAGCCGCATCGGCAGGGGCTTGGGATAGGTGAGGGTGAGCAGCTCCCCCTCGCCGTCGCCGAAACTGCCGCTCATGCCGCGGAATCCGACGCGGGCACCTCCAGGGCAACGGAACCCAGTCGCCCGCAACGGAAATCATCCAGCAGCCGGGTGGCCATGCGCAACCGCTCGCCGCTGGTGTGGCGTCTGGAAGCGCGCTCCAGCCAGGCGTCCGGATCCGCGGAGGCCACCGCGGCAGCGCCCGCCTGAAGAGGCGAAAGAACGGGTCCGGAGTCAGAGAGAACCGTCGGGACCAGTGCCACCCCATACCGCGTTTCCAACGCTTCCATGACCGCCCCAGAGGCCGGTTGGGCGGTGAGCGCCACCAGGCGTCGCAAGAAGGCCAGAGCCACCAGCTCCGGCTCGTAGGCCGCCTGCCCGATGTCGTCGCAGATCGCCAGGAGCAGCGCCGCCCGTTGATCCTCCAGCAGGGGGGGCAGCACGCCCGGGGCATCAAGCAAATCGAGGGACTGGCCCAGCCGCACCCAGCGCAGGGCGCGGGTGACGCCCGGCCGGCGGGCGCTTTCCACCACCCGGCGCCCCACCAGCCGATTGATCAGAGCTGATTTGCCCACATTTGGAAAGCCGAGCACCAGCGCCCGCACCGGCCGGGGGCGCATGCCCCGCTCCAGTCGACGGGCATTGAGAGCTTCGCCGGCCTGGATTGCCGCCTCCCGCAACGCCTTCACCCCCGTGCCGGCCTTGGCGTCACACCACAGGGGGCGCTGCTGCCGCTGGCGAAACCAGTCGTCCCAGGCTTGGCGCGCGACAACGGGCACCATGTCGATCCGGTTGAGCACCAACAGGTGGGGCTTGCCCCGGATCCAGCGAGCCAGCCGGGGATGGCCGGTGGCCAGGGGGATGCGGGCGTCGCGCACCTCCAACACCAGATCCACTTTGTCGAGATTGGCGCTGAGGGCCTGCTCCGCTTTGGCGATGTGGCCCGGATACCACTGGATCAGCGGCTGCTGGGGCCCCGTCCCGGAGGCGGCGAGCCCGGCGGCGAGGGGAGCGGCCATCAAGGCACCACCATCACCGGGCACGGGGCCAGCTGGATGACGCGGGCGGCGGTGCTGTGCTGATCCTCTTCCAGAGTGAGGCCCAGCGTGCACATCACGATCAGATCCGCATTCACTTCCTCGGCCACATCGCCGATGACGAAGGCCGGCTTGCCAGGACGCTCAAACGCATCACAGTCGAGGCCGGCCTCCTCGAAGCTCGCCCGGGCCTGCTCCAGCAGCTGGGTGACGGACGCCGGCTCATGCATCGCTCCCCCCTCTTCCTCCTCTTCCACGACGGCGAGGAGCACCAC
The DNA here is from genome assembly GCA_046340795.1 of Cyanobacteriota bacterium. Classification (GTDB taxonomy): domain Bacteria; phylum Cyanobacteriota; class Cyanobacteriia; order PCC-6307; family Cyanobiaceae; genus Cyanobium. The sequence goes on along the minus strand of JBKDSV010000011.1, from coordinate 30,619 downwards.
CCGGCTGCCGTGTTGCTGGGCCAGCTGGATGACTTTTCCAGCCGTTTCCATCGTCTGGCGGCTGTTGTCGATGGGGAACAGAACAGTGTCGAACATGGTCCGCAGAACGGCCACTCCTGTCTAGCGCTGATCGCGGCCTGCGCCCGGGCGGAGAGCCGAAATGGCGGGAAAGGAGCGCAGGGGTGGGAGGAATGGAGGGTGAGGGGTTAATCTCCCCCCGCCTTCTCCCATGCCCGCCACCATGCCCAAGCGCTCCCTTGCCTCTCTCGGTGAAGCTGATCTGCGCGGCAAGCGCGTGCTGGTGCGGGTTGATTTCAACGTCCCCCAGGACAACAGCGGCGCCATCACAGATGACACCCGCATCCGAGCAGCCCTGCCCACCATCGGCTTCTTGCGGGATCTTGGCGCCAAGGTGATCCTGGCGGCCCACTTCGGCCGGCCCAAGGGGCAGGTGAACGAGGGCATGCGCCTCACCCAGGTGGCGGCCCGGCTGAGCGACCTGCTCGGCGTGCCGGTGGTCAAGACCGAAAGCTGTGTCGGAGAAGACGCGGAGGCCAAGGTGGCGGCCCTGGAGGAGGGGGGCGTGGTGCTGCTCGAAAACGTGCGCTTCTTCGCCGAGGAGGAGAAGAACGACCCCGCTTTTGCCGAAAAACTGGCTTCCCTGGCGGAGGTGTATGTGAACGACGCCTTCGGCGCCGCCCACCGGGCCCACGCCTCCACCGAAGGGGTGACCAAGTTCCTCAGCCCCAGCGTGGCGGGCCACCTGATGGAGAAGGAGCTGGCCTATCTGCAGGGCGCCATCGACAACCCCAAGCGTCCCCTGTCTGCCATCGTTGGCGGCTCCAAGGTGAGCAGCAAGATCGGCGTGCTCGAAGCCTTGATTGAGAAGTGCGACAAGATCCTCATCGGCGGCGGCATGATCTTCACCTTCTACAAAGCCCGCGGCCTCTCGGTGGGCAAGAGCCTGGTGGAGGAAGAGAAGCTGGAACTGGCCAAGGAGTTGGAAGCCAAGGCGGCCGCCAAGGGCGTGCAATTCCTGCTGCCCACCGATGTGGTGCTGGCCGATGACTTCAAGCCCAATGCCAACAGCCAGATCGCCAAGGTGGAGGCCATTCCCGACGGCTGGATGGGTCTGGACATCGGCCCGGATTCGGTGAAGGTGTTTCAAGATGCGCTGGCCGATTGCCAGACCGTGATCTGGAATGGCCCGATGGGGGTGTTCGAATTCGACAAATTCGCCGCTGGCACCAACGCCATCGCCCACACCCTCGCCGAGCTGAGCGCCAAGGGCACGATCACCATCATTGGTGGCGGGGATTCCGTGGCCGCTGTCGAGAAGGTGGGCGTGGCTGAGAAGATGAGCCACATCTCCACCGGCGGTGGCGCCAGTCTCGAGCTGCTGGAGGGCAGGGTGCTGCCTGGTGTGGCGGCCCTGGATGAGGCCTGAGCACCCTTCGCCAACATGGGCCAGACCACCAGGCGCATCACCGTCCCCCGTCGCGGCTCCCACCGCGCCGTTGTGGCTCTGGCTGCGGCGCTGCTGGCCTTGACACCCCATCTGGGGAGCGGGATGAGCGTTCTGGCCGCCGAACGCTCATCCCGTGCCGCTGCCGGGTCCGGGCCTGATCAGGTGCCCACCGCCATCGCCTGGCCGCCCCTCAGCCAGCAGCCCCCCACCACCGCCCAGAGCCTGGCGTCGCTCGAACGTCGCCTGTGGCGCAACCGCGACCACCTCGAACGCACCTCCCGCCGCCTGACGCTGGCTGAGGCCCTCGCCACAGGCTTGGCCCAGAACCCCATTCTGGCCAAAGCCCACGCCGGAATCGAGGCCACCAGCTGGTCCGGGGTGGCCATCCGCCGGGAATGGGTGCCCAGTCTCACGGCAGGAAACAGTAGCCCCGGACTGGTGGGGGTGCGGCAGCAGCAAGCCGACACCCTCTCCCTCTCCTCCCCCCAGCTGACGCTGGAGTGGACCTTCTTTGATCCCAGCCGCCTGCCGCGCTCCAAGGCCAACGCGGCCAGCCTGGAGGCCGATCGCTTTCTCTTCGATGTGGAAGCCCGTTCCCTTCTGCTCAGCCTGCAGCAGAACTACATCGACCTGCAGACGCTGCTGGCGCTGGAAGTGGAGTATGGCGAGCTGAGCGCGATGGTGGATGGCTGGCTGCGGCTGGCCCGTGCGCGGGGGCGCCCAGGGGGGCCGGTGACACCCGATCTGGATCAGCTCACCAGCCAGCAACTGGCCCTGCTGATCCTGCGCATCGACACCCATGAGCAGGTGATTGTGGCGGCCTCCGCCTTGGCCCGGACCCTCAGCCTTCCCCCCGGCGAGCTGGTGATGCCGGCGGAGCCGTTGGTGCTGCGCGGCACCTGGACGCTCTCCAGGCAAGAGACCATCGATCAGGCCCTGCGCCTGCGGGAGGAGATCCAGCGGAGTCTGGCGAGCGCCCGCAGTCTGGCCTGGAACGCTGTCGCCACCCGCAAGGGCTACCTGCCGACCCTGTCGCTGGAGGGCACGGGCTCGAGTCAGAGGTCCAGCGATGACTCCGGCCTGCAATCCGAGGGGGTCGTGGGGATGAACGTGCAGTGGACCCTGTTCGACGGGGGCCTCCTGGCGGCCAAGGCCACCTCCCAGCGCAAGCAGCAAGAGCAGGCCTTGCAACAGGCGGCTCTCGATCGGCTGACGGTGACGGCGGAGGTGGAAACGAGCTACGCCGCTTACCTCAACAGCCAGATCGTGGTCGATTCAGCCATCGCCCAGATGCAGAGCGCCAGGGCGTCCTTCGCGGTGGCCACCAAGAGCTATCAGGCCGGCGCCAGCGATGCCACCACGCTGCTGCAGGTGCTGGCCAATACCCGCGGCGCTGTGGAGGCCTATTGCCGTGCGCTGCGGAAGCACAACAGAAGCGTGGTGGAGCTCGAACGCACCTCCGCCCGTTGGCCCGCAGCGGCCCAATCCCTGCTGCGCCAACGGGTGGCCCGCTTGGACGATCAGCGGGCAGGCGGCTTGCTCCCTCAGATTTCCGATCCGGCGCCCGCCGATCCAGGCCGCTGAGGTTTCTCCATGCGCCGCCATTGGGGCATGGGCAGGCCATTGCGCTGAAACAGGGCTTGCAGATCACTCATCTGCTGGCGCCGTTGTTCCCGCATCGCCTCCCGCTGCGTGCGCAGGCAGGCGGCCAGGGCTTCGTCCGTGGTGGCGTTGTTGATGCAGCTCTCCGCGCGCTGCAGGATGACGATGCGCGCCCGGTGATCCTGCAGGCTCAGACGGCGCATGTCGGGGAAGAGCTTCTGGCGCTGCTCGGGGGTCAGGCGATCCTGCTGGACCTTGGGCCCGACCGGCTGGGCCAGGCCCGCGCCGCCACTCAGGCTCAGCAGCAGGGCCAAGGCGGGCAGGGCGAAGCGCGGGCGGGCGGCACAGGAAAAAGGCATGGCCAGGGACGGAAGGGCGAACAGGGTCATCATCGGCAGCGCGGCTCACGGAACTGTGACCGCTGCGCACCAAGGTGTGACCAGCTGTGACTTCCCCTCAGGACTCAGGCAGCGACTGGCCCGTGAGCACAACGACAAACCCGCCGCCCGCCGTGGCAGAGGCCGGCCGGCAGGAGAGGGAACCGCCATGGGCCCGGGCCACCCGCTCGGCGATCGCCAGACCCAGACCGCTGTGCCCCAGGCCGCCACGGGCTGGATCCAGTCGCTGGAAGGGCTGTTTCGCCCGCTCCCACTCCGCCGCCGCGATGCCTGCTCCCCCATCCCCCACCTCGATGGCGAAGCCTTCCGCCGGCAGGCGACGCAGCGCCAGCCGCAGGGGCGGTTGCCCATGGGTCTGGGCGTTGAGCAGCAGGTTGGCCACCGCCCGCGTGAGGGCAACGGGTAACACACACCGCTCCATCGGCTCCAGGGCCAACTCCACGGTCTCGACCGCATTGGCGGCCTCAGCCACCAGGGCCTCCAGGGGCAGCCGGAGGGGACGTTCCTTGCCTTCCGCCCCCACAAACAACAGAAACTGCGCTGTGATCTGTTCCAGCGCCGTCAAATCCCGCTCCGCCCGTTGCCGCTCCTCTGCCGACCAAAGCGCCTGGCGGGCCAGCCGCAACCGCAGCCGCGTCAGCGGGGCGCGCAGGTCATGGGCGATGCCGGCGAGCATGGTGGCCCGCTCCTGGCTGGCCTGCTGCAGCCGCCGCAGCATGGTGTTGAAGTGGGCCGTGAGGTGGCGCACCGCGCCAGCGCCGCGCTCGGGCACAGGCCGAGGTTGCTGATCCAGACCCACCTCCTGCAGGGCCTCATCCAACTGATGCAGGGGGCGCTGCACCTCCAGGCTGGGGAAGAGCAGCAGGGCGGCAAGGCCCCCGAAGGTGCCCGCCAGGGAGAGCAGCTGGGGATCTGGCGGCCAACCGCGCAGGGCGGGGATCGGGGCGAAGAGCCAGGCTGTTTCCAGGGAGGTGTTGAGTTGCACCCAGGCTCCCCGGCCCGGCCCCCGCGGCGCACTGGTCTGCACCGGCCACACCAGTGGACAGGAGGTGAGTTTGCGGCAGAGATCCGTTCGCAGGGCTTCCGCCTGCCGTCGCAGAGAATCAGCCGCGGGCAGGGCGGGCGTGACGGCCCGGGGCGGCCGTGAGCCCACCACCACCGGAGTGCCCATCAGCACAGCCAGCTCTGCTGGGCTGTAGCGCTCGCTGGCGACCTCGCTGAGCAGCACCATGGCGCTCACCTGGCTGGCCAGCTGACGGCGCTGTTGCCGCTCCAGCCGCTGGGCGAGGAGCAGATGCAGCAGGAGCAGGCCCAGAGCCGTGAACCCCGCCGCCGCCGCGCCATAGCCCAGGGGTCGCAGCAGGGCCGCGAGCCGCTCCCTACCGCTGGCGGGGTTGGCCATCGGGGACGAACACATAGCCGTAGCCCCAGACGGTCTGCACGTAGCGGGGGCGGGCTGGATCAGGCTCGATCAGCTTGCGCAGGCGGGAGATCTGCACATCCATGCTGCGGCTCTCCGTCTCGCTGCTTGGGCCCCGGGCCAGCTCGATCAGGCGTTCGCGGGACAGGGGGCGATGGGGATGGCTGACGAAAGCGGCCAACAGGGCGAATTCGCCGCTGGTGATCGGCAGCGGCCCCTGCGCTCCCCGCAATTCGCGGGTGGCCAGATCCACCGTGCAGTCGCCGAAGCGCACGCATTCTCCCCCCGCCCGGGGCGATCCGCTGGGGGGCGGCGCCTGGCGACGGAGAATGGCCTCGATCCGCGCGGTCAATTCCCGGGGCAGGAAGGGCTTGGCCAGGTAGTCATCCGCACCCTGCTCCAAACCGATGATCCGATCCACCCCGTCCGCCCGGGCGGTGAGCATCAGCACGGGCAGAGAATCGCCGCCATCGCGCAACCGTCGCAACAGGGTCAGGCCATCCGCGCCGGGGAGCATCAGATCGAGCACGAGCAGATCGGGTCGCTCGCCTCCCAGCTGGCCGTCGAGCCTGGCCTTGAGCTGGGCGCCATCGGCCAGGGTGCGCACCGCGTAGCCCTGCTCGCTCAGGTAGCTGGCCAGCAGGGAACGCACCTCCGGATCGTCATCCACCACCCAGATGCGATGGGGTCGGCCCATGGGATCAGGGTTCGAGGACCTGGCGATCGGAGACGACCCGCACCCGCTTGGTGGCACTCACCACTCCCTTCGGATGCACCAGCAGCACAGCCCAGGTTTGGGACCCGGGAGTTTGGGGCGCCTGCACCACCTTGAACAGCCCACCCCCTCCCAAAGCCGCCAAATCCAGACGGGGACTCTCCATCGACGCCACCTGCTCGGAGCTGACCGACTGGATGCCTCCCGCCACCAGGGCCCCGTCGAGGGGATCGTCGAAGATCACATCCACGTCATACCGCTGCCCGGTGAGCACCGCATCGGGGATGAGCAGGCTCACGGCTGGCGAATTCTCGCCGCTGCGCAGCAGGGATTGCTCGCGCCAGATCGTTTGGCCGTTGAACCGCTGACCATCGGTCTGCAGGGAGAGGCGCTGCTCCGCATCCAGCCGATAGATGCTGCCGCCCTGTTCCCGGGTGCCGCTCACCTTCAGGGTGACGCTGGCCTGACCATCCCGCAGGGCGGGCCCGCTCTTCACCTGCCAGCGCACATCCGGAAAATGTTGTCGCAGTTGCTGGCGGCGCTGCTTCAACTCCTCGGGATTGAGGCCCGGCCCCTTGCTGAGAAGAGCGTTGAGGGCCGCGTCGTCGCTGCTGTTCAGGGCCGCTTCCAGGGCGAGCAGCTGGGCGGGTGTGGGGCTGGCCGCCCGCACGCTGGCCGGGCCGATGGCCGCAGCCAGCATCAGAGCGCCAAGGAGCAGGGCAGGGAGTCGGCGCTGTTGGGGCATTGCTGAGGGCGAATGGAGGGGTGGAGGGAACGCGGGGGTGGGCTGCGGCCCCCGGCTTGGGGCGGCAACGCTCGACTTTTAAGTTAGGCCCGTCCGTCGCCCACGCCAGGCTTTTCCCCATGCCAACCCTCTTGATCGCGGCCAGCGGCACGGGTGGCCACCTGTTCCCCGCCCTGGCGGTGGCGGAGGCGCTGCCGGCGGATTGGCGGGTGCATTGGCTGGGCGTGACCGACCGGCTGGAGCAGACCCTGGTGCCCGACGCCTATCCTCTCCACGCCGTGCGCGCCGGTGGCTTGCAGGGGAAGGGCCTGCGCAAGCTCGCCAACCTCCTCCAGCTGCTGGCGGCCACTTGGCCGACACGGCGTCTGATTCGGCGCCATCGCGTCGACGCGGTGTTCAGCACCGGGGGGTACATCGCCGCCCCGGCCATCCTGGCGGCCCGCTGGTGCGGGGTGCCTGTGGTGGTGCATGAGAGCAACGCGATCCCCGGCAAGGTGACGCGACTGCTGGGCCGATGGTGCACGCGGGTGGCCCTGGGTCTGCCGCAGGCGGCGGAGCGACTCCCCGCCTGCCAGCCGTTGGTGACGGGCACACCGGTGCGGCGCGCTTTTCTGGCCCCCGCCCCTCTGCCCGACTGGGTGCCGCGCGGGCCCGGGCCCCTCGTGCTGGTGATGGGGGGCAGCCAGGGAGCGCTGCGGTTGAACCGCATGGTGCGGCCCCTGATCCCCCGCCTGGCGGCCGCGGGCTGTCGGGTGGTGCACCTCACCGGCAGCCAGGACCCGGAGGCGGGACGATTGGCGCTGGCGGGGGTGGTGGAGCGCCCCTTCAGCGATGAACTGCCGGGGCTGCTGCAACACGTGGATCTGGCCATCAGCCGGGCGGGGGCCGGCAGCCTGAGTGAGCTGGCGGTGAGCGGCACGCCGACGGTCCTGGTGCCCTTCCCCCAAGCGGCTGATCGCCATCAAGAGGCCAACGCCGCCGCCGCCGCCGCCGCGGGCGCCGCGGTGATCGTCTGGCAGCACGAGCCGGGGGCGCCGCCCTTGGAGCAGGCCGTCTGGCGGCTTCTGGGCCCTCGCCTGCGGGGCTGCGCGGGCGGCGCCGATCCCCTGCTCACCCTGCGGGCGGGCATGGAGCGGTTGGCGGTGCGGGAGGCGGATCAGCGGCTGGCGGAGCTGCTGGGGGTGTTGGTGAAGGGAGGCAGGGCGGCCGCGGGGTGAGGCTGGGGGCGCTGCCGCAGGGCTCAACTCCGCTCAAACGCCACCAGGCGGGAGAAGTAAAAGGGCGCTTGGTTGAGGCTGCGATGGACAGGCTGGAAGCCGGCGCCGACGGCCGCCGCCACGATGCCGTCTTCTTTCAATTGATAGGCGCGGGTGGTTTTGCTCGGGCCAGGGAAGAGCTGACCAATGCCCTTGAGCACCGCCAGCAGCGGCGTGTAGGGCGCGAAGCTGACGATCAGCCGCCGCTCCGCGAGAGAGGCCAGATGGCGCACCATCTCCTCCGCTGCCGCCTGCGGGTAGTGAATGAAGACGTCGAGGCAGATCACGGTGTCGAAGCGACCGCTGAGGGTCTCCAGATCGGAGACGGCGAAGTGCAGCCGATCCCCCGTCAAGCCCTCGTCCGCAGCCCGGCGTCGGGCCTCCTCCACCATGGCCGCGGAGAGGTCGGTGGCCAGCACGGAGCCAGCGCCCAGGCGGGCCAGGGGCAAGCTGAGGCTGCCGACGCCGCAGCCCGCGTCGCAGAAGCTCTGGCGTTCCAGATCGCCGTGCTCCCGCAACCATTCGAGCACGGCGTCAACGGTTTTCTGATGACCGAGGCGGATGTTGCGCTGAACGTTGTTCACCTCTGCGCTATCGCTGTAGATGCGATTCCAACGCTCAAATCCCGTGCTCTCGAAGTAGGCGCGCACCACCTCCTTCTCGGTGCTTTTGGCACAGGAGACCGCGCTGGCGCTGCTCCCACTGCTGGCAGCGCTGGACTCCCCTTGGCTCGGCGGGGCCTGCTGAGGGTCGGAGGTCATAGGGCGGCGGGCGGTGCGGCGGATCCTAGGGAGGGGGGCGGAAGCGGTCGGGGACCCGGTGGGCCGCTGGAGGCCCCACCGGGTCCTGGCCGGGCGGCCCTCAGCAGCGGGCAGGCTCCCAGGTCAGCTCGCCCTCCTCCTTTCCCCAGCGCAGACAGGCCGCCAAGGGACGGCCCGTCAACAGACGTTCCAACGGTCGCTCCTCCCCCAGCACCCGGCGGGGGTGCAGGGTGGCCGCGGCGATCGCCTGATCCGCCGGCACGCCCCAGCGGGCAAGGCGGATCACCCCCTCCAAGAGGGGCAGGGTGGTTCCCGCCAGGGTGCCGCTCTCCAGGCGACAGCTGCCGTCGTGCACCAGCAACAGCCGTTCATCCCAGCGGTGCGCTCCTTCTTCGAGACCATAGGGGGCGAGGGCATCGCTGACGAGCACGGTGGCCGTTGGCGCGAGCCGCTGCAGCAACACCGCCATGGTGGGTGCCACATGCACTCCGTCGGCGATCAGCCCGAGGGCCACATCGCCTCGCAAGGCCGCGGCGCCCAGGGGACCGGGGGCGCGATGGTGCAGCCCGGCCATGGCATTGAAGGCGTGGGTGATCATGCCCACTCCCGCCGCGAAGGCGGCCTCGGCCTGCCGCTCATCCGCCGCGCTGTGGCCCAGACACACCACCACCTGGCGGGCTTGCAACGCCTGGATCACGGCGTCCGCGCCTTCCAGCTCCGGTGCCAGGGTCATCAAGGCGACATCCCCTTCCGGCCCGCCTTGCCATCCCGCCAGGCGTTCTTGCAGGGCCGCCAGGCTGGGGGGGCGCAGATGCTCCTCGGGGTGGGCGCCGCGGCGACTGGGTTCGAGAAACGGACCCTCCAGATGGGCGCCAAGCAGCCGGCAGAGGCCCGGCACCTGGCGGGCGCGGGCCTGCGCCAGAACCGAAAGAGCCTGATGCAGGGGGGCGACGCCACAGGTGACCAGGGTGGGGGCGATGGCCTCGACGCCATGCCGCCAGAGCAGGGCCAGCAGCTCCTCCAGACGGGGCAGATCGGTCTCGCTCAGTTCGGGAAAGGCCAGGCCGAGGCCGCCATTGATCTGCAGATCCACCCCCATCGGGCTGAGCCAGTCGCCGCCCCAGTCGTCGCCAGCGGCGGCGCTGCCAGCGCCAAGAGTCTCCAAATGAACGACATGGCCCCCGTCGTCGATCGCCACCCGCCAGCGCTGATCGCGGCGATGGGTGCAGGTCGTCCCCCGGGGCAGGCGCACGTTGCTCAACCAGCGCATGGCATCCCTCTCCTTGATCTAGACAGTGTGATCCGTCAGCGGATCGCTTCAGGCTCTCTCGCGGCACCATGTTCAGGGCCGGCTTTGTCGGTGCGTCAGCTGACAATGCGTCGAGTGAGCTGGCTGCCTGCGTTCAATAGATGGGGCCCATGAGCCAACAGAACGTTGGCTTTGCAGCATCGTGTTGCTAGTTAGACGAGCCTGGGCAAGGTTGGTTCAAACAACAGACAGATTGGCTGACAACATCACCCCAACATTGTCCAGGCGATTGAGCGGTTCTTCCAGCGCTGCCCGTGTTTAAACGATACCTGTGGCCAGAAAGCTCGGGCCGCGGGGACAGCAGGAGGGTGCCTTATCTGAGAGTTCTTGCTTGCAGTGTGTTCTGGCTTGTGGTTGTTGCTTGCCTGGGACGAACAGAACACCCATCACGGCGCCTCTACAGGGCGGATACCAGCCAGTCGCAAGACTTCGGGAATGCGTTCTTCAGCTTTCACGGCCATCAGATGAACGCCCTGGCAAAGAGACGCGTAATCTCTCACTTGCTCGGCCGCAATGGCAATGCCTTCAGCAGCGGGATCCGTAGCGGCGGCCAGACGATCAATCAGTGATTGGGGGATCGCGGCGCCAGGAACGACCCGGTTGATGAACATCGCATTGCGAGCCGATTTCAGCAGAAATACACCAGCCAGCACAGGCAAACCAAGAGGCGCGGTGATGTCCTCTACAAAGCGTTTCAAGGCCTCGGGGTGCATCACCATCTGGGTCTGCATAAAGCGTGCGCCGGCTTCCCATTTTTTCCGCACGCGATCAGACAGCGCACGCCAATTGCCGGTGTGGGGATCAGCGGCTGCGCCGCAGAAGAGATTGATGCCTCCATCTGGCAACTGACCCTGCACAGGATCCTGGCCGGCATTGAGACTGGCCACAAGTTGCAGCAGGCGAACAGATTCCAATTCGTTCACGGGTCTGGAATCAGGCTGATCCCCGGCCCGCACGGGATCACCCGTCAGGCAGAGCACATTGGGAATGGCCAACGCGTGGGCTCCCAGCAGGTCGGCTTGCAGCGCAATGCGGTTGCGGTCACGGCAAGTCATCTGCAAAACAGGCTCAATGCCGTTGTCCAGCAGGATGCGACACACAGCCAGGCTGCTCATGCGCATCACCGCTCGGCTGCCATCGGTGACATTCACGGCATGAACCAGCCCCTTCAGGAGGCAAGCGGCTTCCAAGGTGCGGGTCACGTCCCCTCCCCGGGGGGGAGTCACTTCAGCGGTCACAGTGAACTGACCCGAGGCCAGAGCTTGAGCAAGCTTCACAGAAATGGCTCGATTGCCCAACATCATGGCCCACGAACGTCTCTAGGATGATCCAGTTGGAAAACCCTCCATGCCTGAGCGTCATTCACGCGAACAGCCAGGGCCTCAGGGCTTGGAGAGCGTCAGGGCTGGGCTCTCCGAGCGCGAACTGGAAATCATTGAATTGGTAGCCACTGGATTGACAAATTCGGAGATTGCAGGTCAATTGATGATCAGCAAGCGCACCGTCGACAATCATGTGAGTAATATCTTCGCAAAAACAGGAGCAAAAAATCGCATCGCACTCATTAATTGGGCCATGGATAATGGCAAAATTTGTCGGGATGGCTTTAATTGTTGTGCCCTACCAACCACACCCTTTAAGAGTTGATACGCTTCCTGTTTCTTGATTAGGCCGCAAGCTCCGCCAATCCCAAACCGAGCCACTCGGGCAGGAACAGAAGGCAAGCCCAGCCTTAACTTGGAATTGGTCCAGAGCACCAGCGGAGCGTTCTGCGTAATCCAGTCCTGTTTTAATTTCCAACCCAGCTCCAGAAAGACATAAGGAAGCTTTGATGTATAATAGCCTTTGTCAAACCCCATGGCAGGGGAGCGAAAGACCGCTCAATACCTTATGGGCACCTCGAACAATCACTGTTGGCCTGCCGCAGCTGGCCAGCGAGGTCAGTGACAGGAAGGGATTTCACTCCGGGAGGCGCGTGTGCAGCCAGGGCTGCTTTAAAGTGGTTGGATAGAGGCGCCAGGCCACGATTGTGATTCAGGTCCCACGCTGAGACCCCTATGAGCTCGGGACTCAGTTCCTCAGAGCCGCTGGGCACATGAACGCAGAGTGGAAAGTTTGAATCAGCCCTGCGTGTGCAGCCCCGCCAATGCGCGATGGATCCTTTGATGGCTGTGCCTTGCCTGGAGCCCTCGCTGAGGAAGGCATCGAGGCGCACGGACCAGGCCGAGGATGACGCATGAACTTCCGGGACTGCACACGAGGAGGAAGCGGAATTTTTCGAGCGGCCCTTGGGGCAGCTCTGGACAACCGGTCGCCGAGTGGAAGTTGCCCCTTGCACCAACTGGGAGCTCCACGCTCTCACAGGTGCCGCCGAGGGGTTTTCTAGAGCCTCCTTCCTGGGCAGTCCTGCAAATGCACTTGTGAATCCTTTGATCGGTGTCTCGCTCAGAGCCCTTGCTGAGGAATGCGTCTGGACGAGCGGACCAAGCCGAAGACGACGCATGAACTTGTGGGACTGCACAGGAGGCGCACGGACTAAGCCAGGGATGACGGATGAACTTGCGGGACTGCATACTAGGGAAGCCCTGGACAACCGGTCGCCAGTGCAAGTTGTCCCTTTGCAGCAACTGGGAGCTCCGCGCTCTCACAGGTGCCGCCGAGGGGTTTTCCAGAGCCTCCCTAGATGGAAGATGTGTCGGGATTAGATAAGTAAACCGACCAAATAAACATAACATGACGTGCGAGGGGCGCCAGTGACTGCTTGGGTTGTTGGTTGTTGTCAGTGGCATGTTAAAGTTTTTTCTCTGGCTACTTACTTATTCTGGCTTATTTTATTTTGTTCTGTCCTCGTTTGCGATGGTGTCTACCTGCCAGAGGGCGTTCCTTTGCTCGGCAGGCCAATTTTGAAATGGCGTATGGGCCAATGCCGCGTTGCTGAGTTGATGCATGCCGGTCACTTCTTTAATACACCAGCAGGGAATAGGAGGAGAATCTTCTGGATTTTGAACCTCCACTTCCGCAATGACAAGGGGGGCATTTCTCCCTGAAAAAACATCAAGAACCCAATCCCCACCTGGCAAGTGCAGCCCGTAGCGTTTCTTGTTGATCTGGTCAGGCGCCAGCTTCAGCAGGGCCTCGGCATCCTCCACAGGTATGGCATATTCAAATTCCAGGCGGGCATGGCTGGGCACCTCAGATTCGGCCATTGCCTTGATCGTCAGCCAAGCTTGTTTGGCCCCATTCTGCTGCCGTTGCAGACGAAGACGCATCGTCAGGCCATCCTCCCTGCTCAGGAGATAACCCTGCCGGAGTTCCGCTTGCCAATCCACCTGGGACTGCCAACCCTCGCCTCTCACCAGGAAGCGACGCTCTATCTCTAGGGCCATGACGAGATTGCGTGAGAAAAATCAGTTTGGAGACGGTTGGACCGACGTGAGGCTGCCCGCCCAGTGGAGTTTGTGGGTGAGCGTGCGGTAATAGGACGGACTTTGATCCAACACCACCATCAGAGCAACGGAGGCACTGCGTTGAATGACGCAGCGATCGCCCGTTTCCAGCACGATGGCATGGGCACCATCCTTCCAAAGTCTCACGCGGCGGGAGGTTTCGCCCAGGGGCCAAACCGTGAGCTTCGCCCGAGGCGGCACCACCACCGCCCGGCTGGAGAGACTCATGGGACAAATGGGGTTGATCACCATTGCCTCGATCCCAGGATGCAGGATCGGCCCGCCCGCCGCCATCGAATACCCCGTTGATCCCGTGGGCGTGGCAATGATCAAGCCATCGCCCTGGTATTGATCCACAACCTCACCATCAATTTCCAACTCCAGCTGACACGTGGGTGAGCGTTCGTCAAGGCAGGGTCGGAAGTAGAAATCATTGAGCGCTGTATGGGGGCCGTGGGCATCTTGGTTAGCGGCCGTTCCTTCCGCTGGAAGCACGCCATCCCCTGGATCCACGCAGGCGGAAAGCATCATGCGCCGTTCCAGGGCGAACTGATCCTGGCGCAATCGCCGCCAGAGTTCAGCAGCACCGGAGTCGAACTGGCTGCGGAGCAGGCGACGCTCATGGGTGAGAAAGCCAAGATGTCCGCCAACGTTGAAGCACAGTAGAGGGATTTGCCAAGGAGCGAGATGACGTGCCGCCCCTAACACGGTGCCATCCCCACCCAAGATGAGGGCCAAATCGGGAAGCTGGCTTTCGCTGGCCAACAATCCCGGGAAAGGATTGCTGGTTGGGCCACTTTCGGCGATCGTGACCTGAACGCCAAAATCCTTCAGTTCTTGACAACAGCGCTTGGCTTCCTGCCGGGCAACCGGGCTGTCTTGACGAATGATCAGCCAGACCCGTTCGAGGCGCATGGGTGAACTGTCACCAACGGAGAAGGTTGAAACGTTCCATGTCCACCGTTTCTCTGTTGCGATAGAGGGAAAGAAGAATCGCTAAGCCAACTGCTGCTTCGGCAGCAGCAACGGTGATGACGAAAATAGCAAAAACTTGCCCACGAATGAGTTGGCCATCGATATAATTGGAAAAGGCCATCAAGTTGATGTTCACCGCATTGAGCATCAATTCAATGCTCATCAGCACGCGCACGGCATTGCGGCTATTGATCAGACCCCAGACACCAACGCAAAACAGTGACGCAGCCAGGGTGAGAAAGGCTTGCAGAGGAATGGGAGCGGAAAGATCCATCAGGGGGAAAGCAGGTGTCAGGGTGTGGGGGATTGCTCGGGGCGGTTGATTAGAAGCGGAGTGCGTGCCTTTTCGATCAAGCCTTGATCCGCTGGCTCGCCAGTGATGACATCACTGGCGAATACATCACGCCGAGCGAGAACAATGGCGCCAATCATGGCCATCAACAGCAGAACTGAGGCCAATTCAAAGGGCAACAAGTAATCGCTGAAGAAATGTTCGCCAATGCGAATCGTGGCTTCCTCGCCGATCGGCAGGGGACCTGGAAGGGGCCAGGCGGTGGTGAAGGCCACACGCAGCAACAGAGCAAAGAGGCCCAAGCAAACCCCACCAGAGATCAGGCGCCTGAGCAACAGACCAGGAATCGCGCTGAGAGTTTCCTTTTTGTTCACGAGCATGATCGCAAAAAGGATCAGGACGTTCACCGCTCCCACATAAACCAAAACTTGAGCGGCCGCGACGAAACTGGCATTGAGCAACAGATAGAGCCCAGCCACGGCAAGAAAGACACCCCCAAGAAGGAAGGCGGAGTAAACAATGTTCGCCAGCAGCACAACGCCAAGGGAACCGAGGACGATCGTGGCCGAAAGAATGACGAAGCAGAGTTGCTCTGTTGAGGAGGCGATCGTCATGAGGAGGATTCAGCGGGGCTGGAGGCGTTGGCGGCGGAGGGGCTCTCCGCGAGGAGCTGACTGGGGAGCTTGCCTGCCCGCGGTGCGCTGGCGGCAACTCCGTGCGGTTCGACTTCTCCCTTGGGCAGATAGGCCAACTCGCGCAGGGGGAACACGGCAGGATCGGTGGTCACGCTTGTGGGCAGACGACCAAGGGCGATGTTGTCGTAGTTGAGACTGTGGCGATCGAAGGCAGCCAATTCATACTCCTCCGTCATGGAGAGGCAATTGGTGGGACAATATTCCACACAGTTACCACAGAAGATGCACACTCCAAAATCAATAGAGTAGTTGCGCAGTTCTTTTTTCTTGGTCGCTTTGTTCATTACCCAGTCAACTACGGGCAAGTTAATTGGGCAGACCCGTACGCAAACCTCACAGGCAATGCATTTATCAAATTCGTAGTGGATGCGTCCGCGATAGCGTTCAGATGGAATCAGTTTTTCATAGGGGTATTGAATCGTGATCGGTCGACGCCGGAGATGATCAAATGTCACTCCTAGACCCTGACTGATGTATTTCGCGGCGCTCACCGCATCCTTGGTGTAGTCGCCGACTTTTTGCAAAAACCCGAACATGACTGGGGGGCAGGTTGAAGAGGGACGTGGGACCATGATGCCGGAAAATCCACTCTTGATGAAGGCGAGCGGGTCGGCAGTGGAAGCTGGCTATCCTCCAAAGGCGAAGGGAAAAGCCAATTTCAAGGCGGCTGTGACGAGCAGGTTGACCAGGGCGATGGGCAGCAGGAACTTCCAGCCGAGATCCAGCAGCTGATCGATGCGCACCCGAGGCACCGTCCAACGCAGCAGGATGGCGAAGAAGACGAGCAAGTAAGCCTTGAGGACGGTCATCACGATGCCAACACTGGCCGTGATCACCTGCACCAGGGGGGCATCGATCGGTTGGGCGAGCCACTGAGCCAGCCACTCCACGGGAACAGGAAAACCCCAACCTCCCAGGTAGAGCACGGAGACCAGCAGGGCGGAAAGCACAAGATTGATGTAACTGCCCAGGTAGAACAGGGCGAACTTCATGCCGGCGTATTCCGTCTGGTAGCCCGCCACCAGCTCCTCTTCTGCTTCTGGAAGATCAAAAGGAAGTCGCTCACATTCGGCCAGGGCACAGATCCAAAAGATCACAAATCCAACCGGTTGCCGCCAGATGTTCCAGCTGAGGATGCCTGCACCTGTTTGTTGGTTGACGATGTCGACGGTGCTCAGGGAGTTGCTCATCATGACAATGGCCAGCACGGCCAGGGCCAGAGGAATCTCGTAACTGATCGACTGGGCGGCGGCGCGCAAGCCACCAAGAAGTGAGTATTTGTTATTGCTCGCGTAGCCACTCATCAACAGGCCAATCGGCTGAATGCTGCTCAGGGAGATCCAGAGGAAAATACCCACTCCCACGTTGCTGATCAGCAGATTTTGGCCGAAGGGAACCACCAGCCAGGACAGGATCACCGGAACCAGCACCAGGATGGGACCCAGGGTGAAGAGCAGGCCGTCGGCCCGAGCCGGGATGATATCCTCCTTCACCAGCAATTTCAGACCATCGGCCAGGGGTTGCAGGATGCCAAGGGCTCCCGCGTATTCCGGCCCGATCCGCTGCTGAACCGCCGCGGAAATCTTGCGCTCCAACCAAACGTTCACCAACACGCCCACCACGGCGGCGGTGAGCACCAGAAGCATCGGCAGGGGGAGCCAAATCGCTCTGGCCAACGCCGGACTCAGACCCAACCCCCCGAGCCAGGCACTGAAGCTGGCTTGAAGGTCGAGCCCGGCGGCCACGAAACCCGGGGTGACCAGCGGTGACGGCAGCATGAAGACGGACTCCAATTGGCAGGCAACTTAGACGGAGAGCCGCGCCCTTGGCGTGAAAGCCAGGCGGATCAGGCGTCAGCTGGGCATGGGACGCTGCTCCAGCGGCAGCCAGGGACGCTCGGCATAGCCGGTGTAGATCTGGGACGGCCGATAGATCCGGTTGGCTCCGAGCTGCTCGCGCCAATGGGCCAGCCAGCCAGCCGTGCGGGCGATGGCGAAGATCGGGGTGAACAGATCCCGGGGGATGCCCAGCTTGCGGTAGACAAGGCCGGAATAAAAATCCACATTCGGGTAAATCCCCTTCGGACCCAGGCGCTCGGCTGCGGCCCTCTCCAAGGCCCGGGCCAGGTCGTACATCGGATCATTGCCGAAGCGGGTGAAGAGCTCTTCCGCCAGCCCTTGCAGAATCACCGCCCTTGGATCCTTCACCCGGTACTCCCTGTGGCCGAAGCCCATGATCTTTTGCTTGGCCGCGATGGCCCGATCCAGCCAGGGCTCCACCTGATCCGCGCTGCCGATCTCCTCGAGCATGTCGAGCACATCCTCATTGGCGCCGCCATGCAGGGGGCCGGCCAGGGTTCCCACCGCGGAGGCCACCACCGCGTAGGGGTCGGTGAGGGTGCTGGCGGTGACGCGGGCGCTGAAGGTGCTGGCGTTCAGGCTGTGCTCGGCGTGGAGGATGAGGCAGGCGTCGAAGATGCGGGCGGCGGTGGGATCGGGCTGCCGCTCGGTGAGCATGTAGAGGAAGTTGGCGGCGTAGGACAAATCGTCCCGGGGCTGAATCGGATCCTGCCCTTTGCGGATCAGCTGGAAGGCCGCCACCATGGTGGGAATCTTGGCGATCAAGCGGACAACGGCCGCCACGATGTAGTGGGGATCGTTGAGGGCGCGCCTGGAATAGAACAGGCCCAGGGAGGCCGCGCTGGCCTGGAGCGCATCCATCGGATGGCCGGAAGCCGGGAAGCACTTCATCATGTCGCGGATGCGGAAGCTCACCCGCCGGTGCATCTTCACTTCCTCTTCAAACTCCCGCAGCTGAAAGATGGTGGGCAGCTCCCCCCAGATCAGGAGGTGGGCCGTCTCCAGGAAGGTGCTCTGCCGGGCCAGCTGATCGACCGGGTAGCCGCGATAGGTGAGGAGTCCCTTGTGACCGTCGATGTCGCAAATGGCGGATTGGGTGGCGGGCACCCCTTCCAGGCCTGGCCGGAACGGCATGGGTGATTCCGTTGCCGGGGCCGTTGCCGGGGCCGGGGCAGGGGCAGGGGCCGGAGCTGGAACGGCCGGGCTGGCGGGAGCGGGGTCCCCCGCGGCGCTCGGGGAAACGGGGTCGCCAGAGGCGTTCGCGGGAGAGGAATGGGCAGCGGAACCGCTGCTCGAGGTCTTTGCCGCCATGGCCGCGCTGTCTCGGTTGGGTTGAACCTACGCGTTGGGGCAAGCCCGCAAACGTAGCCCTGGCTGCCAGTTGGCTTCCCGAGGGCTGGCTAGATCGCGGCGAGCACCTTCGGCGTGAGCAGAAGCCGCAGCTGAGCCGGGCTGGCAGTGGACGGGAAGGGAGCGGTCCCGGACCAGGCCAGCACGGCGATCCCGGCCTTCTTGAGGGTCAGAGCGCCGGCGGGGGCGGCGATCAGTCGGCAGGCCAGGAGGCTCAGATCCGGCTCATGGCCGACCAGGATCACCTTGCCGGCTGCGGCGCTTTCCCTACCGCGCACCCACCAGTTGTGGATCAGGGGCCAGGGATCCATCCCGGGCGCGAGCGCCTCGTCGCAGCTGAGCGCCGGAGCCAGGCCCGCCTCCACGGCGATGTCCGCCGTCTGCCGGGCGCGCACCAGGGGGCTACTGATCAAGCTGGAGGCCTGCAGCCCGAGCTGGCTCGCCCGCTGACAGACCCGCAGGGTGCGCTGACGTCCTTGCGGTGTGAGGGCCCTGAGGCGATCCTCCACGGAGCCATGGGGTTCCGCCAGGCCATGGCGGAGCAGGATGAGCTCCAGATCAGCCATGGCTCTCCTGTGCAAAGTCGAGTTGCACAGTCCCGCGCAGCACTCGGGGAACGCTGAGGGAGTCGGGCTCGATGGCGACGGCAAGGCTGTGAAGACCAGGCGCCAGAGGCCCCCCCGCCAGGGAGGACAGGAGCGTCCAGGGGCGCCACTGCTGCAGAAGGGCGCTGGCGGCCTCCTCTCCCACCACCCAGCGCAGGGGGGTGTCAGGCCCGCCCAGCGCCATGAGTTGCCGCTGGCGGGCAAGAACGCTGCGGCTGCCGGACTTGCCGTTGAGCAGGGTCAGATGGCCTCCCCACCAGGCCAGGCCATCCGCCTGCTGTCGCCAGCCGGCCACGGAGGCCTGCAGCTGGTCGCGCTCCGTCGCTCTGCCGCCGTGAGCAGCGGGGGCCTGCAGGCGGGTCCACACCGTGACGCTCTCCCCGCCCAGCTCCAGGGGGGCCTCAATCAGTCCCTCCGCCGCCAGGGGGGCTTCCAGGCTCTCGGGCCGCGGGAATTGGTCGCTGGTGCCAAGCAGCCAGCCTTCCGGGCCACTGGAGAGCAGCAGCACCCCTGGATCCGCCGCCGCCACCAATGCGGGCAGGGGGCCAGCCGCCGGTGGGTGGGTGATCCGGTTCAGCAGGGGCTTCAGCCAGGGATCGGAGAGCCAGGCCGCGGGATTGTGGAGCAGGGCCAGGCTGGTGGCTTCTCCCCGGAGACCCTGGAGCAGGGCCGGGGGCTCTGCGGCGGGCGGGTTCCGCGGCGGCCCTTCCGCCCTGGCGCCGGGTGTGTCGGAGCCGTCGGGGAAGGGGGCCGGGTGCTGGAGAAGACCCTCAAAGACCACCTCCCGTCCATGGGGTTTGAGGGCGCCCACCAGGAGCGTTCCCGTCGCGTCGCTGTCTTCCCCGTCCAGGTCGGCCGGCCAACCGAGCCAGGGTGTGAAGGCCCCGGAACGGGCCACCAGCAGGGCCAGGCCCTCGCCCAAGCGCTCCACGCCCTGACGGACGGGGGTGAGGCCGGCCTGGTTGAGCTCCTCGATCTGGGAGACATCGAGGGCCCGCTCCAGGGTGGTGCGCCCGGAGGCCAGCAGCACCAGGTCGTCCTGCACCAGAGCCGTCGCCAGGGGAACGGGGTCGCGCCCCACAAGGGCCCCCTGACCGCTGATCAGACCCATGCCGCGGTACTGGCTGATCTGCAGGCCGCTGCCGGCAAGGCTGCGGGATTGCCAGAAGCGCTGCAGGAAACGCCGTGCCCCCTCGCCATCCTTGCTGCTCAAGACAAGAAGCCAGCTGCCGCCCGTGGTGTCGGTGTCGGCCTCAGGGTTGTCGAAGAGGGCCAGGCCAACCTCAGGGGCAAGCCAGGGGGCCAGCTCGTCGTGGTAATTCAGCCCGGCGGCGGCAAAGGCGCCATCGCGGAGACGCTCCACCGCTCGGCTGGCGTTCTCCCGTTGGCGGAGTGGAGCCACGGCACGGGCGTAGTCGACGGGTTGCTCGCCGTCGCTGAAGATGTAGAGGCTGAGCGGGGCCTGGCGGGGCACGAAACGGGCGGCCCGGGGGATGGTGAGGGTGTGATGCTGGAGCCGCAGAGGCCCCCGCCGCCACACCAGCCACCACCCGCCTCCGCCCAAGCCCAGGGCGAGAAGCGCGACGACCAGGAGAACCGCAAGGAAGGGCCGCCCCTTCATTCCGCTTGAGCAGAGTGTCTCCATCCTGCCCTCCGTCGTGCCCCTCCCGCCTGTCCTCGCACGCCCCCTTGATGACCCCCTCTCCCCAGAACCCCATGGACCTCAGCCCGCGAACCCTCACCGCCCCGGAGCTCGCGGCGAGACTGCGGGCCGGTGAGTCCCTGCAGCTGGTGGACGTGCGGGAGGCGGAGGAGCTGGCGCTGGCCTGTTTGCCCCATCCGGTGGAGCATCTCCCCTTGAGTCGCGCCACGGAGTGGATGGCGGAGGTGGGGGCGCGCCTGGATCGAGAACGTCCTGTGGTGGTGCTCTGCCACGCCGGCGTGCGCAGTTGGCGCTTTGCCTGCTGGCTGCTGGCGGAGCAGGGCTACAGCGAGGTGTGGAATCTGGAGGGAGGCATTGACGCCTGGAGTGTCTGTGTGGATCCCTCCCTTCCTCGCTATTGAGGGACGGCGCCCGCAGGGTGCGGCCTGGAGGGAGCCGGATGGAGCTGTGTTGGCGGGCGCCACCGAATGCCGCCCCAAACATTAAGATCAACGTCCTTCTGTGCAAGGTGGTGGATCCTCTGCCGCGCCGACAACAAGAGGTTCTCCGGGCCACCGTGCGCCATTACGTCGACACCATGGAGCCCGTGGGCAGTCAGACGCTCGTGCGGCGTTTCGGGTTTCCCGCCAGCCCCGCCACCGTGCGATCCGCCATGGGCGCGCTGGAATCGCGGGGCCTCCTCACCCAGCCGCACACCTCCGCAGGGCGGATCCCCAGCCAGCGGGGCTATCGCCTTTACGTTGATCAGCTGTTGCCGGCGCCCGGAGCGGCCGCCACGCAATTGGATCGGGAACTGGCTGGCCTCAGCCTGCAGTGGGCGGCCCTGGACGATTTGTTGGTCCACTTCGCCCGACGCTTGGCGGATCTCACCGGCCTGTTGAGCCTGATCACCCGGCCGCGAAGTCGGGGTCCACGGCTGCGGGAGGTTTGCCTGATGCCCAGTGGTGAGAGCCTGCTGGTGATCCTGGTGCAGGGCAGCGGCTTGAGCACCAGCCTGCATCTGCCCCTTCCTCCCGGACTCTTGCGGGAGCTGCCAATTCTGGAGCGCTGGACCAACGGCCAGCTGCGTTCCGCAGGGGAGGGGGGGATTCCCTGGGAGCTGCTGCCGGCAGAACTCGCCAGCAGTGGCCGGCTTCTGCGGCAGGCGCTCGACAGCCACGCCTTGTTGACCGGGGATGGCTCAGGAACCGTCGTGGCCGCTGGTTTGGGCGGGCTGCTGGCCCAACCGGAATTCGCCCGCACCTCCTCCCTGCTTCCCCTCGTGCGGCTGGTGGAGAGTGCGCCGGATCAAGTGCTCGGTCCCCATGGGGGGGCGGAGCTCCAAAGCCTGGTCTGGATTGGCAGTGAACACCCCCACCAAGCGCTTGGCCAGTGCGCTGTCGTGCAATGCCCCTACCGCACCGGAGACGGGGGGAGGGGGCTGGTGGCGCTGGTGGGTCCGATGCGGATGGCCTATGCGACGGCAAGGGCGGCGGTGCAGTCGGTGGCTCAGCTGCTGCAGCGGCGGTTCAGCTGAAAGAAAACCACAGGACACTTTATGACGTATTGCCTTGCTTTTCTGTTGAATGACGGCTTGGTTTTTGCCTCTGACTCAAGAACCAATGCTGGCGTTGACTACATATCTTCTTATAGCAAGATGCATGTATTTCAGCCAGCACCGGATCGTATTTTTGTGATCATGGCCGCCGGTAACCTCGGCACCACGCAAGCTGTGCTCAACCGCATCCGCCGGCATCTGGATGACCATCATGCCGGCCTGGATCCAGAGACGCCCCCTGATCCTCCCGGCAAGAGCAAAGGGGATGGCAAGAGTTCCGGTACCGGTGATGCGCCTGCCAATCTGGTCAAAGCGCGCTATTTGTTTGAAGTGGCCGATTACATCGGGGCCTTGAGTGTGGCTGTGCAGCGCAACTATGCCCATTCCCTGCGGGAAGCTGGAGCGACAGGAGAAGCCAGCTTCATTTTGGGAGGGCAGATTGCCGGACAACCCCATGGTCTTTACCTGATTTATCCCCAGGGCAATGCCATCATGGCCACCCCGGAGACACCTTTTTTACAAATTGGCGAGAGTAAATATGGCAAGCCCCCCCTCGACTATGTTGGCCACAGCGGCCTTTCCTTAGAAGATGCGGCCCGGCTCTGCCTGGTGTCACAGATCGTGACGCGCCGTTCCAATCTCACCGTCGGTCCACCGTTTGAGATTGCCCTGTTGCCGGCCGAAGAACTGCGAATCTCCCGCCGCCTGAAGCTGGACAAGGATAATCGCCAGGTGACCCGTTCAATGGAAATCTGGGCCCGCGGCCTGCAGGAAACCCTTTCGAAGTTGCCCCGTTTTCAGTGGGAAGAAGATCCGCTTTAAGCCGGCTGGTCACCGCTGCGGATCCGATTCGGCAAGGAAGCTTTGGACAAAACCGGTCACCAGTGGAAGCTGTCCCTTGCACCAACCGGGAGCTCCGCGCTCTCACAGGTGCCGCTGAGGGGTTGTCCAGAGTCTCCGCAACCCTCAGGATCGCTCGAAGTCGCCAGGGCAAAAAACTTCAGCGCACCCGCGACGACAACTCAAGCAGTCGCTGGCACTTGATTAGCCAGATCGCTCCGTGATGTACCGCGCCTCGCTCGCCAGGGCGGCGCAGTCAGGCCTGGCGAGGCCGCGTCTCGTGTGCTGTCCTGCAAATGCGCTGTGGATCCTTTGCTGGGTATCTGGCCTACAGTCCTTGCTGATGACGGCGTCTAGGCGCACGGACCAGACCGAGGATGACGCATGAACTTGCGGGACTGCACACGAGATCTCCTGGCTGCTTTGCGGAGCTTCCCGGGCAATCCAGCGTTGGCATGCCTCGCGTGTCAGGTCATGTGTATTGAGTCGGGTTGCTTCCTGCCCAGAGGTTGATGGACCGCGGGCTGTGTTTATCGTGACGACAACTGCCATGCCCCTGTCGAGGCGGCCCGATCGGCCGGAGCCTTCAGCCGCGACGCTCCCTTGTCCAGCCGCCTTCCCCCAGATCTTGGGGGGTCAGGGATGGAGCGAGCCTTCCAGCCGTTCGGCCACGGTGTTGACGTCTTTGTCGCCCCGGCCGGAGAGGCAGATCACCACCTCCGTGCCCGGAGCCAGGGTGGGGCAGAGGGTGTCGAGCCAAGCCAGGGCGTGGGCGGTTTCCAGGGCGGGAATGATTCCCTCCAGCCGACACAGGAGTTGCAGGGCGTCCAGCGCTTGCTGATCGGTGACGGCGCCGTATTCGGCCCGGCCGATCTGGCGCAGATAGCTGTGCTCCGGACCAACGCCTGGGTAGTCGAGGCCAGCGCTGATCGAGTGGGCCTCCTGCACCTGACCGTCGGCATCCTGCAGGAGCAGGCTCATCGCTCCGTGCAGCACTCCTACCCGCCCGCGGGTGATCGTGGCGGCGTGGCGACCGCTGTTGACGCCTTCCCCCGCAGCCTCCACACCGATCAGGCGCACGCAAGGCTCGGGCACAAACACATGAAAGAGGCCCATGGCGTTGGAGCCCCCGCCAACACAGGCCAGGAGCACATCCGGGAGACGCCCGAAGGCTTCCGCGCATTGGACCTTGGCCTCTTCTCCAATCACGGCGTGGAAATCGCGCACCAGCATCGGGTAGGGGTGGGGCCCGGCCACGGATCCAAGGATGTAGTGGGTGGTTTCCACGTTGGTCACCCAGTCGCGGATGGCTTCGCTGGTGGCGTCCTTGAGGGTGGCTGTGCCCGCGGTGACCGGCTGCACGGTGGCGCCGAGCAGACGCATGCGAAAGACGTTGAGCGACTGGCGGCGCATGTCTTCCGCACCCATGTAGATCACGCACTCCAGGCCGAAGCGGGCGCAGACGGTGGCGGTGGCGACCCCGTGCTGGCCCGCGCCGGTTTCGGCGATGATCCGTTTCTTGCCCATGCGCAGGGCCAGCAGGGCCTGGCCAAGGGCGTTGTTGATCTTATGGGCGCCGGTGTGGTTGAGGTCCTCCCGCTTCAGCCAGAGGCGGGGCCCGCCATCCGCACGGCGGTAGTGCTCCGTCAATCGCTCCGCCTCGTAGAGGGGAGAGGGCCGGCCGACGTAGGTGCGCAGCAGGTGGTTGAGCCGATCGCGGAAGGCGGGATCGGCCAGGGCCTCCTTGGCGGCGGTTTCCAGTTCCGCCAGGGCGGGCATCAGCGTTTCCGGCACGTACTGGCCGCCGAAGGGACCGAAGCGACCGAGGGCGTCGGGCCGAGAGGAGGGAGCCAGGGCGGTGGGTTCGGAGCCAGCGGCGTCGGGGGCGGTGCCCGGAGCGGAGGAGAGGGTGCTGGTCACCAGGCGCGGCGCAAGGAGTGAGGCCAGCCTAGGCAGAGGGGGCCCGGTAGGCGCTGCAGGCCGTTGCGTCGCGAGGGATCAGGGGGGAGAGGGCGGAGAGGGGCAATTCCGCAGCGAACCTGTGCGGTGGCATGGCGGAGCCGTCGATACCTCAGTCCCCGAGGCAGGCGCTCCGAGGATCCAGGCTGTCGCGGTGGAGCACGGCGATCACCTCCAGGATCTGATCACCTCGGTCATCAGGAAGCCCCATCTGGGCGGCCAACTCAGCCAGCAAGCCGACCTCCTCCGCGCTCACCTTGCGATCGCCATGGATGAGGTGGGCGGCCATGGCCAGAGCCGTTTCCCGCTGGCTCAGGCTGAGCGCCGGGATCGCCCGGCTGATCAACTCTCGCCAGCCCTCCGCATGGAGTTGATCGAGCAGACCCTCGAACAACCGCCCCATGCTCTCCTCGCTGCGCTCCAGGTAGGGATGGCGCCCCTCCAGCACGGTGCGCAACAGGGCGGCCTCGTGGGGATCCACCGAGCCGTCGCAGGCCACAGCCGCCAGGGCGATGGCGGCGAAGGCCTCTGCGGGAGACATCAGGACATCCATGGGTGGCGTCAAGAAGCAAAGGACAGTTCCCGGCGCTGGGGAAGCGGGCCCCCCTGCGGGCCCGCTGGCGACGGACCTACTTCGCGGGGCTGAAGGGCAGGGAGGAGTGGTGCAGCACGATGCGGATGCTGCCGTCAGGCTCGCGGATGAACGTCCAGGTTTTGTCGACGGTGGTGACCGCACCTTTGTCATTGGTGAGATCGACATTGCCCATGGTGGTGGCAAACATCCCGTGCAGCTGCATCATCTGATTGCGCACCACGCAGCTTTTCCAGGGCTTGATGGCAAAGCCTTGGTCGTTGGGATAGTCGGGATCGCCGCCTACGAAGTAGGCCAGGGCGCCAGCCTTGGTGGGACGGAAGGTTTGGGGGGGAACGGTGAGGGTGGGTTTGAAGGCCACGGGGCCGTATTGATAGGCATAGGCCTGATCAAGCACTTGATTGGCTTTGGCTTTCGCTTGGGCGAAACCGCCGCTGGCGTAAGCCTCACTGATGGACAGCAGGCCCTTGCACCAGGCCTGTTGGGCCTGCAACACCTGCGCTTCCGTGATGTTGGTGTTCATGACCAGCGGCGCACCGACCTGGAAGGCGTTGACGGCCGGCGGAGAGGTGAGGAGCAGGGTGGAGAGGAGGCCACAGCCGGTGATGAGGGGGGTGGTGCGGAGCCGTTGCATGGGGCTTGCCTGGAGAGATGGGGTCGGCGCCGGGAATGTAGTCAGCATCCAGCGGGTCTGGGTGTTGACACGGGGGCAGGGTTCTGGTTGAAGCTGGCGCCGATGGGCCGTGGCCGGCTGGAGGGGGCCGTCGGCGGGAGCGCCCCCTGCGGCAGATGATCGTAGAGGCGGGAGGTTCGCCAGGGAGAATGGGGGCCAATCCTCCCCTTGACGAGCCCGCCACTTCATGACAACCAGCCATCCGGTCGCCCCGAAAACGGGGTCCATGCCCCCGGTGTCCACCAACATTGTGTGGCACCACTCCACGGTGACGCGGGCGGCCCGGGCTCACCAGCGGGGACATCGCAGCGCCATTCTTTGGTTCACCGGGTTGAGTGGAGCGGGCAAGAGCACCCTGGCCAATGCGGTCAACTCCGCCCTGTTTGAGCAGGGGTTGGCCTGTTACGTCCTCGATGGCGACAACATTCGTCACGGGCTCTGCGCCGATCTGGGCTTTTCCGACGCGGACCGGGTGGAGAACATCCGCCGCATCGGCGAGGTGGCCAAGCTGTTTCTCGATGCGGGGGTGGTGGTGTTGACCGCGTTTGTGTCGCCCTTTCGAGCGGATCGTGATCGCGCTCGGGCGCTGGTGCAGTCCGGTGATTTCATTGAAATTCACTGCTCCGCGGATCTGCGGGTGTGTGAGGAGCGCGACACCAAGGGGCTCTATGCCAAGGCGCGGGCCGGTCAGATCAAGGAGTTCACGGGCATTTCCAGCCCCTACGAGGCGCCCGAGCACCCGGAGCTGCGGATCGACACCGGTGCTCAGAGCCTGGAGGACTGTGTGCAGCAGGTGTTGGCCCATCTGCAGGCGGTGGGGGTGATCCCCGCCCCCGATGAGGCCTGAGGAGATGGGAACAAAAGGCGGCTGGCAGGAATTCTCGCGACCGGAGAGCCTCTCCCGTGCGGTCGCGCCCGCGCCGGTCACCCCCAAGACCCAGCAACGGGTGCGGGTGCAGCGCACAAAAGCGGGCAAGGGGGGCAAGACCGTCACCCTGATCAGCGGATTGGAGGTGCCTGAGGGGGAGGCGCTGGCGCTGTTGAGGCAGCTCAAGGCCAGCGCCGGCACCGGCGGTGCCCTCAAGCAGGGGGTGATCGAGCTGCAGGGGGATCAGGTGGCGGCGGCCCTGGCGGCCCTGGAGCAGGCGGGGTTTCGGCCGAAGCAAGCGGGGGGCTGAAGCCTGGCGCCTGTCTTCCCCAGCTGGGGGGTGCACGGCCCTCGTCGATCCTGCTGGGGCTGAGCGTTCCGTTGGCGCTGGCGATCGGCGCCAGCCTGCGCCATCGGCGGGAGCGTTGTCTGAATCCCCTTCTGGCGGCCTTTGGCCTGGCCTGCGGGCAGGGCTGACCACAAGTCCTGTGGAAGCTGGGGATCAGGGCGCCTGTTCATCGGCAGACCCGTCGTCATTTGTGCCCAGCCAGGACGGGTCCACGTTCTTCAGCTCCATTTGCGGGACCTCAACTTGACCTTGAGGCAGCCCTGGGCCTGCGGGGGCCGTCAAGGCGTGATCCGCCACGTGTTCTGTGAACCGTCGCAGCGCCTGGCGAGGGTGGCGTTCAATGGGTGAGGTCCCTGCTCCAGCGCCACGTCTCAACGCAGAGCCGTGCACGGCAACCCAACTGCATACAGGGCTGGAGATGGGCTGCTGCGGCTAAATTACGGACTGCATTGAAGATGACCTCCATGTCAGAAAATAACACTGTCTACTATAAGGGCAGCTACTGGAACGATTACGCCCCGGTTAGAGAGTATATCAACAAGTCTGTCTCTGGAAGGGGCGATATGGATTGGTCGCAGCACTTTGCATCTCTAACAAAGAAAAGCTTCCAGAAAGCCTTGATTTTGAATTGCGGAAATGGCTGGGTTGAAAGAGATCTCTACAAGCAGGGCTTATTTCAAAGCGCTATCGGAGTCGACTCCTCCCCCGAACTGCTGCACGAAGCCCAAAGTGCCGCGCGTGCGCATGGACTTCCGTTGGACTATGTTCAATTAGACACCAATATGGGTTTGTTTCCTGAGCATCGATTCGACCTGATTGTCAACCATGCTGCGGCCCATCATGTGACCACAATTGACAAGGTTTTCCGGGCCCTTGCGAATCTGCTTTCAGAAGATGGCTTTTTTGTTTCCTTTGACTATGTAGGACCGCATCGGAATCAGTATTCCGTTGAAGCCTGGAGTCGCCTCTGGGAGCTGAATCAATCCTTGCCAGAAGTGGTGAGACATCCCAGATTGTGCTATCCCCACTATCCAACAATGCTTGTCACCGACCCCAGCGAGGCCGTTCATTCAGAACTCATTGATCAGATGTTTAACCGCTATTTCCATTGCCTGGAGTGGCGTGGTATTGGTGGGGCGATTGCCTATCCACTGCTGACTCACAATACGGCCTTGGCCTCCGCCCCAAAAGACGAGTCTGACTTCTATATCAGAAAAATCCTCGCAGAGGATGATCGCTTTAGAAAGGAGTTTCCTGCATCAAGTCTGTTCGCAT
Organism: Cyanobacteriota bacterium; assembly: GCA_046340795.1. Lineage (GTDB taxonomy): Bacteria > Cyanobacteriota > Cyanobacteriia > PCC-6307 > Cyanobiaceae > Cyanobium. The sequence continues at coordinate 1,967 of JBKDSV010000011.1, read as the reverse complement.
TTTTTTATGGCAAGCCCAACAAAGCCATTCTTGCCAGCCCAGAGCGACTGCAGGCATTCAGCACTGAGGAAGAGGAGAGGGAATGGCTGGCAGAGAGGAATGGATACCGCTATTATCAGCCGAATGTTCTTCAGTTTCTCTATGAACAGCTTGAATGTCAGCGCTGCACGATAGCCAAGCTTGAGGCCTGAGGAGGCTCTAGCCAACCCCTCAGCGGCACCTGTGAGGGCACGGAGCTCCCAGTTGGCGCAAGGGACGGCTTGCACTGGTGAGCAGTTGTCCAGAGCTTCCTTGACCAGCTTGCCGGGCACCTGGGTGAGAGGCCGTTGCGTCGCTGCAGTCGCCCGACCCCTGATCCGTGATCGGGCGTTTCTCCTGGAGGCAAGGTGATTCCAGAGCCGCAGCGGGGTGGTCCTCTCCCCTTTCGTTGAACCGTTGCGATCCTGCCGTGACAGCAGGGTCTCCCATGCTCAGGGCCGCCAGCCACAATGCTGTCTTCTCACCCCCGCCGCTCTCCCGCCTGCCCATGCCCGACCTGTTCTCCCCCCTGCGCGTCGGACCTCTGGAGGTTCCCAACCGGATCTGGATGGCGCCCCTCACCCGCTGTCGGGCGGAGGATGGCCATGTGCCTGGCCCCCTGATGGCAGAGCACTACGCCCAGCGGGCGAGCGCCGGGCTGCTCATCGCCGAAGCCACCATGGTGATGGAGGGCAACTCCGCCTTCTGGCGAGAGCCTGGCATCCACAGTCAGGCCCAGATCGACGGCTGGCGTCTCACCACCGAGGCCGTGCATCAAGCGGGAGGACACCTCGTGCTGCAGATCTGGCACGGCGGCCGGGCCTGCCACCCGCTGCTCAACGACGGCCGCCAGCCCGTGGCGCCGAGCGCCATCGCGATCACGGGCGATGAGGTGCACACGCCTGCGGGCAAGCAGCCCTATGTGGTGCCCCGTGCCCTGACGGATGACGAGCTCCCCTCGATCGTGGAGGGCTTCCGGCTGGCGGCCCGCAATGCCATGGCCGCTGGCTTTGACGGTGTGGAGGTGCATGGCGCCAATGGCTACCTGCTGGATGCGTTTCTGCGGGATGGCAGCAATCGACGGCAAGGTGCCTACGGTGGCTCAATCGAGCATCGGGCACGGCTGCTGCTGGACGTGTTGGCCGCTGTGGCGGAGGAGACACCGCTGATGGGTCTGCGCCTGTCGCCACTGAACAGCTTCAATTCCATGGTCGACAGCGATCCAATCGGTCTGATCACCTGGCTGGCGCGGCGATTGAACGATGTTCCCCTCTCCTATCTCCATGTGATGCGGGGGGATTTCCTCGGCCAGCAACACGGCGATGTGCTTACCCCGGCCCGGCAGCAATTTCAGGGTGTGCTTGTGGCCAACATGGGTTATACGGCGGCGGAGGCCACGGCCGCTCTCGAGGCGGGCACGGTGGATGCGGTGGCCTTTGGCACGTCTTTTCTTGCCAATCCTGATCTGCCGGAGCGATTTCGCCGTGGTGCACCTCTGCAAGCGCCAGATCCGGCCACATTTTATTCGCCTGGTCCGGTGGGCTACACCGACTATCCGTTTTTGGCAGCTGGGGCCTGCGCTTGAGCGGCAGATGGTGCCCCCCTATGAACCGCAACCCTTGAGGCCTGCCAAGACAGGACCAGTTGATGGTCAGGCGGCGTGGGCACCTCCTTGCCTGCAGCATGCTTGCTGTTGGGCGGCTTGATGATGCCCTGCTCCGCTACAGGTTTTGGATGGGTTTCAGAAGAAGACCCTGACCTGTTGGAAGAGAGGCAATCATCACATTTTTTTGTTTGGCAAAGCCATCTAGGAGCCTGTTGCGCATAGATTTTTTATGGGCAAATCAACAAATAACGCGACCAATGCGGACTGATGCTGAGTTTTACTCCGGGCAGTGCTTCGGCGACCAGCCCGCAAAACGCAGCTGCAGCAGTCAAGTTCAGCTGAC
>JBKDSV010000010.1:0-26450 GCA_046340795.1 Cyanobacteriota bacterium | reverse complement strand
ACGGGAAACAGCTCGGAGAAAATGCCAAACACCGGCAATGCCATCACATACACCGCCGGGTGGGAATAAAACCAGAAGAAGTGTTGGTAGAGCATGGGATCGCCACCGCCCTCGGGCCGGTAGAAGCTCGTGCCAAAACTCAGGTCAAACAGCAACATCACCGCCCCGCCCGTCAACACCGGCAGCCCCACCAACTGGATCAGCTGGGCGGCCATGGCGGTCCAGCAGAAGATGGGCATGCGAAACCAGCCCATGCCCGGGGCCCGCATGCGCAGGATCGTGGTCACAAAATTCACCGCGCCCATGATCGAGGACACCCCCGACAGGGCCACCGCCAGAATCCAGAGAAACTGCCCGTTGAAGAAAATCCCCAGGGGATTCTGGGTGCTCAGGGGCGGGTAGGCCCACCATCCCGACGTCGACGGCCCCCCCGGCACCAGAAAGCTCACCATCAAGATGGTGCCAAACACCGGGAACAACCAGAAGGCCAGGGCATTCAGCCGCGGAAAAGCCATGTCGGGCGCCCCGATCATCGGCGGAATCAACAGATTGTTGAAACCGTTGAGGATAGGAAAGAGAAACAGGAACAGCATCACTGTTCCATGCATCGTATAGAGACCATTGTAGACGCTTGGATCCACCAAGTCAGCGGGCGGTGTAATCAATTCTCCCCGCATGATCATGGCCAGTAAACCGCCAATGAGGAAGAAAAAAAGGGCCAAGCCGATATATTGAATACCAATCACCTTGGCATCGGTATTGAAGGTGAAGAAGCGCTTCCAGTTGTCGGGTGCACCGGGCACCGGATGGGGCGCCCGCAACACCCGGGGATCGAAGCTGGCAGACGAGGTCGACATGGCGGGAAGAAAAGAAGGAGCCGAGGGGCAAAGATCAGGAGGCAAAGCCTCAGGCCTCATGGCCGGCCCGGGGATCCAGGCCCGCATTGACTAGTGGCGGGGGCGCCGGCGGCACGGTGGCCCAGCCCTGGTCGCCCCGCCGCAAACGGCGTTGATGCAGCTCCTGAGCGGGGTTCCAGCTGGGCTGGAGGGGTTGCCGCGCCGCCTGGCGCAACCAGGCCTGGAACTTCGCCGGAGCCTCCACCACCACATTGGTTTGGTTGCTGGCGAAGTAGGCGCCGCTGAACAGCGAATCGCGCAGCCGGTAGCGGCCCTCCCGGGTGGGGGTGAGGCGATAGGCGATCACACTGCCCGGGATCAGATCCTGTTTCAAGCGAAAGGCAGGCACATAAAACCCGTGCAGCACATCCAGCGACACCAGCTCCAGCTGCACGGTCTGGTCAACGGGCAGGTGCAGTTCCGCGCTGCGCACCCCCTCCGGGTAGACAAATTCCCAGGACCACTGGCGGGCGATCACCTGCACCGGCCCGTAGAGCCCTGCCGCCGGCTCTCCCGCAGCGGCAGCCGCCGCAGACACCGCCATCGCCTCGGCGCCGCCCGTGACCCGCTGCTTGCCCCCCAGGGTGGCGAGGGTGCTGTTCACCCGCATTGCCTGCCAGGTGAGCAGGGCCACGATCAGCAGGGGGATCAGGGTCCAGGTGAGCTCCAGCTTCAGGTTGCCCTCGATCGGATCGCCGTTCACCAGGTCGTATTTGGGCGCGCGATTCACCAGCACGGTGGTGAGGATCACAGCCACGCAACCCACAAAAAGAAAGGTGCCGATGCCGGTTTCCAGGGCGAACAGATCGTCCACGTAGGGCGCCGCTGTGGACGCCTGCACCGGCAGCCACCGAGGCACCTGGCCCACCACCCAGCGGGTGATGGCAGCATCGGCGAGCAGGCCGAGGCCAATCCACAGAGCCGTTTTCATGGCAGGGCTTCCCGCAGATTGGCCCCCGCCGCCAGCAGTTGGTCGGCGCTGATGTGCACGCCAAACTCGGCCGCCAGTTCCGCCCCCAGGGTGCCGTGCAGCCCGAACACGGGAAACAGGACCAGACCTGTGAGCAGATAGAGCCACTGCACCTGCCGGCCCATGTCGCGCCGCCAGCGAAAGCGCTGAAAGCCCCGCCACACCGTCATCAACACAATCACCAGCAGCAACACCACCCCCCCCACCCCGTGCCAGAGCAGGGTGGCGGCGGCACCCAGGCCCAGGTCGCTGGTGACCCCTGGCAGGGGATCGGCGAGCAGCATCTCGAACAAGCCCGCCGCCACGGTGAAGAAGCTCAGCACAGCGCAGGCCAGCAGGTTGTACCAACCGACATCATGGAGCCCGGCGCGGGTGACCGGCAGGGCGAGGAAGCGAAAGACACGCCGCTCCAGGGGATACAAAGCCGCCGCCAGATCAAAGGTGATGGCAATCACGAAGAGGCCGATCGTGAAGTGCACCAAATTCGGATGAATTGGCAGAGCGTAAGGAAGATGGTTCTGACCCAACAGGGGAGACAACTGCTCGATCAGAGGGTTGGCCATGGCTGGGGCGGGCAGCGCTTCCATCACACCAATCCCGCCCGTGTCGCCTCAACCACCGGCACGGTGTGCAGCCCGTAGATCCAGATGAGTTGGTTGCCCAGCCCCACCTGAATCGTGACGAGCAGCACCAACAAACCGCCCGCCGCCAGATAGGGCAGAGGCAGATGGCGGGGATCCCGGCCGCGCACCACATAGCGCCAGCCGCTGAGCACTGCCAGCACTCCGGCCAGAGACCAGCCCAGGGTGCTGTGCCAATTGAGAATCTCACTGGCGTGGCCGTAGGGCTGAGCCAAGCCTGCCTCCACCTGGCCAAAGATGATCGCCACAAAAATCGCCAGCGTGGCAAAGAGCAAATTCCAGAAACTCACCTCAAACAGGTGGGGTTGACGCAACACCACTCCGGCCAGATCAAAGGCCACGCTGATCACGGCCATGGCAATGACAAAATGCACAACGATTGGATGAATTGTGTCCATCCATGGCAGGTTGTGAGCATTCAGTGGGGGCAGCCACTCCTGCATCGCCACGGGGGCAGGGGAAGGATTCAACCTTGCATGGCGGGGCCCGCTGGGCGAGGTCTTATGAAGTTTTGAAACGCTGTCGCCGCTGGCCCGTCAATGTTTGCTCCCCCGCGTCTCTCCCCAGAGGACCACCCGGCGATTGATCAGCAGCACCGACACCAGGGCCAGGGCGGCCCCCAGCCACTGCAGCGGCCGCAGCTGCTCCTGCAAGAAGGCGATGCCGCACAGCAGAGCAAACACGGGCGTGAGAAAGGTCAGCGCCGTGAATCCCGTCAGATCCCCCTGGCTGGCAAAGACAAAAAACAAGCCGTAGGCCAGAGCGCTGCCCACCAGGGAGGAGTAGGCCATCCAGCCCCATTGGCTCAGGGTCCACGACGGGACAGGCAGCTGACCTTCGCTCCAGCCTGGCGCCAGGCTGGCCACCAGCAGGGGCAATGCGCCAATCACCATGTGCCAACCGGTCACCGCCACCGGATCACTCTGGCGGGTGGCGTAGCGGCAGAGCACGGTGCCGATCGCCATGGCCGCCGCCGCCGCCAGCATCCACAATTCCCCGTGGCTCCAGGGATGACTGCCGATCACCACCGGCCCCTCCAACCACCAGTGCCGCAGGACCTCCGCCGGCAGTCCCAGGCAGAGGATCCCCGCCAAACCGAGCAGCAGCCCAAACCAGCCCACCGGATTGATCGGCTCCTTGAAGAGCACCCGTGCCAGCAGGGCCACAAGCAAGGGCTGGGAATCGATCAGCACCGAGCCCAGGCCCGCCCCGGTCTGGCCCAGGCCGAGGGCCAGGCAGCCCTGGAAGAGCGTGCCGTCCACCAGGGCAAACAGCAGCAGCCAGGGCCGATCCGCCCCGGCCACCGCCAGGGGGCGTCCCATCCAGGCGGCGGCCAGCAGCAGCGCCCCCCCAGCCGGCAGCAAACGCAGGCAGGCGAGCATGGCGGGAGTGGCGCCCTGGAGCAGAGGGGCCATCGCCGCCATGGCCGTCCCCCACAGGGCAAAGGGCAGCAGCATCAGCAGCCAGCGCAGGGAAACTGGCAGCGACGGGGGCAGGTCCATCGGTGTGTCCTGCCGGGCAGGTGAGTGGCCTCTTTTTAGGATCCTGCCGTTGCCGATCGTGATGATGCCTTGGCCCTGGCGCCGCAAGACCCGACGCACCCTGGCGCGCATTGCCATCGAGGGGCCGATCCTGGGCAGCACCCGCGAACGGGTGCTCCAGGCCCTGCGCCAGGTGGAGGAACGGGAGTGTCCGGCCCTGTTGCTGCGGATCGACAGCCCCGGGGGCACCGTGGGCGACAGCCAGGAGATCCATGCCGCTCTTCAGCGGCTGCGCGACAAGGGCTGCAAGGTGGTGGCAAGTTTCGGCAACATCTCCGCCTCGGGCGGGGTGTACGTGGCCATGGGGGCGGAGCGGATTGTGGCCAATCCCGGCACGATCACAGGCTCGATCGGGGTGATCCTGCGGGGCAACGACCTCTCGCGTTTGCTGGAACGGCTCGGGGTGCGCTTTGAAATCGTGAAGAGCGGCCTCTACAAAGACATCCTTTCGCCGGATCGTGGTCTGACGGAGGGCGAGCGCCAGCTCCTGCAGGAACTGATCGATGCCAGCTACAACCAATTTGTGGCGGCGATCGCCAGGGGCCGCGGACTGACGGAGGCGCAGGTGCGGAGCTTTGCTGATGGCCGCGTCTTCTCCGGCGCCCAGGCCATGGCCCTGGGGCTGGTGGATGCCCTTGGCGACGAGGAGGCGGCCCGGCGCCTGGCCGCCGAGCTGGCGGGCCTCGACCCGCTGCAGGCCAAAACCGTCACCTTCGGCCGGCAACCCAAGCGGTTCGCGGGCCTGATCCCCGGCCGCGCCCTGCTGCGCGCTCTGGGTGATCGCTTCACCATGGAATTGGGTCTGAGCGGGCAACCGCTCTGGCTCCACCGCCCCTGATCTTCAGCACTGAGCCATGGCCACCCCAGCCCTTGAATTGCGGGCCCTGCGTGGGGCCACCACGGCAACGGCCAACACCTGTGAGGCCATCGATGCAGCGGTGAGCGAGCTGATCGAGGCCCTGGTGGCCGCCAACCATTTGGAGGGATCCCGACTGCTGTCGGTGACGTTTTCTGTCACCGCGGATCTCAACGCCTGCTTCCCGGCCGCCATTGCGCGACGACGGCTGGGTTGGGACCAGGTCGCGCTGCTCGATTGCCAACAGATGGCGGTGCCCGGCGATCTGCCCCGCTGCATTCGTCTGCTCGCCCATGCCTGGATGGAGGTGGACTGCGCCCTGGTGCATCCCTATCTGCGGGAGGCCTCCCGCCTGCGCCCCGATCGGGCCAATCACCCCACGGCCACCTCCCCCGCCGACCACTAGCCCCCGGGCCTCATCGGCCCCCTCAGGAGAATTTGTGAACAGGGCTTCCCTGCCCTTCACAGAGCCTCAACCAGTGCCTCTTCCCGCCTTGTCTTGTCGTTTGTCTCCGCGCGGCAAAACCACGGCTTGCCTGAGCCTCGCTGCCGGGTTGGCCGTTTCCCTGACGCTGCCGGGCTCGCTCTTGGCGCCTGCCCAGCCGGTCCAGGCCCAGGGCACTCCCGGTCTGATGGAGTTCCGTTGGGACAACAGCAAGGACTATCGCAAGCTGTATTTCTTTCAATCCGACACCCAGCGTCTCAAGCTTTCCGACTATTACCTGATTCTGCGGCCAAAGGATCGGAAAACCGCCATCCTGAAGCTGACCATTTCCCTGCCAAAAACCTTTGACAGCAAGATCGAAGCCGATCGGGTCAAGCTGTGCCGCATGAGCGAAGGTGGCATGCTCAAGCGCACCCGCTGTGACAAGCAGATCCCAGCCACAGTGGAAGTGAATCAAAAGGCGGGCACGATCGAGGTCTTCCCTGAAACACCCATCTCAGACAAATACACGGTGGGCGTGTTCATGCGGATCTTCAATCCGTTCAACATCGGCATGTATCAGTTCAACGCTCTCGCCCAGGCTCCGGGAGACATTCCCATCTCCACCTACCTGGGCAGCTGGTTGATCCAGATCGACGCCAACACCTCCAACTGAGGCTCCGGGGGACTCTCCCCCCGACTGGTAAGCTGACCAGCTGAGAAAAGATTGTCATGACCAGGCGCACACTGGAAGGAACCAGCCGCAAGCGGAAGCGTGTCTCAGGGTTTCGCGTGCGCATGCGCAGCCACACGGGCCGCCGGGTGATTCGCTCCCGCCGCCGCCGTGGGCGGGCCCGTCTGGCCGTCTAACCCCTCCCCCCTCCTGTGGCTCTGCCCCAACAGCATCGGCTCCGGGGGGTCAAGGTGTTTGACCGGCTCTACCGCCAGGGAAAGCGGTTTCACGGCACTTGGCTCACCTTGCGGGTGCTTCCGGAGGACCGTGGGATCCTGCCGCCCCGCGATCGCCCCCATCCCCCGAGTCCGTGGCGCTGCGCCATCGTCGTCAGTTCCAAGGTCAGCAAGCGGGCGGTGCGGCGCAATCGCCTGCGTCGCTTGTTGCACCAGCAGTTGCTCACCCATCCGCCCATCCCCGAACAGCCAGCCTGGCTGGTGTTCAGCCTGAAGCCTGGAAGCATCGACGCCGAAGAGTCCCTCCTGCTGGGAGAATGTCTGCAGTTGTTGCGAAAGGCGGAGTTGCGCTGATGAACACCCAGGATGCCCCCGTGGCGGCCGGAGCCAGCAGTCAGGAGAGCGTGTTCTACGAAGGGGGACCCGCCCGGGGGGATCTGATCCTCAATCTGCTCTTTGGCCTCACCCTGATCGGTCTTCCCTTCGCGGTGGCGGCCGTGGTTCGGGCCCTCTGGCTGCGTTACCGCATCACCAGCCGTCGCATCGAGGTCAACGGTGGCTGGATGGGCCGCGAGCGCACCCAGGTCGTCTATGGCCAGATCCGGGAGGTGCGCTCCGCCCCGCGGGGTCTGGGCAGCTGGGGGGACATGGTGCTGGTGCTCACGGATGGCTCCAAGTTGGAAATGCGCTCCGTGCCTCGCTTCCGCGAGATGGAGGCCTACATCAACGAACAACGCCGTTCCGCCCCTAAACCCGCCAAGGTGGCCAATGTTGCCACCGGTTTTGCCGCTCCTGACGTCGCCGCCTCCTGAAAACTTGCCCCGCTGCAAACCGGTGGCCTCCGCCATCAGGCACACTGACCCACGGATCCTCCCCCCAATCGCCCCGCTGTGATCGGCTACATCTCCGACAACCTGCTGCTGCCCATCCTCGATTTTTTCTATGGGTTGGTGCCCAGCTATGGCCTGGCGATCATTGCCCTTACGGTGGTGATCCGCTTGGCGTTGTTCCCCCTCAGCGCTGGCTCCATCCGCAGCGCCCGGCGGATGCGGATCGCCCAGCCTGTGATGCAACAGCGGCAGGCCGAGATCAAAAGCAAGTACGCCAGCAACCCCCAGAAGCAACAAGAGGAGCTGGGCAAGCTGATGCAGGAGTTTGGCAGTCCCCTGGCGGGCTGTCTGCCGCTGTTGGTGCAGATGCCCATCCTCTTCGCTCTGTTTGCCACCCTGCGGGGCTCACCTTTTGCTGACGTGCCCTACACCTTCAACCTGAAGGTGCTTCCTGCCGAACAGATCGCAGCCGTGGAGGTCAAACCCTTCAACACGGCCAGTCACTCGATTTTTGTCACCGCCACCCAGCATGTGCCCGTCATCGGCACCCTGGAGAAGGGCAGCAAGCTCGGCGTTGGCGACACGGCAACGGTTTCCTTGCACGCCAAAGACGGCTCCAGCTTCTCCTCCTTGCTGGCCAGTGTCGAGAACGGTGACGCCTTCAGCCCCTCCTGGAGCGTCACCAAGGGCGAAGGAGTGGTCAGCGTGGATCCCGACGGCACCATTCACGCCATCAGCCCGGGCGACGCGGTGGTGGAGGCCAAGATTCCTGGTCTGGCGGCCCGCAGTGGCTTTCTCTTCATCAAGGCTCTGGGCCAGGTGGGCTTCGTCACCGATGGGGTGATCAACTGGGATGTGGCCATTTTGGTGGCGGCCTTTGGCGCCACCCTTTTCGTCAGCCAGATCCTCTCCGGCATGGGGATGCCCGCCAACCCGCAGCAGACAACCGCCAACCGGATCACACCGGTGATGATCACGGGGATGTTCCTCTTTTTCCCCCTGCCTTCTGGCGTGTTGCTCTACATGGTGGTGGCCAACATCTTCCAAGGCTTGCAGACCTATCTGTTGAGCCGCGAAAGCCTGCCCGACAACCTGCAGCAGATCCTCGATCAACAACTGGCCAACCAGTCCAAAGCGGCGGTGGCGGCCGGCTCGACCGGGGGCACGGGCCGGCTCCCCTTTGAACCCAACTCTAAAAAGTGAGCCTCTCGCAGGTGTTACGGCCAGTCTCCATCCCGGAGCTGCGTTCTCTGGAGCAGGGAAAGCACTGGCAGGTCGACCAACTGATCCCAGACATCGAGAGCCTCACTCCGGTTCGGGGGGTGTTGCAGCTGGTTCACCACGGCACGGCCCTGGAGGTGAGCGCAGAGGTGGAGACGATCCTCACCCTCTGCTGTGCCCGCTGCCTGCAGCAGTTCAATCAAGTGTTGCGGGCTGACGTGCGCGAGCTGATTGATTTCCGCGGCGCCCCCTCGACCGCCGATAGCCGGGCGGATCCCTTGGGGGATGTGCTGGACGATCGGCTCGATCCGCAGGGTCGCTTCGATCCGGAGCGCTGGCTGTTTGAGCAGCTGAGCCTGCGGCTGCCCCTGGTCAACCGCTGCGGCGACGACTGCCCGGGCCCCGTGCGCTGGAGCAGCGCTTCCACCACGACAGATCCCCGCTGGTCCGCCCTGAAGGCCCTCAGCGCGCCAAACCCTCAGCCACCAAGCTCCGCCCCGTCTGTCTCTCCCCAAGCGACATCCCATGCGCCGACGTCGGAACCGGCGCCCGCTCCGTCCTCTCCGCATTGAGTCAGGGTGATGCCCTCTCCCTCCCTGGTGGAGCAGCTGGATCTGCTGATCCGCTCGCGCACCCCCATCCTCTGGATCCGCACCCTGGAGGAAGAGCGGGTGCAAACCCTCTTGCAGCAGGTGGCTCAAGCGCTTGGCGGACGGGCCCTTTGGAGTTGGGACTTCATCAGCGGTCTGCAGGGGGCGAGCGGCCGAGAGGGGGAGGCTTCGCGCAATCCCATGGGTGCCCTGGAGGTGATCGCTGGCCTGCGCGAGGAGCAGGGCGTGATTCTCTTGCTCAAAGACTTCCATCGCTTCAGCGATGACGCGGGCGTCTGCCGGCGCTTGCGCAACTTGACCAGTCGTCTGCGGCGAGGGCCCCACACGTTGGTGATCAGCGCCCCCCGATGGGATCTGCCCGCGGAGCTGCAGGACAGCATCACCAGCCTCGATCTCCCTCTGCCCGATGCCGCGGCGATCGAGCGCCTTCTGGCCTCCATCGCCCGGGCCAGTGGCCAACCGTTGCCGGCGGCGGTGCTCAGCGAGCTCACCGCCGCCTGCCATGGCCTGAGCGAGCAGCGGGTGCGTCAGCTGGCGGCCCGCGCTCTCGCTCGCCGGGGGCAGCTGGGGCCGGAGGATCTGGCCGAGGTGCTGGAGGAGAAACGGCTGGCTATCGCCCGCAGCGAATTGCTGGAGTATTGCCCCACCGAAGCCACCCCCGCTGACATCGGAGGGCTCGACTCCCTCAAGCACTGGCTGGACCAACGCCATCGGGCCTTCAGTGAGGAGGCCCGTCGCTTTGGCCTGCCCCTGCCGCGGGGGGTGTTGCTCGTCGGTCCCCAGGGGACGGGCAAATCCCTCACGGCCCGGGCCATCGCCCACAGCTGGTCCATGCCCCTGCTGCGCTTGGATGTGGGTCGTCTGTTCGCTGGCCTGGTGGGGGCCAGTGAGGCACGCACGCGGGAGATGATCCAGTGGGTCGAAGCCCTGGCGCCCTGCGTGCTCTGGATTGATGAGATCGACAAGGGCTTTTCCTTCAGCGGCGCCGCCGATGGACGCAGCGATGGCGGCACCAGCCAGCGGGTGTTGGCCAGCCTGCTCACCTGGATGGCGGAAAAAGCCAGCCCGGTCTTTGTGGTGGCGACAGCCAACGCGGTAGAGCGTCTGCCGGCGGAGCTGCTGCGCAAGGGCCGCTTTGATGAGATCTTCTGGCTGGAACTTCCCGATGCCCAAGAGCGTCGCGCCATTCTCGATCTGCAAATGAGGCGTCGCCGGCCCGCCCACCGCATCCCGCTGGAGGTGCTTGTCGACCGCACGGATGGCTTTTCCGGTGCGGAGCTGGAGCAGACCGTGATCGAAGCGATGCATCTCGCCTTTGGCGACAAACGGGATCTGGAAGAGCCGGATCTGATTGCCGCCGCCAGCCAGGTGGTGCCTCTGTCGCGGACGGCGCGGGAACAGCTGGAGGCGTTGCGGCGCTGGGCCAGCGGCGGGCGCGCCAGACCGGCATCCGGGCCCAGGCCGAGCCCAGAGTTGTAACTTTTGTGTGAAGAACTTCCACGCTGCGTAACAACTTGGCTGTCGGCCTGGATGGATCCAGAAGCCGCTCATAGCGTCTGCAGAGATTGCTACTGGATCCCATGTCTGCCGGCCCTGGTCCCCGTTTTTCCGGTCCTCGTTTTCAAGGGGATCTCGCCAATCAGTTGGCTGTGGCCTGCCTGGGCGCGGGGGTGATCACCACCTTGGCGGTGGCGCAGGGGCAAAATCCCCTCACCGCCCTGGGCATCACCGTCTTTTCAGCGGTGGCCGCGGTGGCCGTCGGTCAGGTGCTGTAGGAGACCCCCATGAATGGCGCGGGCCTGAGAGCCCTCATGCCCGCCCTGGCCAACAAGACCTATTTCAACTACGGCGGCCAGGGCCCCCTGCCAACCCCCTCCCTGGACGCCATCGTGGCGAGCTGGCGGCGCATTCAGGAGCTGGGCCCCTTCACTTCAGCGCTGTGGCCCGTTCTGGAGGCGGAAACCTCACAGTTGCGCCAGCACCTGGCCCAATGGTGCGGCGCCCCGTCCCACCGCCTGGCCCTGACAGAAAACGTCACCATGGGCTGCGTTCTTCCCCTGTGGGGATTGCCCTGGCGAGCGGGTGACGAGATCCTCATCGGCGACGGGGAGCACGACGGGGTGGTGGCGGCTTGTCGGGAGTTGGCCCGGCGTTTTGGCCTGCGGATGCAAACGCTGCCTGTGCAGGCCCTGGGCCGGGGGGCGGGCCAGCCGCCGCGCAGCGCCTCCGCCCGGCCCGATGCGTGGGTGCTCGAAGCCCTGGATCAAGCCCTGAGCACCAACACCCGCCTGGTGGTGCTCTCCCACCTGCTCTGGAAAACCGGCCAGCGGATGCCCATTGGCGCCGTCGCCGAACGCTTGGCGGCCCATCCCAACCAACCCTGGTTGCTGGTGGATGCGGCTCAGAGTTTTGGCAGCCTGCCGCTGGCGCCCGAGGCGGCCCAGGCGGATATCTATGCCTTCACCGGTCACAAATGGTCCTGCGGACCGGAGGGGCTCGGGGGTGTGCTCCTCTCGGAACGGCTGCTGCGGGAGAGCCAACCCACGTTGATCGGCTGGCGCACCCTCCGCTCGGAGGGCCAGGCGGCGGCGGCGTTCCATCGCGACGGTCGTCGCTTCGAAGTGGCCACCTCCTGCACGCCCCTCCTCAGTGGCCTGCGCACCTCCCTGGCCCTGCTGGATGCCATCGGTTCGGCGGAGGAGCGTTTGGCGTTGATTCAGGAGCAGGCGCGACGGCTCTGGCAGGGATTGCTGTCATTGCCGGGGTGCGACCCCTTGCTGGAGGAGCCACCTCCGGCTGGACTGGTGAGTTTCCAGTTGCGGCGGCGGGATGGCTCTGCGGTCGCGCCGGAGGCGGTGGTGGGCCGTCTGGGTCAACGGGGACTCTGGCTCCGCCATCTGCCGGGGCCGAGCTGCCTGCGGGCCTGCACCCATGTCACCACCACGGCAGCCGATGTGGAGGCCCTGCTGGACACGCTTCTGAGCTTCGCCGCCAACGACTGGAGCTGAGGCCGCCCGGGTTTGCGCGGGAACCGGCCCCGGAACCGGCTCCAGCCCCTTTGCTTCAGCTGCCGCCCTGTGGTCTTGTCTTCTCCACGGGGCTGCCCTTCAGGGCTCTGCCTGGCTCAGTAATCGGCTTCTGTGCTCAGAAACGCGCTGTGCAGCCAGCCCGCCAGCAATGCGCCAACAATCGGCGCGAGCCAGAACAGCCACAGCTGCCCCATCGCCGCTCCCCCCATCCAGACGGCCACACCCGTGCTGCGGGCGGGGTTCACCGAGGTGTTGGTGACGGGGATGCTGATCAGGTGGATCAAGGTGAGGGACAAGCCGATGGGCACTCCCGCAAACCCCGTGGGAGCCAGGCGATCAGTGGCGCCGAGAATGACCAGCAGGAAGAAGAAGGTGAGGATCACCTCAATCACCAGGGCCGCCCAGAAGCTGTACCCCCCGGGAGAATGGTCACCCCAGCCATTCGTGGCCAGAGGATTTCTGGAGGGGAGGGCGCTGAAGCCTTCCCTGCCTCCCGCCACCATCCAGAGGACCCCGCCAGCGAGGATGGCGCCAAGCACCTGGGCGACCACATAGGGGAAAACCTGGGAGCCGCGAAATTTGCCACCAGCCCAAAGGCCAAAGGTGACGGCAGGGTTGATGTGGCAGCCGGAAACATGACCGATGGTGTACACCATCGTCAGCAGGGTGAGACCGAAGGCCACAGAAACGCCCAGGAAGCCCAGGCCCAAGGGATTGGCCCCGTTGTCGTAGGGGAAGGAGGCGGCAAGAACGGCAGAGCCGCAACCACCAAGGACCAGCCAGAACGTGCCAAGCAACTCAGCAAGAAATTTTTTGGACAGCGGAACAGCGAGAACCATTCAGAAGAAGATTTTTTAGAGACCACGTGCTGATGATGGCAACCACTGGGCCTAAGGCAAGAGATTGTCACAGTTGACGCACTTCAGGACAAGGAAACCATGCTCAGCGGAGAAGAAAATCTTCCTGAAACTAAACCAAATTCACGTGTGTCAGGGCAACGAAGCTGTTTTCAACGGAGAAGCAAACCTTTCCCAAATCAGGGAGGCTCTGGACAACCCCTCAGCGGCACCTGTGAGACCGCGGAGCTCCCAGTTGGTGCAAGGGACAGCTGCCACTGGCGACCGGTTGTCCAGAGCTTCCTTAGACCCAGGCTGGAGAGGTGTGACGTTTTGCTCTCTGCGGCAAGCCGCCCGCCGCCACCCTTGGCCTGCTCGCATCGCGACGGCTGCCGGAGAGTGGTTCTAGGGCTGACAACCCATGGGCCCCTCGAAAAATCACTTTTGGCCTGCCGCGACTGGCCAGCGAGGTCAGTGACAGCAAGGGATTTCACTCCGGGAGGCGAGGGGGAGGCGGAATTTTTCGAGGTGCCCCCATGTGTTTCAATCGATCGAGGTGCGTTGCCAATCCGTCTGGCGTGCATAGGGTTGCTTTGTTGCCACCTGCCAGGCAAAGAGGCCCGCAAGTGTTCATCATTGGCTCACGATTCCTTTCTCCCCACCGGGTTCTCTTTTGGAGGTTTAGAGGCATGCTGGCGCCCTCTTTTCGCCGTTTCTCCGGACTGCTGATGGTTTCAGCGGCCTGTTGCGGCCTTCTGGCCAGCGCTGGCAACGCCCTGGCCACCGATTCCAGAGCGCTGCTCGAAACGGCGGAGGCCGCCTGTCTGGACAGTGCCGCGAGCGAGGGCTGGCGCTCCGATCGGGCCAAGCTGGTCTCCAGCAAGGCTCTGGATGTCGACAGGGTGGAGCTTGTGTTTGAGCTGACCCAAGATGGCCTGCACACCGCTCGCCTCACCTGCCCGTACAGCCTCAAGGAGGGGGTGGCCAACACCTTCACCAAGCGCAAGGCCGAAGTGGGCGCCGACCCCGCCATCCCGGTGCATCCGAGCCGCCTGTGGTGGCTGCTTCTGCCACTGACCCTGGGGCTGGGGTCCTGGGCGTGGCTCCGCAGTCACGATGCGTCCCCCGGTCATGCCCATGCCAGTGCCGGGATGACCACCAACCCTGAAGGCGACGTCGGGTATGAAGCAGAAGCGGTCGCCGCCAGCGGTCTGGTGGAGGTTCGCGAGCATGCCGACCTCGGCTCCCGCGTCTTGCGCCAGTTTCGCAATGGCGACACATTTCAGATCACGGGAAGGCGTCGTCGGGACGCCGCCAGTGGCGAATGGCTGGAGCTGAGCAAGGGGGGCTGGGTGCGTGACGGAGAAACGCGCTACGACCGGAACATCGTTCGCTGAACCGCAAGGCCCGTGGCCACCGGGGCGGCGCCCTGGTGTGCTGTCCTGCGAATGCGCTGTGGATCCTTTGATGGGTGTCTGGCCTGCAGTCCTTGCTGATGACGGCATCTAGGCGCACGGACCAGGCCGAGGATGACGCATGAACTTGCGGGACTGCCCACTAGGTGTGGGCCGCCGGTGGGCTTTGGCGCAACCGCAGGGCCCTTTCGGCCTCCTCGCGGTCATCAAAGTGGATTTTGGTGGTGCCAAGAATTTGGTAATCCTCGTGCCCTTTGCCGGCGATCAACACCAGATCGTCCACTGCGGCGGTGGCAATGGCCTGGGCGATCGCCTTGGCCCGATCCACCTCCACCAGCGGAGCGATCTCCTTCGGGATGCCAGCGAGCACGTCCTCAAGGATGCGTTGCGGATCCTCCGTGCGGGGATTGTCGGAGGTGACCACCACCTGATCCGCAAGCCGTGCGGCGATCTCCCCCATCTGGGGCCGTTTGCCCCGGTCCCTGTCCCCGCCGCAGCCAAACACACAAATCAACCGGCCACTGGTGAAGGGCCGACAGGCGGCCAGGGCATTTTCCAGCCCATCGGGCGTGTGGGCGTAGTCGACGAGCACGGCGGGGTTCTGGCCGGCAGCGGGTGCGCTCACCCGTTCCATGCGCCCGGGTACGCCGCGGAAGCTGGGGATGGCCTCCAGCAGCCGTGTCAGGGGAAGACCCTGCAACTGCAACACGCCCACGGCCTGCAGCAGATTCATCAGGTTGAAGCGGCCCACCAGGGGAGAGAAGAAGGGACCATCCCCCTGCGGCGAGTGCAAAACGCCGCGCACCCCATCGGCGGCCATGCGCAGTTCGCTGATGGTGAGTTCCGCCTCGGAGCGCACCAGGGAGCTGCGCCAGCAGGGGGTGCCCGCCGTCTGCAGCTGCTCCGCCAAGCGGGCGCCCCAGGGGTCATCCACATTCACCACCGCGCCCCCCTGCAGCAGGGGAGAGGAGAAGAGCAGCGCCTTGGCCGCGAAGTAGGCCTCCATCGAGGGGTGGTAGTCGAGGTGGTCCTGGGTCAAGTTGGTGAAGACGGCCCCGGAGAAGCGACAGCCCGCCACCCGCTGTTGATCGAGGGCATGGGAGCTCACCTCCATCGCGGCGATCAGGGCGCCGGCCTCCACGGCCTGAGAGAGCTGGCTTTGCAACTGATCGGCAAAGGCCGTGGTGTGCTGGGCCGTCACGCTGTGGCCGGGCCAGCGGTTCACCAACGTGCCAAAGAGGGCGGCTGTCCGGCCGGAGTGGGCCGTGAGGTGTTCAATCAGGTGGGTGGTGGTGGTTTTGCCGTTGGTGCCTGTCACACCGATCAGGCGCAACCGTTGGCTGGGGTGATTCCAAAAGGCCGCCGCCAGTTCGCCCGCCCACCACGCCACAGGATCCGGCACCACCACCACCGGATCTGCGGCACCCGGTGGATCGCTGAGGGCAGCGGCCTGGCTGATCACCGCAGCCGCGGCCCCCTCTGCCAGCACCTGGCGCCAGAACCGCCCCCCATCCACCGTGGTGCCAGGCAGCCCCAGAAAGAGGGTGCCCCCGCTGATGCGCCGCGAGTCGCAACTGAGGCTCTGCAGCTCCCTGTTCTCCAGCGCCGGGGGGATGGGCAATCCCACTTGGCCGAGCAGGGAATGGAGCAGTTGGGTCATGGGAAAGGGGCTCGCGGGCACACCTTGGCACGATTGGTTGGGTCGATCCAGTCCAAGGGTGATGCCGCAGCCATTGGCTTGTTGGCGATGAACGCCGCAGGGGTCAGATGGCTGCGTGGCGCCGCAGCCAAGCAAGCAGTTGTTCCCCTTTCAGGCGGGGGGGGACAGGCGGCAACGGCATGGGTTCCCCTTGCGAGCCGCCAGCGGCCCGATCGGCTTCGGCTGCTTTGCCGCTGGCGGCCTCGCCACCTGCCGCCAGGGCCACAACCGGCACGGAGAGGCCATAGCGGGCCCGCAGGACAGGATCGCCATCCACATCCACCAGGTGCAGGGCGCCAGGGGGAAGCAAGGCGCGCAGGCGCTCCTCCAGGCCTTCACAGAGGCAGCAGCCCGCGCGGGTGTAGAGGATCAGAACAGGCATCAGTCGGGAACGGGGTCACAGCCGCAGGGGGTGAAGGGATGGCAGCGGCTCAGGCGCTTCAGGCTCAGCCAGGCGCCGCGGAAGGGGCCATGGCGCTGAATGGCCTCGGCGGCATAGGCGCTGCAGCTGGGGAGGAAGCGGCAGCGGGGCCCGAGCAGAGGCGAGAGCCACTGGCGATAGACGCCGATCAGGGCCAACAAGAAGGCGGACAGCCAGCCCTCTAGGATGGCTCGTTGGCGCTGCATTTTTGGAGAGGGTGGGTCGGTCTTGACCCAGCTTGCCTCGCCTGCGGCCCATTGTTCACCTGCTCTGTTGTTTTCATGTCTCGTTACCGCGGCCCTCGCCTGAGGATCACGCGGCGCTTGGGAGACCTTCCCGGTCTCACCCGTAAGTCCGCCAAGCGGTCTTACCCTCCCGGTCAGCACGGCCAAGCCCGTCGCAAGCGCTCTGAATACGCAATCCGTCTGGAAGAAAAGCAAAAGCTTCGCTTCAACTACGGCATTTCTGAACGTCAGCTGGTGCGCTACGTGAAGAAAGCCCGCGCCCAGGAGGGTTCCACGGGAACCAACCTGCTCAAGCTGCTCGAAAATCGTCTCGACAACGTCTGTTTTCGCCTTGGTTTTGGTCCCACGGTTCCGGGCGCCCGCCAGCTGGTCAACCACGGCCACGTCACCGTGAACGGCCATGTGGTCGACATTCCCAGCTATCAGTGCAAGGCAGGCGATGTGGTGGCCATCCGCGAGCGCAAGGCCAGCAAGACTTTGGCGGAGGGCAATCTGGCCTTCCCCGGCCTGGCCAACATCCCCCCCCACCTGGAGTTTGACAAAGCCAAGATGACGGCCAAGGTCAACGGCCGCATCGAGCGCGAATGGGTGGCCCTGGAGATCAACGAATTGTTGGTGGTGGAGTTTTACAGCCGCAAGGTTTGAGCTCCGCCTCCGCGGGACGATGGCCCTCGCCTCGGCGGGGGCTGTTTTCTGGACTCGGCGGAGAGCCCAAGGATGGACCGGAGATCCGTGGCGAAGACTCGGTGCAGCAGGCCGAGGGACTGGCGAGATCGGGCGCCGAATCGCAGGGGGACTGCGGGCACGGCCCCGCCATCATCGTCGCGCCACGGGGAAGCCTCGCTTCAACGCCTGCGACACAGAGACCAGGGTCACCAGAACGGGCACCTCGATCAGCGGCCCGATCACTCCGGCCAAGGCTTGCTGGGAGGTGACGCCCCAGAGGCTGATGCACACGGCAATCGCCAGTTCAAAATTATTGCCGGCTGCCGTGAAGGCCAAGGCCGTGGTGCGCGGGTAGTCAAGTCCGCTGCTCTTGCCTACAGCGAAAGCCACGCTCCACATCAGAACGAAATACAGCAACAAGGGAATCGCCACGCGCAACACCTGCGCCGGAGCAGACGTGATCGCCTTCCCCTGCAGGGCAAACATCACCACGATCGTGAACAACAGGCCATAGAGCGACCAGGGTCCGATGCGTGGCAGAAAGGTTTGCTCATACCAGCGCAGTCCCTTCCTGCGCACACCGATCAGGCGGGTAAGGAATCCTGCCACCAGCGGGATACCAAGAAAAATCAATACCGCACGGGCAATCTGCCAAAATGAGAACGTCACAATTTGACTGTCGAGGCCAAGCCAGCCGGGGAGAATCTGCAGGTAGAACGTGCCCAGCAAGGCATAGAGCAACACCTGCAGAAGGGAGTTGATCGCCACCAGCAGGGCGGCCGCCTGCCGATCTCCCTGGGCCAGATCAATCCAGATCAGCACCATGGCGATGCAAGGCGCGATGCCAATCAAGACCAGCCCGGTGCGAAACGCCGGTTGATCCGGCAGAAAGCACCAGGCCAAGGCAAACATCAACAGCGGGCCCAGGCCCCAGGTCAGTCCCAGAGTCAGGCCGAGCAGCCGCCGATCGCGGGCCACGTGGCCCAATTCGCCATAGCGCACCTTCGCCAACACAGGAAACATCATCAACAGCAGCCCCAGGGCGATCGGCAGGGAGGTGTGGTCCACCTGCACGGCCCCCAGGGCCGCCTGCAGGCCAGGCACCAGTTGGCCCAGGAGCAGTCCGGTGGCCATGGCCAGCAGAATCCACAGCGGCAACAGCCTGTCGAGCCGGGACAGGCGTCGCAGCCCGGGGGCTGGCAGGGGAGTCTGGGCGGCGGCCGCGGGGATCGGGTCGGACATGGCGTTTCAGGGGCAGGAGCGGGCGGGCGCGCCGCAACCGGCGGTCAGATGGGCCAGCCAGTTGCGCAACAGCTCCAGAGCCGCGGGCTGGAGCCGGTAGTAAACCCAGCGCCCCTGCGGACGGGCGCTGATCAGGCCAGCCTCCTTCATCACCTTGAGGTGAAACGACAGACGCGACTGGGCCAGCCCCAGCTCGGAGGTGAGGTCGCAGACACAGCGCTCGCCCGCGGCTAGGGCCTCCACCACCCGCAGGCGCTGAGGATCGGCCAGCGCGCGCAGGAGCGACTGCGCCTGGTCGAGCGCCAGGGGCGCCGCCGTCGCCGTCGCGGGAGCGTCACACCTTGGGGCGTCAGGCCTGGCGTTCACAAGGTTCGCGGGCAGAGCGGTTTCAGACAGAACTGTCTCAGACAGAGCTGACGCAGACAGAGCTGACGCAGGCACAGCCATTTCAGAGGGGGCTGGCTCAGGCGGAGCCGTTTCCGGCCGAGCCCGCCCAGATGGCGTGATGGCGACAGGCATGTGATGTGGGACACCTGATTCATCAACCCTAGTTGATTTAAGCTTGGGCCGCCAGCAGCCGCCTCCGCCCCCTGTCCCCATGAACATCGGCATCAACGGATTCGGTCGCATTGGCCGCCTTGTCTTCCGGGCGCTCTGGGGTCGCCCTGGCATCCACCTGGTCCATGTCAACGATCCGGCGGGGGATGCTGCCAGCGCGGCCCATCTGCTGGCCTTTGACTCTGTCCATGGCCGCTGGTCCCGGACCGTGCGGGCCGAGGCGGGCCGATTCCACGTTGATCACACCTCCGTGGGCTGGAGCCGACAGAGCGATCCCAGCGCCGTTCCCTGGCGCGAAGCGGGCGTGCAGATGGTGCTCGAGTGCAGCGGCCGCTTCAAAACACCGCAAACCCTGCAGCCCTATTTCGACACGGTGGGCCTGAAGCGACTGGTGGTGGCCTGTCCGGTTCAAGGCGAGATCGCGGGAGCCGAGGCGCTGAATGTCGTCTACGGCATCAACCACTCCCTCTACGACCCCGACCGTCACCGGCTGCTCACCGCTGCCTCCTGCACCACCAACTGTCTGGCGCCCGTGGTGAAGGTGGTGCACGAAGGCTTCGGCATCAAACACGGCACCATCACCACCCTGCATGACGTCACCAACACCCAGGTGGTGGTGGATGGTTTCAAGAGCGATCTGCGCCGGTCCCGCTCCTGCGGCCAGAGCCTGATCCCCACCACCACCGGATCCGCCAAGGCCATTGGTCTGATCTTCCCCGAGCTGCGGGGCAAGCTCAATGGCCACGCCGTGCGCGTGCCGCTGCTGAATGCCTCCCTCACCGATGCGGGGTTCGAGCTGAAGCGCAGCGTCAGCGCGGAGGAGGTGAATCAGGCGTTTGCGGCGGCCGCCAACGGTCCGCTGGCGGGAATCCTGGGCTACGAAACCCGGCCCCTGGTCTCTGTCGACTATGTCAACGACCCCCGCAGCGCCGTCATCGATGCGCCCTCGACGCTGGTGGTGGATGGCACCCAGCTGAAGGTCTATGCCTGGTATGACAACGAATGGGGATACAGCTGCCGCATGGCCGATCTGGTGGGCCATGTCGCCCGGCTCGAGGCGGGCTGAGGCGGAACCATGGCTGGCGAACACTGTCCTGAACCTCGCCCGGGGACTCCGCCTCCGCGCCGCCCCCTCTCGCCCTTGCGGCAATACGCCATCGTCACCGCCAACTACTGGGCCTTCACCCTCAGCGATGGGGCCCTGCGGATGCTGGTGGTGTTCCATTTCCACGCGCTTGGCTACACCACGCTGGAGATCGCGCTGCTGTTCGTCTTCTATGAGTTCTTCGGGGTGCTCACCAACCTTTGTGGTGGCTGGCTTGGGGGACGCTTCGGCCTGCGCCTCACCCTCTGGACCGGCACCTTGCTGCAGGTGGCGGCCCTGCTGATGCTCCTCCCGGTGGCGGACAGCTGGCCGAAATGGTGGAGTGTGGCTTATGTGATGGGGGCCCAGGCCCTCAGCGGCATCGCCAAAGACCTCAACAAGATGAGCGCCAAAAGTGCCATCAAAGCCGTACTGCCGCCAACGCCAGACGACCAGGAGCGGGGGGAGCGGCAGCTGTTTCGCTGGGTGGCAATCCTCACCGGCTCGAAGAACGCCCTCAAAGGCGTGGGCTTTTTCCTGGGCGGCGTTCTGCTCACCACGCTGGGCTTCAACGGAGCCGTGGGGTGGATGGCGGCGGCCCTGCTGCTCGCTTTCAGCGGCACCCTGGGCCTTCCCGCCGCCATGGGCCGCATGAAGCGCAAGCCCGGCTTTGCCTCCCTGTTCTCCAAAAGTCCAGGCATCAATGCTCTGTCGTTGGCGCGCTTTTTTCTCTTCGGTGCTCGCGATGTCTGGTTTGTGGTGGCGCTGCCGGTGTTTCTGGAGGCCGCCCTGGGTTGGCGGTTCTGGCAGGTGGGCGGCTTCATGGGCCTCTGGCTGATCGGCTACGGGATCGTGCAGGGCTGCGCTCCGGTCCTGCGGCGCGCCTGGGGTCAGAGCGCTCCCCCTGGCGTGGCGGCGGTGCGGTTCTGGAGCGCGCTGCTTGCCGCCATTCCGGCTCTGATCGCCATCGCCCTCTGGCGGCCGGTGGGCCAGCCTGGTCTGGTGGTGGTCGCAGGACTGGCGGTGTTTGGCGTGGTGTTTGCCATGAATTCCTCGATTCACAGCTACATGATCCTCGCCTACACCGATGCCGAATCGGTGAGTCTCAACGTGGGTTTTTATTACATGGCCAATGCTGCCGGCCGTCTCCTGGGCACGTTGCTCTCCGGAGCCCTGTTCCTCTGGGCTGGGCTGCCCGCCTGCCTTGTGGTCTCCTCCCTGCTGGTGGCGGCTGCCTGGCTGGTGAGCACGCGCCTGCCGGCGCCGCCCCGGCTCCTGACCTCTCCCTCGCCTTGACTGTGCGCGGCAGGGATGGCATGACACAGGAGCAGGCAGGGATGGCATGCTATTGATTGGGGCATTGGTCCAGAGTTGTGACACAATGCCCGACGGTCATCGCTCGCTCCCGTCTATCGGCGGCGAGCCCTCCGCCAGCCAGTCGGCGATCGAATGCAAGGGAATTCGTTCCACCTCTGATTTCCCGCGGGAGCTATCGGGGCTCAGCGCTGAGCAGATCGCCCATCACTACTTGGCCATGCGCAACAGCCACGCCGCCCTCAGCCGCTCCCGGGGGCAGCTGCTGCGCCGCTCGCGCGATTTCAGCGAGGCCCGCGAGCAGTTCCTGGCCACCCTGCGCGGTTACGAGGAGCAGCTGCTGCTGATCGGGCAGGAAAAAATGGAGACCATGCGCCTGGCGCAAGACATGCATCGCGAGCTGGAAACATTTGAAAAGAAGCAAGAGGCCTTGGATCGTCTGCTCGACGATCTTGATGCCGTCAAAGAGCAGACTGGCTTCTGGTCGATCTTTCACATCAACCAGCTGATCGAACGCATGCGCGGCCTGCTGCGGGGAGGCAACCGCGACGATGGGTGAGCTCAGTGATCGCTTCGGGGAGCTGATGGCCCGCCTGGCCAAAGGCGATGCCGACATCTACCGCACCATCGGCGCCCAGAACGCCAGGGTGCGCCAGCTGGTAGACGAGCTCGCCCCAGCCGCCCCGGAGGCCCCCCTCCCCCCGGCCTCCCCCCGGGCGGCCGCAGCTCTGCCGCCTGCGGGCCTGCTTCCCCCTGACGCCTGTGAGCTCAAGGCCCTCAAAGCCCGTTTTGGCAAGTTGGCCGAGGCCCAGGCCTGGCTGGAGGAGCAGATCGGCCAGGCCCCCAAGAAACCCACCTGGGATGTGATCGTTCAGACCTGCCGCGCGGGCGCCTGGCCCGTCAGCGCCAGCCGGGGAGCAACGGTCTCCAAGGGCCTCACCGCCTTGGAGCTGGAGCAGCGGCTCAGCGCCCTGGAGCAGCGGCTGGAGCAACGTTTCAACCGGCTGGAGGGTCTGCTCACCGTGCTGGTCGCCGCTTTGGAGGCCCCCCCCTGAGGCCCAACCGCAACCGGCAGCGCCTCGATCCACAAGACCTGCCGCTGCATGGATGTCGTCATGCCAGACAGCGTCTGTTGTTGCTGTCGGCAGGCTTGGCCAGCGACAGTAAACTGACAACCCGGCGTCGAAGGCACGCCCCACCCCAGTGCCGCCTTGCCCAACCCCGCCCCCGCCGATCTGCAGCTTTCGAGCCAGACGATCAACGAAAGTGACGTGATCGGGGTTCCGATCGGCACACTCAACACCATCGCCGCCGATGGCACCCTGTTGTCCTCCTCAGAGCTCACCTATGCCCTGGTGGCTGGCGAGGGCGCTGACGACAACCGCCGCTTCCGTGTCGTCAACGGCCAGCTGCAGGCGGCGGAGGTGTTCGACCGGGAGACACGCCCTCGGCTCAAGGTGAGGATCCGTGTCACGGATGGGGCTGGTCTCAGCGCGGAGAAGGCCTTCACGATCAGCGTGAACGATCTGCCCGATCCGGTCGCCAGCGCACCTCTGCCCAGTCCCGCCCTGGTCTGGGGACGTCCGCTCAGCGCCCTGGATCTGGACAGCGTGTTCGACGATCCTCTCAGCACTGGCCTGGTCGCCACCTTCCAGCTGGCGCCGGTGCAACAGGCCGACGGCAGCCTCGCCCCTCTGGGCAGCGGCCCAATCCAGGTGTTGCTGTACGACCAGGCGGGTCAGGGAGCCCCCCTGACCACCACCAACCTGCAGGCCTACGTCACGGCCAACCGCTACAACGGCACCTTCCTCCACCGCTCGGTGCCGGGGTTTGTTCTGCAGGGGGGTGGCTTCAACCTGGAGGTCTCGCCGACGGGAAATCAGATCGCCGAGGTCACCGCCTTCCCCACCGTGCGGAACGAGTACAGCTCGGGCCGCTCCAACCTGCGGGGCACGATCGCGATGGCCAAGCTCGGAACGGATCCGAACAGCGCCACCAGCCAGTGGTTCTGGAGCCTGGCGGACAACAGCGCCATCCTCAATCCGCAAAACGGTGGGTTCACTGTGTTTGGCCGGGTGCTCGGGGCTTCCGACCTGGCCAGCTTGGATGCCCTGGCGGCTGTTCCTGTCTACAACGCCTCCTCCTTGGGGTCGGCATTTGGCGAGCTACCGCTGAGCAACGGCAACCTCAACGTTGACAACCTGTTGCGGTTCAGCGCGATCACGATCAATCAGCAGGCTGAGCTCAGCTATGCGGTGGTCAGCAACAGCGACCCCGATCTCCTGGAGGCGAGGTTGGAGGGATCGCGGCTGCAATTGCGCTCCCTGGCCAATCGCAGCGAAGAGGTGGCCCTCACCCTTCGGGCCACCAACCTGCTGGGGGAGAGCCTGGATCAAACGGTGCGGGTGCAGCTGCAGCGCCGTCCCGCCAATCGGGCCACCATCCGCGCCCTCAACGACTCCCCGGGCAACCCCACCGCCAGCCTCGCCCGTCCCACCCTCTCCGGCACCCTGGCCTCCAGCTTGCAGGCGGATGAGCGGGTGCGCATCCTGGCGGACGGAACGCCGATCGGCGTGGCCACGTCCACGCAGGCAGGGTTGGGCTGGAGCTTCCGTCCCCCAGCGGCCCTGGAGCCGGGGGCGGATTCCACGGTGCTGCTGGAGGCCCGGGTGGAAACGCTGGAGGGTGTGGCGGGGGAAACCTCCCCCGGCTGGAGCCTTCGATTGGGGAGTCAGGCCAGGTTGGAGGCACCCGGCAGTGCCCTGCTCCAGCTGGCGGATTCTCGCCCGCTGGTGGTTCGTCCTACGCCGGTCGACAGCT
The DNA here is from genome assembly GCA_046340795.1 of Cyanobacteriota bacterium. Lineage (GTDB taxonomy): Bacteria > Cyanobacteriota > Cyanobacteriia > PCC-6307 > Cyanobiaceae > Cyanobium. The sequence goes on along the minus strand of JBKDSV010000010.1, from coordinate 2,222 downwards.
GGAGCGCCGGTGCCGACGCCTGGAACGCGGGCTCCACCACAGCCCAAGGGCGGGCGGTGCCGGGCACGGGCGAGATGATCGCGATCACAGGCCTCAACCGCTACGAGGTCTGCCTGCGCAATGCCCCCCGGAGCGAGGTGACCCTGGAGCTCGGCGATGGCAACCACGCCTTCTTTCTGCACGATGCCCTGTCGCCGCAGACGGACGCCCTGCCCGCCCATCCGGACTGGCAAGGAACCTCAACCGCCCCGCGCTTCGATCAGCTCTCCACCATTCGTCTCGGCAACTGCAGTGGCCCGGGATCCACAAGCCTGGTGGATCTCACCAGTCCGGATTTCATCACCGGACCGCTGACCGTGGTCGGGGGAAACACACCCGGCTCGCGCAATGTGATCTGGGGATCCGCTGCGGATGACACGGTGACCTGTGGCGCGGCCGACACGGTGATCTGCGGATCGGCTGGTCGCAACAGCTTTCAACTGGGCAGTGGTGCCGACCGCTTGCAATACGCCGACGCCGCCGGGGCCAATGACCGGGTGACGGGCTTTGATCTCACCCGCGACCGCCTCGAACTCTGGGGTGTGACACCTGGCACGCGCCCCACCCTCTCCCTCCAGGCGACTGGCGCCAACACCCTCCTCAGCTGGGAAACCAACCGCATCACCTTCAGTGGCCAATCCCTCGCCCTGCCCTCCCCTGGCAGCCTGCCGGACTGGATTGTGGTGATGTGAGGGTAGAGAGGCCAGATACTAAGGAAACCGCTGACCATCCCTGGCTCTGCTCTTGCGTGAGAGGCCATCTTTGCCTTCAGAGGGAGACCTCTCGCTGCCCTAATGGGCACAGTTGGAGCTGAGTTGGAGTGAGAACGGATCTCGGCCTGCGATTCTGCTTGGGGAATAAGGGGGATGACAGTTATCGACCAGGGTTACCTGATGTTTGAACGATCGATTTGAGAATGTCTAGAGACGTACTGTTATTGTTGGCCATCCCGACACAAACAAAACCTGACTGAGGAATGGATTGATTATTGCGTTTGGCTTCATTGTCAAATACGCACCAAGATGGTTGCCAGAAATAGTTGGCCCAATCTACGAAGAAGGCTCTTCTCCCGTCAGGCAGCAATGGCCTTGGGGAGGCATTAACTTGTTTGCTGAGCTCGACCCCATCCGCTCTACCCCCACAGGAACGCACAAAGATAATGGCGCCTGAATCATACAGCTTCTGTGGAAAATCATCCGCGAGAATGGAGGCGGAATTCGAGAAGGCCGGGAATGTGTTCCCAACCACTCCGTAGGCATCCATTGTGGGGTAGCGCTTGAACGGAATCAGGGGTAGTTGTTTTAAATTAATGTCTTGCCTGGCGATGATATAAGCTCCGCATGCATTATTAAACTCGGCAATTGCGACTTGTCCATTTTTAAACGCCATGGGTAGGCCACCTGGCAGAAGATGTTTATATGGATATGGCGAAAGATTACTTTGTCGATGAATGGCTTTCAGTGCTGGAACCGTCAAGATCTGTTGTGCCTGCGCCGTCGTCCCAGAAGCCAGAGCCAGGGCGATCAGGCATGGGCGCCACGTTTGCGCAACGGCTTTTCTTGGTCCTTGGGGACACGGCCTGCAATCCATGGAAGGTCAACGGGGCGGGAGGTTGATCAAGGTACAGGGGTAGACACTCAGCGTAGGTGAATCGTACGCGTTCACAGGGCGAGAGTATCCGTTCAGAAGGTGGGATGACCACTAAAACACCAGCTCCAGCAATAGTTCTCGCCCTTTTTAGATGATTTTACTCCAACCAAGAAGGAGCTCTGGATGCTTCGATGCCGCGACTTCGGACTGCCAGAAGTCGTATGGGCACTACCGCGTCCCCATGCCGGTCAGACGCTATATCCGCCCCCTGAACAGTGACGCAGAGCCAACAGTTTGGCGCCAACCTCCGCGCTGGCGCCTTGCCGTTCGGCAATGGCCGTCAGATCGCGGATCAGGTGCGCCCAGCAACGTTGGCGTTGGCTGGTGGGCAGGTGGTTGGTGGCCAGGCCTGACCAAAAGTCCTGTGGAAGCCGAGGATCAATCAGGGCGCGTGTCCATCGGCAGACCCGTCGTCATTTGTGCCCAGCCAGGACGGTCCGCGTTCTTCAGCTCCATTTGCGGGACCTCACCTTGACGTCGAGGCAGCCCTGGGTTGGTGGCGGCGTAGCGATCGCTCACCACCACGCCGGCAA
>JBKDSV010000009.1:0-88890 GCA_046340795.1 Cyanobacteriota bacterium | reverse complement strand
AAATTATGGGCAGCTCGAAAAATCACTTTGGGCCTGCCGCGCCTGGCCAGCGAGGTCAGTGACAGCAAGGGGGCTCACTCCGGGAGGCGAGGAGGAGGCGGAATTTTTCGAGGTGCCCTCATTTTGTTTCAATCGGCCTTCTTGCCTGGCCCATGTGCTTGTTTGCGCGATGAGGGCGGGGAGTTCTGCTGCTCCGCGGCGGGTCCTGGATCTACGGTCCTGTCAACGCCCGCGCGGCCATGCGGAACAGCAATCACCCGGACAACCTCAATACCTCTGTGGGCGTCCGTCCCGGCTGTTTCTCTCCCCCAGCACCCTTCACCGCCAGAGCTGTTGGAAGGGATTCCAACGGGAGTGCAAGAAGGGTCCAGACCCGCTCCGGTGATCGGCGCCCCCCATCAGTCAGGCCTGCCCCTTGCTGATGGCTGCACGATCCGCACATCACCGGTCCACTGCCCCGTGGCCATAGCGACCCTGGTGCTCTTGGTGGGCTTTCCCTCTTCATGACCAGCGCCCAGCAGCGACCACCACGGGGACGATGCCCTGACCACAGGCCTCTTCCCCAGGCTCTCAATACGAGCGGATCGGCGAGTCAGAAGTGCTGCGACACCTCCAAAGTGCTTTCCTCGCTGATCACCCAGCACTCCCTCCAAGCTGACGAACAGCCATCCGCCTGAAGCAGCCTCTCGATCACCAAACGGCGATCCTCCCCACTCAATTTTTCATCGCGCTGCCACCGCTGACAGGCCCCAGGCAGTTGGCTCGGGCGCGGAAATGGATGTCTGCAATGACACCTCCTTGAAGTGGGTTGACTCTCGACGAGCTGATACGGATCTGGTGGCGTGTATGTCGATGGCTCGTCATGCTCATGGGCGCGGGAAGCAGGAGCAGAAGCTGACGACTCCTTTCAAAAGAGATGAGAATCAGTGGTGCCCACACTAGTCCATAGTTTACAGCCAGGAGACTGCTACACCGTAGCGATGACCTGTAGCGCCAAGAGATAGGCTGTGGCACATCAGTACTACATGCAAAGCCAATAAAGATTGTAGCCACCATGAGCATGTCACGGTAGATGGTCAGCTGTTGCTCAACCGATGCGACGCTGAGTAGACTGATCACATAAGCAAACAGCAAGACTGATGCACACCTATAAAAGGATCACCATTCCTGTGCCTGCCGAAGCAGAACGAAAACGCAAAGAGCTTTTTATGCAAGAAAAGAGGTTCGTTAAGTTTGCTAGAGCACTAAGACTTCAATGCGATCAGGGCTTTCTGGAGACTTACGAGCGCCGGAAAGTGTTATTTCCTTGCGCTCGGGTCGTATGGCCAAGGCGGCTTGAAGAAAGGAAATATCTTCACTCCAGCAGCAATGACATGAGATCATTCTCAATGTTGACAAAATCCAAAGAGTATAGGCCGTACCTAGAATTTGCTAAAATACAAGAACAGATCGATTCGGTTTTCGGATTCCTCTCACCTTCACATTCAGAGGTCATTGAGACTATTACTAAAGAAGGTCACCCGATCTCTCGTTCACTTCGTGGTGAACTCACTCCAGGCGTCGTCCAGCGACCTGAGGAGAAGCCCTTTCGAGCATGGAAGAATTGGCAATTTGCTTTCTCTGGAGGCGTTCACCTCAGCAGGGCGCAACACTACTATGGATGGTGGCAGGTCCTTGTAGTTTATGAACTCGAATTCATCAATCTCCAGATCGAAAATCCCGTCTGGCGCATCCAGATGACTGAAAACATTAAGCAATCTCTTAAGGCAGGAAAGTGGAGATTTCTTTCTCGGAATATTATCAACCCTCCAAGACGGATAGACTTTAATCCGTCAACCGCCCCTCTGGAGGAGATCTGGCCAGGAGCATGGTCTCCCTGGTTACCATGGATTGAGCGTGCCGCTGATTTCGACTGGCGCTCATATATTTCCCTGCAGTGTTATTTCTCGCAGGTTGATCAACGTGGAGGGAGTGATTGTGAATGGGATCTGCACCTGCAGCGCAAGCAAGACGCAGCGAAAATCCTCACCGAAGGGACTTGCACTGAAGAGTGGGTACGCCTTCTTCGAGCGCTTTGTCGTTTCGAAGAGCATCTCGCTAAGGAAGAACGGTTATTGCTCCGCTTGGTGGTCCATAACATCATGCGCATGATCGCAGATCTGCTCCATGTTGCTTTCAATATGGATACGCGTAAACTTGCTTTAGAGCATGATGGCGTAGCAAGACAGGGATATGAGACCGGATTGTGCTCTGTAGACGGTGAAGCTGTTCAGCCTTGGCATCTTCTTAGGGTATTAAACGAACGTTTCTTCATCACAGACACCGTTGTTGAACGATTTGTTAAATATCATTTTGAGCAATTGCAAAATCAGCTCATTGACAAGCTGGAGCCTAACTGCGCCAGTTCGTTCATGGTTTCTCTCTCAAATGTCTACAATGAACCCATTTTCTTAGCTCTGGCATCATACGAACATGCACGGAGCCAGGAGCAAGTGGGCGCATGGCAAAATCAACAACTATGGGCAGCGATCCGAGCACTAGTTGTGGCCAGTGAGTCAGAGACACGAAGCTGGTTTGGCAAAGACAGTCTATTCTGTGTATTCTCTGAACTCTATCAAGAAGAGTGGAAGGATCTGTGGAAAGAGTTTCTTCGACAACATCCAGACGCAAGGCAGGGAAAGCTGGATAGCACCAAGAAGTTTATTGAGGTGCTAGAAAAAATAATGACAGAAGTGGACAAGAATATTAAAATTCCGATTCAACGTCTTGATTGGCATTTTACAATTACGTACTTTGCAAGGAACTGGAACGCGCACAATGGGCAAAATCCTCATCCCTATTACGCCAGGCTTGGCGATCTGATTGTAACATCCGTCATGAGAGTACTCTTGATCAGCTGGGAAGTTGCACGTAGCGAAAGAAAGTATAAACAGAATCTTGCTACGATGTATCCCATCTTCGCCGAGAGCTCGTAAGGGCATCTCGAAAAAACCGGTTTCGCCTGAAAGCGCCGATTGAGACTCATGTCTTGGTCGGCGTTGGCCTTGTCCATTGGTCGCTGCAAGGCCGATTTTTCGAGGTGCCCGCAAGTAGTGCTTCAGAAGTTGATCGCCATAACTGTATTCCTAATTGTGAAGGTTACTGCTTTTGACTTGTGCATGCCGAACTCTCATGAGCCATGAGATTGTCCAACCGGCTCCAACACATCCAAAATTGCCATCATCTCCCCTTCCGGCGCCTGAAAGAGCGCCTCCCTGGCTCCCGCATCCATGGTGCACAGCCGCTGCAGCAGCGCCGCGAGATGAGGCTCCAACTGGGGGCAGATGGCCAGGATGGCGACCCGCAAGTAGCGTATAATAGATGAATGTCGGCGAGAGGATCGCTTCAAAGGCAGCTCGAAAAATCACTTTTGGCCTGCCGCGACTGGCCAGCGAGGTCAGTGACAGCAAGGGAGCTCACTCCGGGAGGCGAGGAGGAGGCGGGATTTTTCGAGGTGCCCTCAATGCCCAGAGGACGCCAACTTAAACCGCTGGTTCTTAACGATGATGCTCGTCTTGAGTCTTGAGCTGTAAGCAATTGCCAATTCAAGATCCATGCTTCATTCAATTGTCATGCGAGCAAAGATTGTTTTGGCATCTGCAAGCGGGGAACAGAATAAGACTGTGGCGGAGCGATTTGGCGTCAGTATGATGATGGTCGGGAAATGGCGCCAGCGCTATTTAGACAAGGGAGTCACTGGCCTTCATGATCAGGGCTGCCTCAAGGTCAAGGTGAGGTCCCGCAAATGGAGCTGAAGAACGCGGACCGTCCTGGCTGGGCACAAATGACGACGGGTCTGCCGATGGACAGGCGCCCTGATCCCCAGCTTCCACGGGACTTTTGGTCAGCCCTGCCTTCATGATGAGCTTCGCCCTGGCCGCTCTCGCAGCTCTAACGACGAGGAAGTTGCAAACGTGATCAATCTCGTGTTGCAGACGAAGCCAGATGACAGCAGCACGCACTGGAGTACACGCACTGTGGCAGCAAAGACGGGAATCTCGAAATCAACGGTACAACGTTGGCTGCAAACATTTTCAATCCAGCCCCGCTTGCTTCTCGCAAGGCGGCGCCTTCCGTCAAGCTTCTGGCTGATGGAGCTAAGGAAGCTCTGGACAACCGGTCACCAGTGGAAGTTGTCCCGTGCACCAACTGGGAGCTCCGCTCTCTCACAGGTGTCGCTGAGGGGTTGTCCAGAGTCTCCCTAATCGAGCGGAGGGCCTCAGGGATCAGGAAGCAGGGCTGGATGGGCGTGGCAGGGCATCTCGCCCTGTGAAGGCATACGAGGGGTTTTCCAGAGCCTTCTTAGTGTGCCGTTCTGCAGTGTGCCGTTCTGCAAATGCGCTGTGAATCCTTGGATGGGTACCTCGCCCGGAGCCCTTTCCGAGGAAGGCATCTGGACGTGCGGACCAAGCCGAAGACGATGCATGAACTTCCGGGACGGAACATTAGGACCTGGATTTTTTTGATCCTGCAGCTTCCGAGTCCGAGTCTTCCGCACAGACGGACCGGCACAGCACAACAACCCGATTCACTCTTGCCAGCCGCCCTGCCCTCGCCACGCGTGAACGGGGGTGGGCCATGCGCCTCCTCAGGCTGGTGGCGTCTGTGAGGGACCGCTTCGCTCTGCGAGACCGTCCACCTCCACCTGGCCAAGAACCTCCTCAGCCTTGCTGTAGCTCTCGATCAATTGACTGACGGAGAGGGCGCCGATGCGGTGGCGCATCAGGTCGGCATTCAGCAGCCGGTAGGCACTGCGCATGTCGGCGGCTTTGGCGCGCAGACGGAAGCCGCTGTAGAGCGCCGTGCACGCTGCGGAGAGGAAGGCCAACACCTTGAGTTGCCCCGGGTCCATTCCTTCGGTACCCGTGTAGGTGGCCACCAGCAGGGAGAGCACGATGCCACCCAGAGCGATGAGCACCGTGAGTAATTGCAGGAGCGTGGCGCCCCAATTCAGTTGGCGGCAGAAGGCGCGCAGATCGCGGACCACACGCTCCTCCCCGCCCTGCGGTCCATCGGCTGGTGGGTTGTTGGCGCTCTCGGACATGCGGGCGGGATGAAGCAACCCCTCCGCAATAGCAGACCTTTGCCCAAGCTGTGCAGAATGAGCCCGACCGAACAGCCTGCGGATGACGACCCTGATCCCAATCCCAGGCACCCTTGAGCGGCAGAATCGGCTGCTGGATGTGGTGTTTGTCCATCGGGCGGCAGGGGAGCCGTTCACGAGCTGGGGGTTGCTGCGGCCAGACCGGGGCGGGGAGCGCGATTCGATGGCCCATCGGCTGTTCGAGGATCTGCCGCGGCTGGGGTTTGGACGTTGCAACATGAATCGTTCAAGTTTTATGGCGATGGTCGGCAGTCGCCGAAAAGAAAAAAGTTGAATGGCAATATCTTACGGCAAATAATGCAGCAAAATATTGTCAACTTTTCAGCGGTAGCTAACCAGCCAACCAGCTAACCAGCTAACCAGCTAACCAGCTAACAAGCTAACAAGCTAACAAGCTAACAAGAGAACTCTATTGGATCACGCACAGTAAGGAAGCGTGATTAAATGTTTTCTCCGCCATTGTCAGCTGGAGTGTGTCGGCAACGTGCAGCCTGGGAAGGTGGCGACAACAGTTCTGGAGGCGACGCAAGGTATTTAGGGCTTGCTGACGAGAACAGCACGATCCGCTCCGCTCCGATCCGCTCAGCCGCCACGCCGTCGTTGCACGGGGTGAGTTGGTCTGGCTTTTCCAGGCAGGGTTCATCATCTTTCCCCTGACCATCCTTGCCACCAGCCCCTCACGGCTGGATGATCACCGGTGTGCCCACCGCCGTGCGCTCAAACAACCAGCGAGCTGTGGCGCTGGTGGTGCGCACGCAACCGTGGCTGCGCCGCACCCCGAAGGACTGGCCGGCCGCCTCCTGCCAGGGCGCTGGATGGATGCAGATGGAATAAGGATTCAGGCCACCGCCCCCCAGGCAAAGCACGTTGGGCACCGAGGGGATGAAGTAATCCTTGCCCGTCAGGGAAGTGGTGACAAAACGGTTGGCCACCTTGAACGTGCCGGTGGGGGTGGGGCTGGCAGGCAGTCCTGTCGAGACCAGGCGGCGATAAAGCAGGCGATGATCCGCGTCAAAGGCACTCAGCCGCTGTTCGGAGAGGTCGATCAGCAGTTCCGCCACGGGCACCACCTCTCTGCTGCTCTTCGTTCCCGCGGATCCACCAGGGGTGGCTCTCGTGGGCGAGGGCACGGGCGGGGGGAGAGGAGGTGGCGGTTGCGGCGACAGCGGGGGCGGTGGGGGCGGTGGGGGGATAAGAGCAGCGCTGATCTCTGTCGCCGTGCCACCCGGCCTGTCGCCGTGCCCCGGGGCAGCCCGGACGGCTCCAGCCAGGCCACCGCTCAACAACAGCACCGCCAGGGCAAAAGATCCCCGAGTCGACGAGCGTGTGTCAGGCCCCGCCATTCCTTCGCCATCACCTTCCGCCAGTCTCCACCCCAGGCGCCCACTCCATTCCCCCAACCTGCGACCGCCTGGCCGCACAGCCCCGCGACACAGTCCAGCCGGTCACCAGGCGGTGCAATGCAGTCCTCTTCTCAAAGCCATGCGGGTCGGCAGAACGCGCACGGAGTCATCCAGGCCATCAGGACCGGCGAGACGCTCAGGGAGTCTCTGGAAAGTCCCTCAACGGCAGCTGTGAGAGCGCGGAGCTCCCAGTTGATGCAAAGGGTGGCTTCCGCTGGCGACTGGTTGTCCAGAGCTTCCCTAAGGAGGTTCTGGACAACCAGTCGCCAGCGGCACATGTGAGAGCGCGGAGCTCCCAGTTGGCGCAAGGGACGCCTTCCATTGGCGACCGGTTGTCCAGCAGGGCTGATTCAAACTTGCCACTCTGCGTTCATGTGCCCAGCGGATCTGAGGAACTGAGTCCCGAGCTCATAGGGGTCTCAGCGTGGGACCTGAATCACAATCGTGGCCTGGCGCCTCTATCCAACCACTTTAAAGCAGCCCTGGGTTGTCCAGCGCTTCCCTAAGACTGCGCAAGAGCTTTCACCACGGCAGGATTGGATGCCCAGCTACGGATTCCGCTGAGAACAGGCGTGATGCCAAGATCAACGCGCAGCTGCTGCAGATCTGACGCCAGCAACTTTTCCCAAGGAACCGCAAATAGGCTGTGCGCCGCCTCTCCCATTGCCAAGCCCTGACTGATTACCTCAAATAAACCTTTGGGAGCCATTGCCCTTTCAGCGATGGGTGTATTGACATCAACAGGAATTGAATGATTCATCCATGTCATCAACAGAGCCGAGAGATTAAGGAAGGCAAAGGCAGGGAAATTGTATTGACTGACACTCATGCTTACAACACCAAACTCTCCGAAATTATCGAGGCTAAATCCTGAAATGATATGATGAAGATCATGAGTTTGCAGAACTCGAAAATTTATATAGTCAGCATCTGTCTCAAGATTGTTGAAGTAGTCTTTGCCTGGAAAGAAATTGACATCATGTCCATAGCCATCTAATACGCGTATATAAGTGTGGCCAAGGCTTCCTTTTGGGAGGGCTCTCATTGCTTCCGCATCATAGCTAGGAATGACGTGGCGAGATGAAATAAGTGCTACGCTCTCTGGCTCTCTCTTTAGCAGTGCCTCGCAGGCCTTCATGGGCGCTGAATGTGTAAACCTACTTGCTAGTTCAAAAACATTGTTGGCATCTTTCCCGCCACCAGCGGCCAGATCGACCAAGCCCAGAAAAGAATCGATGTTCTTGCGCGTTGCAATTTCGTTGATGTAACGGTAAGCCATAATAGCCAAATGATATTGTTCGTCAGGAGGCTAGGCGAATGAAACGAATCTGTCAACTCAATAATGCCTGAATTCTTCGAACTCTGTATTGGCAGGTTCCGATAGCCACTGCTCAGAGGGCAGCCCCCCTACCTTTGCGCAGGACCATTCGTGGGCACCTCGAAAATTCCGTCTTCCCCTTGCCTCCCGGAGTGAAATCCTTTCCTGTCACTGACCTCGCTGGCCAGTCGCGGCAGGCCAAAAGTGATTTTTTGAGGTGCCCTGCAGTGGCATTTCCTTAGGATGAAACCCTCCTAAGGAAGCTCTGGACAACCGGTCGCTAGTGTGCAGTCCCGCAAATGCACCGTCGATCCTTTGATGGGTGTCTCGCCCGGAGCCCTTGCTGGGTAGGGCATCTGGAGGCACGGACCAAGCCGAAGGTGACGCATGAACTTGTGGGACTGCATACTAGTGGAAGCTGTCCCTTGCGGCAACTGGCATCTCCGTGCTCTCACGGGTGCCGCTGAGGGGTTGTCCAGAGCCTCCCTGAGCATTTGGTGGCCCCAACAACGCCTCCAGACTCAGATCAGGCCGCCGCAGCAAAGCAAACACTGTGCCGGCGTTGCCCCGGCAGAGGCGCAGCTCCGCATCCACCACCGTGATGTCCAGCCAGGCCGGAAAGCTTTGTCGCACCTGGCGCCGCAGCTTCAACCGCTGCCCAGCCAGGCTCGGGCCGAGCCAGCCGCCTTGCACGAAGCGCACGCTGACCCGCTGGCTGGGTTGCTCCGGCGCCGCCGGAGGCTCAACGCAGATGGCCGCCCGCACGGCGATGCCCGCCAGCTCGCCCAGTGGTCCGGCCAGCCGCAGCAGGTTCATGCCCTGGCCGCGGGAGGGAGCAAGCACCTGCAGGTTGGTGAGCCAGGGGGCTGTCGCCAGATAGGGCAGGGAGCTGCTGCTCCAGCGCAGCTCCCACACCCCCTCCACCAGGGCGAGGTCCCTGCCGAGGTCCGCCGGCTGCTCTCGCTCCAGTTGGCAGATCAGCTCTGGAACCCGCTCCCGCCTGCCGCCCCCCCGCAGCAGCGCGAGCAGCTCGTCCCGCGGCGTGGATCCGGCGGGCGTTGGCATGTCAAGGGCGGCGGTGGGGGACATGGGGCGAGAACGGGGCCTCCATGCTCGCGTGAGCGCTGGCAGGGAGGGAGCCTGCCTCCTGGCCGCCTCCGCCAGGATGGGCGCCTGATCGATTCACCACCGTCCAAACGTCGCTGTGGCGCATGCTTTTCCCCTCAACGCTCCCGCTCGGTCCTGCCTGTGGCCTCTGTGGGGCCTGGCGGCTCCTGCCCTGTTGGTCGGCTCGGGCCAGGCGGGATGGTGCCAGGTGGCTGATGTGGCCCTGCCAAATGGGCAAGGGGATTTCTCCTCCATCAGCGTGAGCGGCGCCAGGGGGGCCACCCCGCAACAGTTTTGGCTCGTGGTGGACCGTGACCCCCGCGGCTTGTGGTGCCGCGACAGCCGGGGCCAGCCTCTGCTGTCCCTTCGCAGAGGCGCCGTGGTGGAGACCGATCCGCTCGGCTCCTCGTTGCTGTTCCGTCAGGACAAACCCTATTTGCGCCTGCGCGTCAAACCGGTTGATATCCTTCTTGCCACCCGGCCACCAGGGGAGAGAAGCCTTCCCCCCACCTGCTGGGTTCGCGCCAATGAATTGTTTTTGGCTCCGATTCACCCCGAATCCCTGCGGAGCGTGCTGGGCCGGTGAAGGCCGCCCCGCAGGTGGTATGGCCTGTGCTTGATGGCTGCGAACGGCCCCTTCTCTCCAGCCCCCCTCTGCGCACCGATGCGGGTGGAGAGGGGGGGCTGCGGAACCCTCTGGAGCCTCAGGCTCTTGCCCAGGCTGCTCTGTCTACAGCTTGAACACGGTGTGATACCAAATGTCTTGGGGTTTGCTTTGCGATTCCGGTGAGCAGGTGCGAGCGATCAGCTCGTAGGAATAATGCAGACGTTTGCCACTGAGACTGGTGTCATAGCCGCTGCTGAACCATTCACCATAGGGATCATTGACCAAGAAACCATCACTGTCGTAGCCGCGAATCACGATGATGTGACCAGGTTTGGTAAAATATCCATGAACAATGACGGGGTTGCCAGCATTGATGGATGCTTTGATGTCGTTGAGTGTGCCGTTTTCGCGAAAAATATCCTTGTAACCGGGAAAGGTTTCAATGAGAAATTTTAGGTCGTATGGATTGTGACGGTCTCTACCAAGCTGTTCTAACTTAATGTATAGCTTATCCTCTAATTGGCAGTCACTAGGATAGGGCATTCCCAGGTAGCAGAGGCACATGGCTACGCAGGTTACGTTGCAGCTTCCATAGGGGTTATAGCGGTTGTCAAGTTGCTGGAGGTAGGGAACGTTCAGGTCGCGAGACGCGCTGCTTGGAACTGTCTCTGTTGGCGTCTCCTGGACCGGCCTCACGTCGTTCTGATCAAGCATCCGCCAGTGGGGGGAGTAGATCCACCAGTCGCCGGCCCCGTAAGCCAGGCGCACCTTCTGGGATTGGCCCTCCACCTCCAAGATTCTCTCGATCTTCCAGTGATGTCCCCTTTCGACGGCAACGAGCTGATGGGGCTCTAGCTGGCTGGAATCTTTTTTCTCCTTTTTCAGAAAGGTTACCGTGATGGCTTCCATGATTTGCGTGGCCGGAGCCTCGCCCCCCATGGAAAGTTTCTTCAGTCCCTGATCCCAGAGGTTCCCCTCCGCTATGCGTCGACGCCGCAGACCATATTCCACAGGGCTGCCTGCATTGATGTAGAGCAAGAAGGCAGATGGAACATCGCTCCAACGTTTTTCCCGGAGACAGGCACTGATGGTATTGAAACCACTGGCTCCATAAAAATCAGCGCCTAAATTATAGGCAAAACTACACAAGGCTGAATGCATGGGGTCGTTCATATCTTGCCAGTGAGGAATCTTCTTGCTTAGTGGCTTCCAGTAATGATCTCTTAAGTTGACAATGAAATACTCGTCTGCCTGTTGCTTCGTGATCGCGTCTTTTTCTCCAACCGGTTTGCCATCGGGATAGCAGGTAGTGCCCCATCCGATCGTCCATGGCTCTGCTTTGGTGAGCGGATCGGGGTAGGCATGCACCAAGCCATCCTGTGAATCGATGCGTTGGCAACCCTCAAACTCTTGGATGAGGTGAATGGCGTCGGCAGGAATCGTATTTTCCATGGCGAAGCAGGGAGAGGAAAGGGAAACTGATAGAGCAATTGCTCCTGATGAGAAGCTATTTAGGCTGCCAGAGCCAGAAGAAAAATCACATGGTTCTTCATCTTTTTGCCGCGCCGTCCCCCTTGGTCTGTCCAGCGCTCAGCCGCCAGCGAGCATCCGCCCCAGCAGGGCACCCTCTCGCCCTTGCAGGGCCATCAGGCCCCAGCGCACATCCCAGGGGGCCTGGCCATAGAGCCCCACCATCGCAGCCAGCAGCTCCCGCGGCGCCAGGGTGTTTGTGAGAAAGCCCGTCCACTGCGCGGCGGGCAGTTGGAAAAAGGTCTGGAAGTGATGGCGCAGCCGGGCCTCATCGAAGCGCATCAACTTCTCCAGTCCGAAGCGAAAAAAGGCGTGCTTCCAGCGCAGCTCCGGGCTCCAAAGCCCCCCCCAGGCCACCTCCGCCAACGCTGAGCCCACCAGCCCCGCCGTCAGACCGGAGGCGATGGCGTCCGCCAGATCGGGCGCTCGCCGCAGCAGGCCACCCACCATGTACCCCGAAGCCGGATGCACCATTCCCCCCGCCCCGCCGAAACCCACCACCCGTTGCCGTTGATCGGGCAGGGGAGGATTCATGGGGAAGAGGCAAAACTCCTCATGCAGCACCTGCCGCACCTCGGCCCCGCGATGGGCCAGGCGCCGCCGCAGGCGGGCCTGCAGGGTGGGGAAGGGCACCGCCGGCGCCAGGGCCAGCGACGTCTCCTCCACAAAAAAGATCCCCTCACCCAGATCCATGGCGTAGAGAAACGTGGGTGGCTGCCGCCGCTCGGCCTCCGGCAGGTGATCCGGGCGGTAATCCATGAACACGAATTGCCCCGGCGGGATCGGGGGGACGCTGAAGCGGCCCACAATCCCGTAGGCGGCCTGACCCGCCACGGGGCCATCGTTGCCGCGGCGCACAAAGACCGGGGCATGGCCACTGGCATCCACCACCAGGCGCGCCCGCCACTCCTCCCCCTCCGCACTGGTGACCGTGGACAGTGCGGCATCGTGGCGGATGGCCTCCGCCCGTCCCCGCACCCAGGTGACGCCAGAGCGGGCACAGCGTTCCAGCCAGTGGCCCTGCAGCGCCGCCTTATCAAAGAGGCCATAGGCACAGCCGTGGTGGATCAGCCCGTCCGGGTCGAGCTCCGCTGAGGGGGGGCCGCCGGAGCCAGCGGAGCCCCCCGAACCAAAGTGGCTCACCGTGTCACTCCAGCGGTGGGAGAGCAGGTGGCCCAGGCCCAGGGCCTCCACCTCCTGCGCCCAGATGCCGTAGGTGTTGGCCCAGGGGACGGTTGGATCCTCGGGAGCGAGGGCGGCCACGCTCAGCCCCCGCTCCCCCAGCTCCGCGGCAATGGCCAGGGCCGCCGGTCCAGCGCCGATCACCAGCCCATCCACACTCCCTGCCTGCTTGGCCTTGCCTCCGCTCACCGCCGCCCGCCTCCATGCCGATCACCCAGCCACTTTCCCGCATGGCCTGGCGGCCAGACCGTCCAGGTCAGCTCAGGGTCTCCATCGCGTCCTCCTCCTCCCTGTCACCGCCCGCCGCCAGCGGCGAGGCCCTGCCCAGCGCCGACTCTCGCAGGGCGCGTTCGATGGTCTCCAGCCGTTGGGCGAGGAGGGCTGCCGCGGGGCAGAGATCCGTGCGGCTCCTGCCCCGGGCACGCGCCACGTCCGCCAGCAGGGAGAGCTGCTCCAGTACCGATTCCCGTTCCAAGAGGGTGGCGCGAACGTTGAGGAAGACCTCCTGGTAGCTCTCCAGCACCTGGCGGGCTGTCGCCTCCCCCGGGGCGCCCTCCGCCGCCAGCTGGTGGTCCACAAGGCGCCCCACCAGCAGGGCATCGGCCCCGGCCACAGCGCTCCAGAAGGTGGGAATGGCCTGGCTTCGGGCGAGGCCCTGGTGTTCCTCGGCCAGGGCCTGGGCGTGCCGGATCGCCTGGGCATCGGCGGCACGGTGGAGATCCCGCACCGCCTGCAGGGCGAGGAGATTCAACTGGTTGCAGAGATCGCCGCCCGCCAGGCCGTAGGCCGCGATGGCGGCTTCCAGGGGCTCCATCACGGTCTGGAGCGCTTCCTTGCCCGCGCGGCCGGAGGCGACCAGTGCCCGCGCGCGCAGGGCGGCCAGACGCTTCCAGGCGCTCCCGAGCAGGGCCTGCCACTCCGGAGGCCCCGCCGCCGCCGAGCCTGTGGCGGGGGTGGCTCCTGCGCTGGCGATGCGGAGCAAGGCCCGCAGGCGCTCGATGGCCGCCATCACACGGGGGGCGTCATCGCTCCGTTCGCCGAGCCGGGCCTCCAGGTTGGCCAGTTGCTCAATGGCGCGAATCGGCAACCGATCGGTGCCTTGATGGGCCCGAATGGCGGCCAGGTAATGACGGCAGGCCTCCTCCTGATGCTCTCCCCCGCAGGCGGCGTAGACGTCAGCCACGGCCACGGCGACCTCCGCCTGGCTCAGCCAGGCGGGTGGGGCGGTCTTCAGCAGGGACTCCAGCTCGGCCGGGAGGGACTGGCGCACCGGAGCCTGGCTGTCACCCTGGCGAAGACGCACCACCAGCTGCTGGAGCTGATCGATCAACTCCATCGGCGTCACCCATGACCAGGGCCTTGGCTCCGCCGCCTCGGCCGTGGCGGGTTCCAGGCCAGGGCTGGAGCCGCCTCGGGACTCCTCCAGTTGGTAGTCCGGATCGCCATAGGCCTGGTAAGCGCCCCAGGTGGTGCTGTTGGGATTGACGGCGTGCGCCTCCTTGCGGGCTAGGAAGACCGCATTGCCGAAGGGGACGCCTTGCAGCATCGCGGTGTAGAAGGTTTGCGCGAACGCCAGGGCCGCCGTGTCATCCACCGCCCAGCCACAGGCCACCACCGCGCGCACCCCCATCTCGATCAGTTGTGCCGCCACGCTCGCCGCCAGCCGGTTGAAGGCCACGGGTTCGCGCTTCACCGTGCCCAGGTGGCAGCAGTTGAGGAACACCAGATCCGGCACCACCTCCCTCGCCTCGATCTCAGAGACGGTGATCAACAGGCCGCCGGCAAGCACCACGCCGCTGCGCCGTTCGCCCGATCGGCTGGGATGGTCGTACACCCCGTGGCCGGCGATGTGGAGCAGGCGATAGGGACGGCGATAAAGCTTGTTGATCACATCCACGGCGTTCTCCTCTTGAATCGACTCTTCGCAGTCGTATGCCCGCTCTCTCAGCAAGCTGAGCACGCTCTCCGCCTCCTGGCGGGCTCCCTCCAGACTGGCCAGTCCCGTGGAGCCCATGCTCCCCTCGCCGACGAACACCTTGAAAAAGCCTTCACTGCTTGGGTTGCCGATCACATAGGCATTGCGGCTGGTGGTCTTGTGCAACCGCTCGCGAAAGCGGGAAGCCTGCAGCTGGCGCACCACCGCGAGCTGCAGGGCCAGGGGTTTGTCATCCGCCATGAGCAGTTCCCATGGCACATTGGCGGTGGTGTCATCCAACACCAGCACCAGCTGTTCCAACTGGCGGGCCAGCTGCTTGAACGATGAGGGCACCAGCAGTTGAAACAGGGTGCGGGACAGATCCGGATGGGTGGTGGGGGTTTGGATGCAGGCCGCCACCAGTGCCTCCACCAAGCCGCTCTGCCGTTTCTGCTGCAGAGTCTCCGCCCGGGCCCGCTGTCCCAGGAAGGAGAAGCTCAGGGTGTTGGCCAGCTGCACTCCCGGACGTTGCCCCTCGCTGTCCGCCGTGGGCCCATCGCCCTTGGCGGGCTCCCCATTGCTGATCAGCATGCGGGGCCAATAGCCACTCTCCCACGCCGCCGCCAGCCGGTGCCGCCATCCCTTGCCGAACTGCAGCTCGCGCTCGACGTTCAACACCCGTACGCCATCGCGGTTCAGACGGCTTTCGAGGCCTGCCAACGCCCGGGTGGCGGTGATCGCCGTGTCGAGATAGAGCTCCACCAACTGCAGCTGTCCCACCCGCAGGGCCATGGCGGGGAAGGTGGTGGCGAACTGCTCGTTGGCGGCCAGCACCCCCTCCACCAGAGCGGTGACGGAATCGTCGATGTGAATGTCATTGCCCGAGTTCTGGCCGATCAGAAGGCTGGCCAGGCCCACCACCAGTGCGGGTTTGGTGGCGCCAGTCGCCCGATCCAGGAGTTGCAGCAGGTAGCGCAGCGTGCCCACCCGCACCGCCTCGGTGAGGGCCACGGTCGACAGTTCGCCCATGGTGCCGAGGCCGATCACCACTGCGCCACGACAACCGCCCTCCCGCAGCTCCCTGGCACTTGTCGTCATCAGCACCACCGTGGCCGTTCCGCGCGGACCGGCGTAGAGACCGAGACGATTGCGACTGCTCAGCTCGCCAGCCACGAGGTCGCGGTCGATCAGGGCTTCAGCCGCGGCGATGGCATCCGCCTCGTAGTGCCCCACCATCACGGGTTGGTTGACGTAGCGCACGTCCATGGCGTGGCAGGACACCTGCAGGGCCGCCGTGGCGGCCGATTCCTCCGGGGGCAGGGGCTGCCCCCCCACCAGGCTGCGGAATAGCTCCTCTTCGCTGGGAAAGGGGGTGGGGCCGGGCTGCCAAGGCAGGACGGGAGGCGGCGCGTCCCCGCTCCCCCGGGTGCGGGGCATGGGGGCAAGGGCGTTGGTTCCCCCCTCCCGCAGCAGTTCCACCAAGGCGGGAAAGTGGTCGCGGCGGCAGGGGAGGCTGCCGTGATCGGCCTCCATCCGGTAGTAGTGGCCGATGCCCTCCCAGCGGCCCGCGTTCCAGGTGACGACTCCATCGCCCGCCGTGGTGCTGAGCATCCGCAGCTGTCCTTGCCGCAGGGTGACGCCGCAGGGGGTGCGGCGAGCCTGACCGTGCACGTAGATCACCCGATCCGGATCGCCGGAGAGCTCAGCGAGGCTGGCGGGTTGTTCCCACAGCCAGCGTCCTCGGGTCAGGGTGGCGGCATCGGGGGTGGCGCCGAGCTGGTCGCCGAACCAACGGTCGCGATTGTGGCTTTTCAACTGTGTCCAGAGCTCCTCCGCATACCAGCTCAGGCCGTTGAAGGGGCCATGGGCGCTCAACAGGTCGTCCTCGGCGGCGCCATCCAGCGACTCGGCACCCGGTCGGGGCAGCAGTTGCAAGGCTCCCGGAAAACCAGCCACCAGCGCCACCAGCTCCCGCAACTCCAGGTCCCGGCTCACCCTGGCGAGGTTGCGGATCATGGGCGACTGGCCCAGGAGGGTTTCCACGAGCGCGTGGGAGCCGTGGTTGGGGGTGCCCAACATCAGGAAGCGGGCGCCCTTCAGCTGGATCAACCGCTGCCAGAGATCGGGGTCCCGGGCCATGCAGGCCCGCACCACCAGTCCCCCCATGCCATGGGCCAGGAGGCGCACAGGGCGCCGTTCCTCCGCCTCCGCCACCAACGGACGCAGCACCGCCCCAAGGCGTTCGGCCAGGAGCTCGAGGGGCTGGCGCCAGTCGTAGGGAAAACGCACGACCCGGTGGCTCTCGAGCAGCGTTCGGCAGAGGTCGCCATAGATGAGATCCAACAGCTTTTCCGGCTCAAGCGCCGCGTCCTGAAGGTCGCTCAGCTGACGCAGGCGTTCACCGATTCCATGGCGAGGATCAAACCAGATCCGCTCTTGGCGGGTCTGGCGCCAGAGATGGGAGCCCATGAATCCGGGCACCACCACCACCACCGGCTGGCTGGCTTCGACAGACGCCCCACGCCCTCGGGCGGCGCTGGCTTCCTCCCGGGCATCGCTCTCCCGGGTGCGAAGGCGCTCCCGCTCCCCCGGGTTGCTCGCGAGGGGGAGAAACTCGCCCAGCTCCAGTGGCTGGCGCTCCGTGAGCCAGCGCGCCAGGGCCCGGGCGCAGGACGGACGCGCGAAATAGTGGAAGTGGTTCACGCTCGGACCCTTCTCCAGCCAACCGTGGGCCCCGGCGCGGCGGGCAAGGCCGGCCTGCATGGCGTCGGTATCGACGATCAGATCGTTGGGGCAGCGTTGGAAGAAGAGGGTGTCGCTGAACAGCAGCGCGAGCCTCTGCAGGGGATGGCCCCCGCTCCGCTGGCCGGACAGGGTGGCCATGGCCAGGCCGGATCGGGGCGGAAGTCGGTCCAGCAGGGCCGCCAGCGGCGCATCGGGTGCCAGGGCGGCCAGACCCGGGATCAGGCAGGGATCCAGGCGTCGGCGCACCACATCCAGCACCAACCGCTTGAGCACGGCCACCGCCGGTTGGCCCGCCAACGCAGGCAGGCCACTGATCAAGGAGAGGAGGACCGACAGAAAGAGGTCGAGGTTGTCGCCCAGCAGGCGGCTGCCGCGGGCGGGGCTGGCGACCCTGACGTAGCGCTCGATCCGCAACGCCTTCTCCGCCAACACGCCGCGCAGCTGCCGCAGCCGTTCCCTCTGCTCCGCGGCTGCCGCATCCCGCTGGCTGGTCTGCTTCGTCTTCTCGGCTGACGGGTAGCGATAGGCCTCGATCAAAGCATCCTCAATGCCCTCGGCGCAGAGCAGATCCGCCACCAATCCACCGCTGCCGTGGCTCACCAGATTCAACCGGGCGCCGCAGGGCAGGCTCTGGGCCAGGGCGAGGGCATTGTCAATCGGACTGGCGGAAAAAGTCTGCTGTTCGAAGCCGTAGATCCGCTCGCCGTAGGCGCTCTCCAGCAAGGGCCAGATCCCCGCACCCGCTGTGGCCAGCTCGCCGAAGCCAGCTTGGCTGTTTGAACCCGTTCCGTGCACAAACACCAGCAGTCCACAGGCGGCATCCGCCCGCAAGGTGGGGTCATCAGCCGCCAGGGGGGGGCCCCCTCCGCTGGCGCCACCCCGCCAGCGGTAGAGACCCGGCGGGCAGGGAAGGCGGTCTTCGGTCAGTTTCAGCAGCAGCTTGGTGGCCAGCCAGGAGGCATTGATCTGGATCGCCTCTCCCACGGCTTCGCCCAGCTGCTCCCGCGCCAGTGCCTTGAGCCGCTGCTCCACCACCCGCTGCAGGCCATCGTCGCCAAAGGTGAGGGTGTAGAGCCGGCTGAAGAGTCCTGTGGGCACCACACCCCGCTGGCTCTGGCTGGTCGCTGCGGCGGTGGAGAGCCAATGCTCCTGTCGCCGCCGCAAGTCCCCCGCCGTGGTGATGGCCGTGCCGCCGTCCTCCACGAGTTCCAGCACCACCACTTGCTCGTCGGGCAAGTCCGTCAGGGGCGAGACGATGGCGGTGGCCTCCCGGGCGCTGGCCGTCAGGTCGAAGGCGCGATCCACCCGCACAAAGGCTGGCGAGAGGAGGTCCTCGTCCGGCATCTGCGCCGTTGCCAAGGGACTGGCGCCCACATCCCTGCCCGCCGGTCTGGCCTGGGGCCGCAACAGGGCCGGCGGCGGCGGGTTCTCCAGTGCCACCCCCCTCAGAACGGAAGGGGGGGGTAGGGCGGGCTCAAGAGCGGGCGGAGGCGGCATGACACTCCCCTCAGGCCAGGACGGGGGAGGACAAGGTGGCTTTGGTGCCCATCAGTTGCGGCTTCTGCGGATAGTTGGTGGAGGGCAGACAACGGCGGATGGCGGCGTGCCAGTCGCGGTAGCTGGCCGTGGGGGGAAGGGTTTTCAAGGTCCGCAGGGCGTAATAGGTGAAGGCTCCGTTGGCGCGTTGGTTGAAGTTGGCGTCGTAGCTGAAGTGATCGGGCCCCTCCTCACAGCCGGCCAGTAGCAGATCCCCCGCTGAACGCACCACGCCGGCCCAGGGGGAGAACACCTGAGTGATGGGCAGGTTGGCGAGGGGTTTGCCGCCAGCGCCTCTGGGCAGTTCCGCGTCTGGCAACCAGCTGGCCAGGGGGAGAAAGCGAATGCGGGGAGCGTCGGTGGCGTCGGGATCGGCAGGGGCGTTGCGGGTCACCGTGCCGGAGTGGCAGCTGTCGGAGATCAAAATCAGCCGCACGCCAGCGGCCCGCTGCGCGAACAGCTGGTGGATCTCATCATCCAGAAGCACCTGGCCTTGATGGATGTCGTAGGGGCAGAGGGCTTCGTCGTAGCCGTCAATCTCATCACCGCTGTTGTCGGGGGCCAGGGTGCCGTGGCCGGAGAAGGTGATGGCGATGGTGTCGCCACTGTTGGCGCCGCTGATCAGCTGCTGGAAGCCCGCCACCAGCGCGGCCTTGGTGGCCTGGCTGTTGAGCAGCTGGCTCACACGGAAACCACGGCTCGCCAGGGTGGCCGCCCAATCGTTGGCATCGTTGACACATCCGCGCAAATCATTCTGCGTGCCTGGATAGTCGTTGATGCCGATGCACAGGGCGTACTTCGCCATGGGACCAAGAAAGACTGCGATCAAGCTATGCAGCGTTCATCGCGATGACTGGGACGGCCACAATTCTTTTGGCTCAGCCTCGGCCTATCCATCCGCCTCGGCCTTTGAACGCGCCTCTGCCTCTGCAGCGGCCTTCGCCTCCGTCTCCAAGCCCCGCTCCACCGCCGCCTCTGGAAGAACCGCAGCCTGCGCGACCCTGTCTGCCCGGGCCGCCGCCGCCGGTATCGCAGTCATGGACTCCAGCGTCACCGCCGCTGGCGGCACCAACACCACCTCGGCCAGGCGGTCGCCAGCGTCAAGCCGCTGCAAGCGCACCCCTGTGGCCGCTCGCGATTGCTGGGGCACCGCATCGGCCTGCATGCGCACGATCACTCCCTTCTCACTGACTAGCAGGAGTTCTTCACCACTTCCGAGCACTTTCAGCCCGATCAGCACATCCCCCTCCCGGCGGAAGCGGATCGCCCGCAGCCCCATGCCCGCTCGTTTTTGCAGCCGGAATTGCTGCACGGGCACCCGCTTGCCCAGCCCGCTGGCGCTGGCCACCAACACCCAGGGACCTTCGGCGCTGAGCAGATCGTCTCCCTCTGCTTGCTCCGCGTTGGCGCCCTCGGCCACCCGATCCGCCAGCTCCGCCGGCAGCACGTCCATGCTCACCAGCCGATCGCCGCCCCGCAGGTTCATGCTCCGCACGCCTCGGGCGGTGCGGCCCAGGGGGCGCAGCTCCGCGTCGTTGAGCCGGAAGTGGATGGTCATCCCCTTCAGCGAGCCGATCAGCACACTGTCACCGGGGAGGGCCAACCGCACCCAGCGCAGGGCATCCCCCTCCTCCAAGGAGATCGCGATCAAGCCATTGGCACGGATGTTGGCAAAGGCGGAGAGAGTGGTGCGCTTGATGTAGCCCTTGCTGGTGAGCATCACCAGCTGCTCATCCTCCCCGAAGGTGCTCACCGCCAACACAGACGTGATGGCCTCCTCCCGGGGAATGGGTAGCAGCTGCACGATCGGCGTTCCCTTGGCGGTGCGACTGCAGAGGGGCACCCGGTAGGCCGGCAGGGAATACACCACGCCGCGATCGCTGAACAGCAGCATGGCGTCGTGGTCGTTGCAGCTGATGAAGAGCTTCACTGCCTCCTCTCCCTGAGAGCGGGTGCCAGCTTTGCCACGGGTGCCGCGGCTGGTGGCCTCAAACTCGCTGACGGGCATGCGCTTGAGATAGCCGGTTTCGGTGAGCAGCACCACCGACCGTTCGTTGGCGATCAGGTCGATGTCCTCCAGTCCGCCTTCGAGATCGAGGATTTCGGTGCGGCGGGGAGAGCTGTATTTGCCGCGAATGGCTTGCAGCTCGTCGCTGATCAGGTCAAACACCCGTTCGCGGCGGGCGAGGATGTCGTTGTAATCAGTGATTTTCGCCAGCAGGTCTTCGTGCTCCAGCCGGATCTTGTCGGCTTCCAGAGCCGTGAGCCGCCGCAATTGCATCTGCAGGATCGCATCTGCCTGCACATCGCCAAGGCCAAATTGACCCATCAATTGCTCCCGGGCTGTGGCCGTGTCAGCGGCGGCACGAATCAGGGCAATGATGGCGTCGAGGTTTTCAAGAGCAATCAGCAGGCCGAGCAGAATATGATCCCGTTCTTCGGCTTTGCGCAGCAGGTAGCGGGTGCGGCGTTCAATCGTCTCGACCCGAAATTCGAGGAACACCTGCAGCATCCGGCGCAGGGTGAGAAGCACCGGTTCATTGCCAACGAGCGCCAGCATGTAGGCGTTGAAGTTATTCTGTAGTGGCGTCAGCTTGAAGAGATTATTGAGCACCACCTGGGGATAGGCGTCGCGACGCAGCTCGATGACGATGCGCATGCCATCGCGATCGCTCTCATCACGAATGTCAGCAATGCCTTCCAATTTCTTGTCATTCACCATCTCGGCGATCCGCTCGATCAGGGCCGCCTTGTTGGTTTGGTAGGGCAGCTCGGTGATGATCACCGCGTCGCGATCGGGACGGCCAGGCACCTCGATGGTCTCAATCTTCGCCACTCCGCGCATCGTCACCGAGCCGCGCCCGGTGAGCGCCATCTCTCGGATGCCGGCGCGGCCAAGGATTTGCCCGCCGGTGGGGAAATCCGGTCCGGGAATGAGGACCATCAGGGCCCGGTCATCGAGCTCCGGGTTGGCAATCAGGGCCTGCAGGCCATCCACCAGCTCCCCCAGGTTGTGGGGGGGAATGTTGGTGGCCATGCCCACCGCGATGCCCGTGGAGCCGTTGAGCAGGAGCTGGGGGATGCGGGCCGGCAGCACGGTGGGCTCCTGTTGGGAGCCATCGAAATTGTCAATGAATGCGACGGTTTCACTTTCGATGTCTTCCAGCAGGCTGTCGCTAGTGAGCGCCTGCAAACGCGATTCGGTGTAGCGCATGGCGGCTGGCGGGTCATTGTCCACCGAACCGAAGTTGCCGTGCCCGTCGATGAGGGGCATGCGCATCGAGAAATCCTGCGCCATGCGCACCAGGGCGTCATAGACAGCCGTGTCGCCATGGGGGTGATATTTGCCCAACACTTCACCCACCACCCTCGCGCATTTGCGGTAGGGCCTATCGCTGGTGAGACCGAGCTCATACATCGCGTAGAGGATGCGACGATGCACGGGTTTGAGACCATCGCGGGCGTCAGGCAGAGCCCTCCCCACGATCACGCTCATCGCGTACTCGAGGTAGGAGCGCGACATTTCATTGCGCAGATCCGTCTGGATGATGCGTCCATCGCCTTCCCCTGGACCCTTGTCTCCCGGGTTGTTCTCGCCTGCGCCCGGGGACTGTCCGGTTGGATCCGCCATGAACAGGCACCTGGGTCGCCGCACACTTTATCTGAGGCCCTCCGAGACCCGCTTGACTCCCCTGCCGGCCATGAACTCCTCTGCGTTTCCCCGTCGCACGGAAGCGGAGCTGCAACGCCGCCAGGTGGAGGGCACGCTGCGGGTGCGCCAGGCCGCCGAGTTCCGTCGTCTGGCCCAGCAGGCGGGTTTGGAGGCGGCCTATGGCCAGACCGATGTGGTCGTGGCCGCCTCGGCGGACTTCACCAGCCACGCCAGCCTGCACCTGAGCTTGGGCCCCACCGATCCGCCGATTCGTCTGCGGGATCCCCGGCTGCGAGGGGTGGCGGCCCTGCCTGGGGGCGCCGGCACGGATCTGGTGTTGCCCGTGGCGGGCGGGCGGGTGCTGGCGGAGTGGTTGGAGGGCAAGGCCGTGGAGTTGACCGCCAGCGGCGAGGGCACGCCCCTCTTCCCGCGTCGGGAGCTGCGCACCGCCCTTCGCCTGGAGGACATCGGTAGTGGCCAACTGCTGTTGTCGCGCGCAATCACGGAGAACGGGGTGGTGGCGGTGAGCAGCGCGGAAGGCTTGCTGCACACCCCCTACGGCGCCTTGCTCGGTCCCTGGGCCCAGGCGCTTTACACCTGCTCCGGGGCCGACAGCATTGGCCTGGCGATGCCCGGCCTGACGCTCCTGGGGCCGGGCTCGCCGGTGTTGGTGGCCGGCGCCTGCGGCTGGGTGGTGGGAGCCGGGGGGGGGCACCAACCCCAGCCCCGGCGCCTGGCCAGCGGCCACGCCCGCACCCCCGGGGCTGTGGCGGCGGTCTGTGTCGATCTGCATGGACTCCAGGGCCGCTGGCTGCGGGCAGGCTCGCTGGAGGGTCAGGGGGATGTGCTGCTGGTGGCCATCGCCGCGCCGGTGCCACTGCTGGATGGCGCCACGGCCATGGGGGCCGCCACCAGCAACCGCGCCCTGGAGGCCCCGGTGCTTGATGTGGCGATTCCGCGGCGTCTCAAGCCCTGCTTTGGCGGGGTGAGCTACAGCGCTTTGCGGACAGGCTGGATCGAGGTGGAGGGGCAGCGGCTGCGGGCGCTGCCAGCCCACAGCCCCCGACTGGCGATGGAGATTGGCGCCGAACTGGCCCTTCAGCTGCGGGAGGGCCGCTTTCCTCTGCGGTTGCCCTCGGCTCCCCTTGGGCCGCGCCCGGGGTTGCGCCCGTTGGATCCCTGATCCGGGTTCGAGGCCTTCAGGACGGGACCCTTAAGCTCGTGCCAAAACGCAGCCGCGCGCGATGGCCGAAACCCCCGCCTCTCCTGTGCCCGATCCCTCCACAGGACTGCCTGACGTCACGCCCGCGCTCACCGCCGAGGCCGCCGCCCTGTCAACGCCCGCGCTTCCATCTGACCCTGTCCCCCCAGGGCCCTCTGAGCCTGTTCTGGAGGCGACCGCCGGCTCCGAGGGGCCTGGCGGCGAGGCGGCAGAGCCCTCGCCCACTCCGGAGACCCCCCTGCCGCCGCCGCTCGATGGTCCGGCCGTCGTGGCGACGGTGGAGGCCGTGGAGGCCGTGGATCCCGGAGAGCCCCGGGTGGCCACCACCCTGGAGGTGCCGCCTCTGCCTGCGTCGCAGGCCCGCTCAGGCGTTGCTGGCGAGGGGGGGGAATGGGAATTGCTGCTGGGGAAAGTGACGGACTGGCTGGAGCAGGCTGATCTTCCGGGCAAGTGGGGGCGGCTGGGGGGCCCCTTGCGGGGGCTGGGGCTGCTTGTGGCGCTGCTGCTGGTGCTCAAGCTGTATGTGGCCCTGCTGGACACCCTGGACGATCTGCCCCTGCTGCCGCGGCTGTTGCAGCTGGTGGGCCTGATCAGTCTGCTGCGGTTCAGCGTCACCCGTCTCAGCCGCAGCGGTGACAGGCAGCTGGTCATGGACGACTGGAAGCGGCGCTGGGACGCCTTCGCGCCGTCTAAGGGCTCGCCTGAGGAGGCTGGAGCCCCCGAGATCGAGTCCCTCCAGCGCTGAAGGCTGGAAGGCCGTCCCGCCGCTTGATAGTTTGGCGCCAACCCCCATGGTTCCCTTGACCCTTCCGCTCGGCCGCTTCCGCACCGTCCGTCGCGCCTACGGCATTGATGAAATCGCCCTGGTGCCTGGTGGTCGCACGGTGGATCCGGAGGTGACCGACAGCCACTGGAACCTTGCTGGCCTGCGGCGGGAGATTCCGATCATCGCCAGCGCCATGGATGGCGTGGTGGATGTGGGCATGGCCGTGGAGCTCTCTCGCCTGGGTGCTCTGGGCGTGCTCAATCTGGAGGGCGTGCAGTGCCGCTACGAGGATCCCAATCCCGTCTTGGATCGGATTGCGGCGGTGGGCAAGGACGGGTTTGTAACGCTGATGCAGGAGCTCTACAGCCAGCCTGTTCAGGAATCCCTCGTGCGTCAGCGCATCGCGGAGATTCGCGAGCGGGGGGGCATCGCCGCCGTGAGCGCCACGCCAGCGGCCGCCCTGCGCCTGGGCACAGCGGTGGCGGAGGCTGGGGCGGATCTGTTGTTTGTCCAGGCCACGGTGGTCTCCACCGAGCATCTGGGCCCGGTGGGTCGCCAAAGCCTGGATCTGGAAGCGTTCTGTCGCGATCTGGGGGTGCCGGTGGTGATCGGCAACTGCGTCACCTATGAGGTGGCCCTCCAACTGATGCGCGCCGGCGCCGCCGGGGTGATGGTGGGCATCGGACCGGGAGCGGCGTGCACCTCTCGGGGCGTGTTGGGCATTGGCATTCCCCAGGCCACGGCCGTGGCCGACTGCGCCGCTGCCCGGGAGCATTACTTGCAGGAGAGTGGTCGCGCTGTGCCGGTGATCGCCGATGGCGGCATTGTCACGGGGGGCGACATCTGCAAGTGCCTGGCCTGCGGGGCCGATGCGGTGATGATCGGCTCGCCGATCGCCCGGGCGGCGGAAGCTCCTGGCCGCGGCTTCCACTGGGGCATGGCGACACCGAGTCCGGTGTTGCCACGGGGCACGCGCATTCAGGTGGGCACCAGCGGCAGTTTGGAAAAGATCCTGCGGGGTCCCGCCAGCCTGGATGACGGCACGCAAAATCTCCTGGGTTGCATCCGCACGTCCATGGGCACCCTGGGAGCGCGCACATTGCGGGAGATGCAGCAGGTGGAGGTGGTCGTGGCCCCCTCCCTGCTCACCGAGGGGAAGGTCTACCAAAAGGCGCAGCAGCTGGGAATGGGCAAATAGGCCTCCTTGTGGCGGCTGTGGGATCGGCACGCCCCATGGGCGCTACCCTGATGGCGTGGGGGCTACGGCTCGCACACTCCTCACACCGTTTGGCCCGGCGCGTCCGGGCTTTTTGTCTTGACGCTGCGCCAGTGCAACGGCCTGCAACGCTTGTTTCCAGGCAGCGGGATGCACGGATCAACAGCGCTAAACTGACCAAATCTCTTGCCGCCCATCCAGATGTCCAGCGCTCCGGCTGTCACTGACGCTTCTTTCGAGCAGGACGTGCTCAAAAGTGACAAACCCGTGCTGGTGGATTTTTGGGCCCCCTGGTGCGGGCCATGCCGGATGGTCGCTCCGATCGTGGATGAGATCGCCAAGGAATTCGAGGGGCAGATCAAGGTCTACAAGCTGAACACGGATGAAAATCCCACCGTGGCCAGCCAATACGGCATCCGTAGCATCCCCACCCTGATGATTTTCAAGGGTGGGGAGAAGGTCGACACCGTCGTCGGCGCTGTGCCCAAAACCACCCTCAGTGGCACGATCGCCAAACACGTGCCCGCCTCCTGAGGCGAAGCGCCTGATCCCGGATCCTCCACGTCGCCTTCCATCCCCTGTCCACCACGGCCTGCTCCCTCTCCTTTCCGGCACGCGGCCGTGGCCCGTTGGAGGCGCTGGCCGAGCAGTTGGTTGGTCATCCCCACAGGCGCCTGATTGAGCGGGCGGTCCTCTCCCTGCTGGAGGTCTCCCGCACGGAGAAAGACGAGGAAGAAGTGTGGCGCCTGATCAGCGGGTGTCTGGCCGACATCAGTGAAGCGCTGCAGGTGTTTCGCCCCAGTCGCGGGGCCCGCAAGATCAGCGTCTTCGGATCCGCCCGCATCGAAGCCCCTGACCCCTCCTACGCATTGGCGGAGGAGCTGGCCCGGCTGGCGGTGGAAGCCGGCTTTGATGTGATGACCGGAGCAGGGGGTGGGGTGATGGAGGCCGCCAACAGCGGCGCCGGTACCCTCCACAGCATTGGCCTGAACGTGGATCTCCCTTATGAACAACACCCCAATCCCTATGTGAGCGCCCGTTCCGGTCGCCTGCTCTACTTCCGTTATTTCTTCACCCGCAAGTTGTTTTTCCTACGGGAAAGCGATGCGCTCGTGGTCTTGCCCGGAGGCTTCGGCACCCTCGACGAGCTGTTTGAATCCCTCACCCTGATCCAGACAGGTCGCACATCGCCCATTCCGTTGGTGGTGCTAGCGCCAGAAGGTGATGATTTCTGGGCGATGTGGCAGGCCAATGTCACCGAGGTGCTGGCCAACCGCAACCTGATCCTGCCGGAAGATCGGGCCCTGGTGGTGGAGGCACGCTGCGCTGCGGAGGCGGTGGCGCGCATCTGTCACTTCTACCGCGTCTATCACAGTGCGCGGTTGCAGCAAGACCGGATGGAACTTCTGCTCAATGCCCCCATCCCCCCGGAGCAGCTGCCCGAGCTCAACCAGCGTTTTGGTGATCTGCTGGAGGATGGCGCCATTGGCGCCGGGGAGAGTGTGGATGACAACGGCATCCTGCGCCCCTGTCTGCGCCTGCGCTTTGACAAGCGCCGCGTGGGCCGCCTGTATCAGTTTCTGGAACATCTCAACGGCCGGGAGCTGCCCACCGCTCCCGCGTTGAACCATCCGGCTGAGCGTCTCTGTTCTCCGGCATGACGCTCCCATGACGCGGCTGGGCCTGGTGGATTACGGCATGGGCAATCTGCATTCGGTGCAGCGAGCCTTTGAGCGGCTGGGGGCAGAGGTGGTGCCGGTGCGGGGCGCGGCGGCGATGGAGGGCTGCGCGGCGCTGGTGTTGCCCGGAGTGGGCGCTTTTGACCCCGCCATGGAGCGGTTGACCGCGGCGTCCCTGGTGGAGCCGCTGCGGCGCTCCTGCGCCGCCGGTCGTCCGCTGCTGGGCATTTGCCTGGGCTTGCAGCTGCTCTTCGAGCGCAGTGAGGAGGGGCAGGGCGAGGGGTTGGGTCTTGTGGCGGGTCATGTGGCCGCCCTGCCGCGATGGCCGGGCCATCCCATTCCCCACATGGGCTGGGCACCGCTGCTGCCGGCCCATCCCTCGCCACTCCTGCCGGAGGAGGCGCCCGCCACCTGGGTGTACTTCGTCCATTCCTATGCGGCTGTGCCGGTGGATCCAGCCTGCGTCACGGCCCGGGTCGCTTGGGGGGAGGAGGCGGTGCCAGCGGCGTTGTGGCAGGGTGTGATTTCCGCCTGCCAGTTCCATCCAGAAAAATCCAGCGGGGCTGGCGCGGCGATGCTGCGTCGCTGGCTGGCCTGGGTGGAGCGGGGCTGACGGTGGTGTTGCGGCTGAGCGGGGGCCGGCGGTTGCGCAGCCCCAAGGGGGAGCTGGCCCGTCCGACCACAGCTCGGGTGCGTCAGGCGGTGATGAACATGCTCGCTGGTGAGCTGCGGGGCTGCCGCTGGTTGGAGCTCTGTGGCGGCAGTGGGGTGATGGCCTGTGAAGCGCTGCAGCGGGGAGCCGCGGCGGTGGTGCTGGTGGAGATGGATCGGCGGGTGGCGGCTGTGGCGCGGGCCAATCTGGCCGCAGTGGCCGAAGCCATCGCCCCAGAAGGCGGGCGGGCCCCGACGGTGGCGGTGGTGGAGCGGGAGGTGTTGCGCTTTCTCGGCCGGGGCGCACTGGCCAGCGGTCTGGCGCCCTTTGATCTGATTTACGCCGACCCTCCCTGGGCGGCGGGGTTGCATGGGGCCTTGGCGGAGGCCGTGGCCGCAGGCGGCTGGCTGGCGACGGGGGGCACCTTGCTGTGGGAGAGCGGCCTCGGAACGGCGCTGACCATCCCACCGGGATGGCGGGAGCGGCTGCGTCGGGCCTACGGCGCCAGTGAGCTGGTGTTGCTGGAGCCATGGACGACGACCGCTCCCCGCAGCACGGCGGAAGGCTTCCAGCCATAGGCACGCTCGAAGTCAATGCGGAAGCGGCTCTGGGAGCGGTAGCCGCAGGCGGCGACCACGGCGGCCACGGTTTCGCCGGAGTGGGCGTCCTGCAGGCGTTGAAGCGCCACCCGCATGCGCTGCCGGCGAATCCACTGCATCGGACTGCAGCCAAAGCGTTCCTGGAAGGCGTAGTGGAGGGAGCGGCGGGAGTAGTGGCTCTGAGCTTCGAGCACGCTCAGGGGGAGGGGGTCAGAGAGATGGAGCGTGATGTAGTCGAGCAGGCGATCCAGGCGTCGGTCACCGTTAGCGACTTCTTTGTCGCCGACGGAAGGGCCATGGCGCAGTTCGGGGAAAACGAGGGCGGCGATGATCCGGTAGAGCTGCTCAAGCAGCAGGAAGCCTTCGAGAACGTTGTCGCCCAGCTGGGCCATCTGATGGATGGCCGGCAACTCCAGGCTGATGACACCGACCAGGGCGGCACAGTGTCCATCGGTTCGGGTAGGGAGGGGGAGCAGGCGCCGCAGCGGCGAGTCAACAGGGGAGGGGGGCGCCCAATGGGTGGGGGACATGTTCCGGGCAGCGGTCAACAGAAGCAGCGGATCGAAGCCGATGGTGGTGATGCTGCTGTGTTGTCCAAGGAGGTTCCAGGGCGGCTTGCCGGGAAGGATCACCCCATCGCCAGCGTCAAGGGTGTGGCTCTGGTCGTGTTGCTGGACGGTGGCATGTCCGTCGTGTACCAGCACCAGCCTGTGGAGTGGGTGATTGCTGCATTCCAACAGGAAAGGAGAGCCGATACAGGCGGCAATGGGCAGTTGGGGCAAGGGGAGCTCCCCATTGTGATGCCACCACTCGTTAGCAGGAGTGAGAGGATCGAGATGGTGCAGCGGCAGCACTTTGGCCAGGTTGCTTGCGCAAACGTCGGGATCCTTGGAGATCTTGAGCTGGTGTTGAAGCGGATGCTTGAGCCCACTGGCTGGATGTATTGGTAGCTCCATGCTTCAAGTGGCAAAGGATGGAGACATCAGGATTCAGGGAATGAAAGTCGTCTTGAGCGGGGAAGAATAAAAAGAATTTCGAATGCCGCGAAACAGGCAGGTCGGAATGCAAAAGCTTAAAGTTTCTTCTCATCGTGAGCAAGGATAGGAGAAAATCTGCTTCTGCGTGCCCCTGGATTGGGCAAAACACTTTCAATTGCGCAACGTCGCAACAGGTCGCTCTGGATTTGTGGTGCGCTTGTCCTATGCGATATTTGCATTGCCAGGCTTCGTTGGCGTTCTGTGCCACCTGTTCGTCGCTTGTCACCGTTATCTTCCTGAATGATTCTCTTGGGGGGGGCTTCTGCGTGCCTCCCAGCGAAGCCAAGCCTCTTTGGAGATGGCAGGATCAGATGTTTCGCCTCTCCGCATCAAGGCACCAGGCCGGTGCACAGCCCCCATGACTGGTCCCTCCACCTGCCGAACGCTGCCCAGGCACCGTTCCGATCAAGCCCTACAGAGCCCGCTTGAGTAGCCAGAGAAAAAACTTCAACACACCAACGACAACAACCCAAGCAGTCGCTGGCCTGCCGCGCAGGCCATGTTATGTCTATTGGTCGGGCTGCTTAGGGAGGCTCTGGAAAACCCCTCAGCGGCACCGATGAGAGCGCGGAGCTCCCAGTTGGCGCAAGGGACGGCTTCCACTGGCGACCGGTTCTCCAGAGCTTCCTTGGCGCCGCTCAGAATCGCAAATCGATCCCGAATGAGTGCAAAGAAACAATTGGTTGTTATGGGCACCTCGAAAAATCACATTTGGCCTGCCGCGACCGGTCAGCGAGGTCCGTGAAGGCAAGGGATTTCACTCCGGCAGGCAAGGGGGAGGCGGGATTTTTCGAGGTGCCCTTATGGAGCCGGTCGGTATGGTCAGCTCAGAGCGAGCAAAGCCCGTGTTCGAGGGCTGCACCAGTCGAGCGGAGCGAGCTCCCTTTTCGCAAGCCCCACAGATCGGGGCAGACCAAAGTTCCCGTTTGGGAGCTTGGCCAGCCCAGGAGACCAGAACTCTCAACCGGGCTGAGAAGATTGAGCAGGTTGCGGTCCCTTTTCAAGAGCTGCGCAAGCTTCAAGAGCTGGGCAAACAGGGCTGACCAAAAGTCCTGTGGAAGCCGGGGATCAGGGCGCCTGTCCATCGACAGACCCGTCTCGTCATTTGTGCCCAGCCAGGACAGTCCGCGTTCTTCAGCTCCATTTGCGGGACCTCACCTTGACCTTGAGGCAGCCCTGGCTGGGCAAACCAGTTGGAAACCTGTGAAAATTCCAGGACGTCGCTGCAGGCTCTTGATTCGGCAGCAAGCTCCGCCAATCCCAAAACGAGCCACTCGGGCAAGAGCAGAAGAGAAGCCCAGTCTTCACTTTGAGGGCGCCTCGAAAAATCACGTTTGGCCTGCCATGACCGGTCAGCGAGGTCCGTGAAGGGAAGGGATTTCACTCCGGCAGGCAAGGGGGGGCGGGATTGCTCGAGATGCCCTTGAGTTGGCCCAGAGCACCAGCGGAGCTTTTTGCCGAATCAAGTGCAGGCTTGCTCGTGATGGCACGTTTGACGCGTCAAGGCGAAGTAAGGAAACCGGGCTGCTCGGCGTCGCCTGGCTTGGCCGCCAACCTGCCTGCGTCCGCTTCCCGCGACAGAGGCTCTCCTCAACCCAAGGCGTTGCCCCGGCGATATTGGTTCCAGGCCGCGACGAACAGTCCCACCAGGGTGACCGGAATCAATCCGAGCACGATGCCGCAGAGGAGGGGTTCAATCACGGAGAATCACAGCGAGGCGCGTGCACGCATTCTTTCACGGCCCACTCCCTCCTGGCGACCGTTTCTCGATCTGTGACAGCCCCCGCTCCCCTCGCCGCCTCCGGCTCCACCCCGGTGACCCCGGCCGCGAACGCCGTGCACGCCCTCCCGCCACCGG
The DNA here is from genome assembly GCA_046340795.1 of Cyanobacteriota bacterium. GTDB lineage: Bacteria > Cyanobacteriota > Cyanobacteriia > PCC-6307 > Cyanobiaceae > Cyanobium. The sequence continues at coordinate 57,723 of JBKDSV010000009.1, read as the reverse complement.
ACGGCCCTCCCCGAGGCCGGCGGCTGCTGACCCTTCTCGCCCTGGTAGCGGGCCTGGCTGTGCTGCTGTTCAGCCTGGTGATGCTCCTTCCCGCCCTGCGCGCCGATCCCTATACCCGCGCCACCCTCCAGATCCGGGGGGATGTCGGCAACGGGGGGCGCCTGTTTCGCCTCAACTGCGCCGGTTGCCACGGCCTGGCCGCCCAGGGGCTGGTGGGGCCCAACCTGCACGGCGTGAGCCAACGCAAAAACGATCGTCAGCTCATCCAACAGGTGGTGAGCGGTCGCACGCCGCCGATGCCCCGCTTCCAGCCTGATCCGCAGACCATGGCGGATCTGCTGGCCTTCCTGCACAGCTTGCCTTGAACCTTCATCTGGTGCTGGTCGAACCGCTTGGGGCCCGCAACGTGGGCAGCGTGGCGCGACTGTGTGCCAATTTCGCCGTCAGCCAGCTGCGCCTGGTGGCCCCCCGCTGCGATCCACTCAGCGCAGAAGCGCGCCAAATGGCTGTCCATGGTGTTGGCCATTTGGAGCGAGCCCTGATCTTTCCCGATCTCGCCGCCGCCCTGGCCGATTGCCGCCGCGTGGTGGCGGCCACCGGTCGGCTGGAGGGAGCGCCCCTGCCGTTGCGCTCGCCTGGCGAGGCATTGGCCTGGCTGCTGGCCGCGCCGACGGCCAGCTCCGGAACGGAGCGTCACGGCATCCTGGACGCTCCGGAGGTCACGGCGGGTGAGGGGCAAGGGGAGGGGGCGGCGCTGGTGTTCGGGCGGGAGGATCGCGGCCTCTCCAACACGGAGTTGCTCAGGGCGGGCTGTCTGCTGCACATCCCTGCCGCCACTTATTCCTCTCTCAACCTGTCCCACGCGGTGGCTGTGGCGCTCCACCAGCTCTGGAGCCTCCGCCAGGCTCCGGCGCCAGAGCGGGCTCAGGCCATAACCGCTGCGGTACCGGGAGCCTGCGCGCCCCTGGCGCCGCGTGGCCTCATCGAAGCCGCCCTCACGGATGCCGAAGCCCTCCTGCTGGAGGTCGGTTTTCTCCATCCCCACACCGCCCGCGCCCGCATGGCCAAGCTGCGTGCCCTTCTCCAGCGGGCCCAGCTGACCGAGAACGATGTGGCCCTCCTGCGCGGCATGGTGTGCCAGTTGCGCTGGGCCAGCCGCCGGGGTATGCCCGTCGGGGGGGACCACTAGCGTCGAGTCGCCCTGTTCACCATCGCCTCCCTGTGACGAACGGTCGCCCGCCCCGCTCCGCCAGGTCGCCCTGGAGCGGGCCCTTCCTGCTGATCCTGCGCCTGGTGGTGATCGGCGCCGGGCTGGGGGTGATCGCCGGCACCGCCCTCAAGCTCCTGGCGCCGCGCTTGGCCCGGGGCACGTTGGGTGTGCCCCGTCTGGATCCCGCCCCGAAGGTGCTTGCCGATGGCCACCGGGGCCTGGGGCGATTTGAGCCTCGGCGTGAACTGTCCGCCGTGAGTCAGCGCTGGGCCAAGCTCGCCGCCGCCCAGAAGGGCCTGACTGCCGCCGCCTATCTGCTGGTGTTGGATGACGGTCGCTACGCCGAACTCCATCCCGATCAGCCCTTGCCGGCCGCGAGCTCCATCAAGACGCCCATCCTCCTGGTCGCCCTCGATCGCTATGACCAGGGCCGGTTGCGCTGGGACGAACCCCTCCCCCTGACCAAGGAGACCCGGGGCGGCGGGGCCGGCTGGATGGCCAACAAACCCCTCGGCACCCGCTTCCCCTTCCACGAAGCCGCCACCGAAATGATCCGGGTGAGTGACAACAGCGCCACCAACCTGTTGATCCAACGCCTCGGCGGCAAAAAGACGCTCAACGCCACGTTCCAGGATCTGGGCCTCGGTGCCACCGTTCTGCGCAACTGGTTGCCCGATCTCAATGGCACCAACACAAGCAGCGCCCGCGATTTGGCCCGCTCGATCGCCCTGGTGGACACCGGCGAGAAGCTCGGTCCCCGGGCCCGTGACCTTTTCCGCGAGATCCTCGGCACCTCCGCCACCAACACCCTGCTGCCAGCGGGTCTGCTCAAGGGCTTCAACAGGGAGGCCGCGGACCCTGACAGCGAACTTCTCTCCTATGGCATCAAGGTGTACAACAAGACAGGTGACATCGGCATCGCCTACGCTGACGCCGGCCTGATCCAACTGCCCAATGGCCAGCGCGCCGTGGCCGCCTTCATGGTGAAGGGTCCCTTCAATGATCCCCGCTCGGGGGAGCTGATCCGCGCCATGGCGGCCGAAGTGGCCCGGGCTCTGGTGGGAGCACGCCCATGAGCGGGCCCAACGCCTTCTGCTGGTTGCTGGCCCGCGGCCGCTGGCTCCTGCTGCTGGCGGGCTGGAGCGCGAGCACCTGGCTCGCCCCGACGCTTGCCCAAGCCCCCGCCCCGTCCCGTCTGCGCCCCCAGGCGGTGGAAGCCCTCCCCGGCGGTCTGGATGCCCTCCCCGTGCTCAACGACAACAACCCCGAGCTGATTGTCGCTCCGGGCATCCTGTTGTCCACCTTCAAGGGCGGCAGTCCTCTCGGGGGGGTCAGCCTGGCCGGGCCCGAGGCCCACCTGGACGCGCCGCTCACGGGCACCTTTGATCTCTTCAGCCACCATGTGTATGCGGGCAAGCGGGACAGCCTGGCCTCCACCCTTTGGCTGGCGGTGGTGGCCGCCCCCCGGGGGGAACAGCCGGTGCGGTTGCGGCTCCTGGCCGGCGCCACGGCCCTCTCCCAGGCGGTGGATGGCAAGGAGTCGCAGGCGCCCTTCCTTCCCCTGCCACCCTTGATGCCCCAGGGGCTGACGCCCGTCTGGTCAGGACCGGGCAGCCGGGTGGCCACCGAGTTGCTGCTGCGCCTGCCCAATCCCCAGCGGGAGTGGCCCGAGCGCTGGACGTTGCAGCCGGGCACGCTCACGCCGCTGTTGGTCTTGCCCCTGCCGGTGCGCGGCCTGGATCCCTTGCTCAACGGCCGCAATCTGCAGCTGCGCCTGCACAGCGACGGGCCCGTGGATCTGGCCACCCTGGCGGCCTTCGGTCCAGAAGGGGCGCCGCCCTCAGCGGCAGTGTGGGCCCAGATCCTGGCGGGTGGGTTGAGTCCCAAGGAGCATGCCCCCACGCCCCGGGGGGCGCCGGGGCGGCTGGTGTATTCCCGCGTGAGCGGTGTGCAGCGCGGCGCCACCTGGACGGGACGCCTCACCGATCCAGACCAGACCACGTTGTCGGCCTCGCGGGCACCGATCTCCTGGCCGATCAGTTCACTGGAGCGGGGCACGCTCGGCACCGGCCAGGTGCAGACCGCCGAGCTCAGCCCCTTTTATCCCGGCACGGCTTGGGCCGCCCACGGCAACTACGGCGTCACCTATGCCCTCACCCTGCCGCTGCGCAATGACAGCCGCCTGCCGCTGCGGTTGGCGCTGGCGCTTGAATCCCCCCTCAAAACCGAGGCTCCCCAGGGCGGCTTGCGCTTCCGCGGCGCACCGGTCTCCGGCGGATCCCACCTGGACGCAGGCAACGGGGCCGGCGCGGCGAAGGGCTTGCCAGCGGTTGAAGCCGCCAGTGGCCCGGTGGTGTTTCGCGGCACGGTGGAAGTGAGCGGACTGGATGGTCCGGCTGGCCGGCCAACGGGCCGACAGAGCTTCCATCTGGTCCAGCGGGCGGGGCAGGAGGGACCGCCCTTGGGCACGGTGACCTTGGGGCCGGGGGCGAGGCGACAGCTGCAGGTGCGTCTGATCTACCCGGCGGATGCCACCCCGCCCCAGGTGCTCAGCCTGTTGCCCGCGCCGCTGCCATCGACAGGGGGGGGCGTGGCACCTGGGCCAGAGGCTGTGAAACAATCGCCCGTTCTCCCCTCTTCTTCCGACCGGTGAGTGTGAGCAGCAAGCGCAGGGTGTTTCCCTTCACCCAAGTGGTGGGCCAGGAGGAGATGAAGCTCGCCCTGCTGCTCAACGTGATCGATCCACGCATCGGCGGCGTGATGATCATGGGCGATCGGGGCACAGGCAAGAGCACCACGATCCGGGCCCTGGCCGATCTCCTGCCGGAAATCATGGTGGTGACTGGCGATCCTTACAACAGTTCGCCGCTGGATCCTGATCTGCAGAGTGAGGAGGTGCGCCGGCGGGCCAGCGGGGGGGAGACGCTGCCCACCGAGCCCCGTCAGGTGCCGATGGTGGATCTGCCCCTGGGAGCCACCGAGGACCGGCTCTGCGGCACGATCGACATTGAGAAGGCGCTCAGTGAGGGCGTGCGTGCCTTTGAGCCGGGCCTGCTGGCCAAGGCCAACCGCGGCCTGCTCTATGTGGATGAGGTCAACCTGCTGGACGACCACCTGGTGGATGTGTTGCTCGACGCGGCCGCCTCAGGCTGGAACACCGTGGAACGGGAGGGCATCTCCGTGCGCCACCCGGCGCGGTTCGTGTTGATTGGTTCCGGCAATCCGGAGGAGGGCGAACTGCGGCCCCAGTTGCTTGATCGCTTCGGCATGAGCGTGGAGGTGCGCACGGTGCGGGATCCGGAGTTGCGGGTGCTGGTGGTGGATCAGCGCACGGCGTTTGACGCCGATCCCGTGGCCTTTCTCGATGCCAGCGCCAGCGCCCAGGAGGCGCTCCAGGCTCGGGTGGTGGCGGCCCAGGAGAGGCTGCCCGCAGTGACGATCGACAATGACCTGCGTCTGCGCATCTCGGCGGTGTGCGGCGCACTGGATGTGGATGGTCTGCGGGGTGACATCGTCACCAACCGCGCTGCCCGGGCCCTGGCGGCCTTCGAGGGGCGTGACGCTGTCACGGATGACGATGTGGCGCGGGTGGTGGCCTGCTGCCTGCGCCACCGCCTACGCAAAGACCCCCTGGAAGCCATCGATTCCGGCGAGCGGGTGGTGAAGGTGTTCTGCCAGGTGTTTGAGCGACCCCTGCCCAGCGGCGAGGCCGACCGGCGGGCGTTTGAGCTGGCACTGGCAGGGTGATCGGGGCCTGTGGCCGTGAGCTCCGCTTGTCGCAAGATGCGAGCCATGGGCGGGGGAGGAATGGCACGATGCGCGGCCGATCCGCTCCCGCAGGCGTGCCAGCGCTGTGGCCATGACGCGGAGCTGTGCGGTGAAAAGGTCATCCGATGCGGTCCTGTGCCACGATGCAAGCAGGCATCATGTTGCCGTGGCTGAACGGGGGCCGAATTCGCTTCACAAAATCTGCAGCAAGAGGAAGAGCAAGCAAGCCTGGAGTGCTGAGCGAGCCGTCCTGTCCTGTCCTGTCAATATTTGAGCTGGCCAGCAAGAGGAGCTTGCGGGGTTTTCAGAAATCAAACGGAGTGAAAAAGGGAAAGAGCAGAGATCATTGACTGCTCAACCACGTCAAGGGAATATTGGAGACACATCCGAATCCTGTTCTGCCGATCCTCCAGGGACTCCTGTTCACAGTTAGAGACGGCCTGCAAGAGTCTTTGCTCCAATTCATCCTCATCACGATAGGATAAACCTTGTTGACTCTTGTTGAGCATTGCTGCGGGACCTCCGTGATGGAAGGCAATGAGCAAACAGCCATGGAGCAAGGATTCAAATGGTGCGATGCCAAAATGCTCATTCTTTTCTGGTGCACTGATTGGATCTACACCGAGTCCAGCCGCATGGATATAAATTGAAGCGGAACAATAAAGTTTTTCAATTTCTTCCCTTTCAGCATTGGCGACCAACCTTGCTTGGCAACCAGCGAGAATTTTTTCAGTGTCTTTGAAATGAGAGATGGAAGCATCCATTCTTGAATCGACGGAACCAGCCATGACAAGCTGCCACTGCTCACTGATCAGGCTTGAACGCGACAGACGGGCAAAGACATTGGCAATCATGTGTTGATTCTTGCAATGTCCCTCATAGTTAAATCTTCCGACCGATAAGATCATCAAACTTTTGGCATCCGCCAAACAGCTCGTGCGCTCTTGCATGCTCTCTGTCCTGCTCTGTGCTTGAAAGGAAAGGACCGGCAGCAAAAGCTTGGCTCGATGATCTCCCCAATAACGAAGTGCCCATCTATATGTATACTCAGAATTATGCAAGAATACATAGGAGGAAAGGAACTCTAGATTCACATGCTTGTGTGGAAATGAAACGATGTAATAGGATATTTTTGAGCGTGAAACCAGCCTTGAGTAAAAAGTCGAATTTATAAATATATCGAATCTTTGTGTTAATGATTCACTGACCTCACCAGGTGTGAGTGTCTTCACTCCAGTCAGGCTTGTCTGAAAGAACTGTCGCAACCTATCAAGCGAAAAATGGTTTTCTGAAATGAGATAGACTTCGCAATCGCATTGCAACGCGATTTCTGCCATATCCAAGGCATGTCTTTCTCCACCGCCAAAGCTGTCCCAAAAAGAATTATAAATTCCAACAGTGATTCGTTTTGTACGAGTGATTAATTCATTCAGGGTTTTGACTGCCAGCCCAGCGTCATAGCGTTTTAACGTACTGATCAGCCCTTGATGTTTAATGGTCTTATAGTCATCAAAGGATTCAATCCGTATGTCGAGAGCTCTGCTGCTCTCAGTCCGCCCAATGGAGTGGTAAATTTCAGCACTTCTAGAGACAAGTCTTTTCCATAGTGGACTGAATTCTCCCGTACTTTCCGAATGACGATGATAGACAATGGCGGAAGGAACATACAGGATATTCATCTGATTAGATCGTAGCCAGTAGCTTAGCTCAGAATCTTCATAGTAAGCAAAAAATTCACTGATAAAAATCTTTCTCTTGATAAATAAGTCTCGTCGCAATAAGGCGCAGCAGCCGCAGAGTGCTTGTCTATACGCTCGATTCGCAAACTTGCCAATATCAACCTCGCCAAAGCCAATGTCGTACGGCTCGTCACTTCCAGGACGGATGCCAGATCCCGCATTGTTGATCAAATATCGAGAGCTCGAATGCACTCGTGCACTAACAAAACTTTTTACCGTTTGCCTATGCCGGCCGACATACAACAATGTTGGCTTCTCACCACTGCCTTCAAACTTAATTTGCAAGCATAGTTCTTGATCAAACTCCACAATTGGCACAACAGCAAGTTCGAGCCAGTTGCTGTCTGGATTTAAGGCAACATCAAAGGAGACATGCCCATCTATATTACAGTGAATCAGTCCATCCTCTCTCCTTTCTCCATCACGCACAAAAATTTTTTTGTAGTGCAAATGTGTGACTAACGACTCAAGATCAATTGCAAAAAAAGCTTGTCCTTGACTTGTTAACGAAACCTTGTAAAATGGCCTGCTAAAATAAATCAGTGGAATGGCGGCGGCCGCTGTGGCATCAATCTCGAGCGCATGCACAAGCTCTTTGATGCTTTCCTTTTGGAGCTCTGTGTCTGGATTCAAAAGAAGTAGAAGATCGCCCGAGGCTTCCTCCAAGCCAAGATTGTTGGCCTCCGCAAATCCTGGATTAGGCGCGTTTAGATACTTCAGGCTTCTTTTCCAATCCGCAAGACAGCTGCGCAAATCTTCTTCACTATTATTGACAATAATCAACTCCAAATTTGTATAACTTTGTGATTGAAGGCTGCAAAGTAAGCGCTCCAGATCTTTGGCGGAGTTAAAGGCGACAACGATGACACTTACAAGCGGAGATGAGACAATTATTCCGAGGTTTCTTGGAGATTCTGACCCTTCATAATGATAAGGATGCGGGACAGAATCCTGTTGGGATAAAAGTTCAAAAGCCCGGAGGATAGATTTGGGATAGCCAGCCTGCTTGAGCTGCTGAATCAAGCTGACAAGCTCCGTGTTTAAGCCCCTGGCATGCAAGTCGCGAAGGATCGGAAGAAAGCGCCCAGCGTGGTTGGCATGAGTCATGGCGGATGAGCAGATTGCGATTCTGATATAAACGTGATATAAACGTCAAAATGGATTGAAGTCTCCTTCTTCAGGATTGGAGTGTTTTAAGGAGGCTCTAGACAACCCCTCAGCGGCACCTGTGAGAGCGCCGAGCTCCCAGTTGGTGCAAGGGACAGCTTCCACTGGCGACCGGTTGTCCAGAGCTTTCTTAACCGTGTCATCTTATCATCAACCATGTCATCTTATCATCACGCAAGGACGAACGATTTGAGTTTTAAGTTAATACGAACAAATCGACTTATTCTGATTAGAGTTATTCTTCCTCTTTTTCTCCTGGGATGACGAAGCTGCCACTCAGAGAAGACAGGCAACATCCTCTTGTCCCCTCCATGGTTCGCTGACCCCCCTGAAAGCCGCGGCGCACGAGCTCAGGGATCAAGGCGCCAGCGATTGTGCCCTCCATGAGCTGGCTCAGCTCGGAGACATCACTATGGGTGAGGGTCATGGTCTGTGTTCGGTTTGGTGGTGGTTCTCCGAACAGGGTCACAGACGGGCCCACCCTTTGCCACAGCTGATGTCTGAGGGAGGTGAGCCGTCAGCCCTGGCTATGCCGGGGCTGCTCCTCCTGAGTTACATCACTCCAGGGGACGCTGCTTGGAAGCCCCAGGGCTGAGCAAAAGTCCTGTGGAAGCTGGGGATCAGGGCGCCTGTTCATCGGCAGATCCGTCGTCATTTGTGCCCAGCCAGGACGGTCCGCGTTCTTCAGCTCCATTTGCGGGACCTCAACTTGACCTTGAGGCAGCCCTGTTGGAAGCCCCCCGTTGCCCTCGGGGAAAACGTCATCCTCGAGCAGATTCAGCAGCAGGCATGTGCACTGCCCGTTTTCTCCTCGGGACAGGCCACCTCTGCAAGCGTCTCCTGGCCTCGATGCCCATTGCCCGGCCCGTGACTGAAACCCATGAGTGGAAAACATTCTGCAGATCGCCCCCAAGCCCTTCCGTGCGCGTGGCCACGCCCTTTATGGTCTTTCGAACATTTGTTTGCCGGGCCATACCTTCCCGTGCCTTCCATGCCTGAATCCCGCACTTCTTTGAAACATCCTCCGACTGCCAAACCCCAGCTGATCGCTGACCAGCTGAACAGCACGGCCCTGAAGTGGGGTGACGACGGTGAACTCTCCGAGCTTGATCTGCAGCGGATTCTCAAGCTGCTTTCTCAGGCGGATCCCGTCGCTGAGGCGCTCGTGGCCCGGGTCTCGGAAGCTGTCAACTGAAGCCGGCGAGCCAGCGCCCTGGCCATTCCATCTCGGCTGGCCAGGCCCAACAAGCTGGCCTCCGGCAAGCCTGTGACAGGCAACCCCTGGGGCAACAGGGCTTCCCCCTCTCCTGAAACGGCAAACACCGGCACCTGCCGCAACCCCCCGGGGAGCAGCTGATCTTCCAAGTGACTGAGATTGGCCCCTCCTGGCAACCACACCAGCTCAGACCGCAGGCAGTCTCGCAGAGTGGAGGTTCGTCTCGCAGCTCCATCCAGCCCGTTCTCTCGCTGGAGTCCCCGCTGCAGGTCTGCCAGATTGATCAGCCCGATCGTTTTCCCTTGATCCGTCACCAGCAGGCAGTGGCCATGCACCTCGATCAGCAGATCGAGCGCTCGCGAGCTGGCGGTGGAGGCCGGGAGCACCAAGGGGGCCTCCGGTTCGAGGGCTTCGAGCACGGACACGGAGGCCATCAGTGCGCGGCGCCGCTCTTCCACCCCATCACGACCCAACAGATCCGCCGCCTGAAAGCCCTGCCACCGCTCCACCAGGGCCGCGCTCAATCCTGCCGCCGCCATCAAGGGCAGCACGATCCGGATGTCGCGGGTGAGTTCAAACAACAACAACAGTGAGGTGATCGGCGCCCGGGCACTGCCAGCCAGCACCGCCGCCATGCCCACCATGGCGTAGGCCGGCGGCTCCGCCACCGGCAGGTGCAAGCCCCCCTCCCCCAACAGCTGTCCGTACACATTGCCGAGCACCGCGCCAAGGAACAGAGCCGGAGCGAAGCCACCGCCGACAAAGCCACAGGCATTGCTGACCGTTGTGGCGAGCAACTTCACAGCCATCACCCCCAGCAAGGTGAGCAGGGGAATGGCGTCATCCTGGCCCAACAAGCTCTCAATCGTGTCGTACCCCACGCCCAACACCTCGGGAAAGAGCAGGGCCATCCCGCCAACGGCGGCGCCGCCCAAGGCGGTGGCCAACCCGGGGGGAAGCTGACAGACCAGGCCCGTCAGCCGCGGGTGCCGTCCGAGGGCCATCAGACGCACCAGGGCGAGGGAGAGCAGACTCGCCACCAGGCCAAGCCCCAGGTAGAGCGGCAACTCCAACGGCGAGCGCACCTGGTAGGCCGGCAGCCGCAAGATCGGGGAATCCCCCAACACCAGCTGGGTGACCAGGGTGGACGCCACGGCTGCCACCAACACCGCTCGCAAGCTGGAGCGGCTCTGGATGGCGTTGAAACTGCCCTCAAAGGCAAAAAACACACCGGCGATCGGCGCCTTGAAGCCCGCCGCCAGCCCCGCCGCGATTCCCGCCGCCACCAGTGCCTTTTGCGATTGGGGTGTCAGCCCCGCCCGGCTAGCCACCCACAATCCCAGATTGCCACCGCTCTCCACACTGGGCCCCTCAGGTCCGAGGGAGGCGCCGCTCCCCAGGCTCAAGGAGGCCGCCACCAAGCGCAACAGGGGCAAGCGGGGGGCGGCGGCGGCGGCCCCGTCGGCCATGACCAGCAAACTCGGAATCCCCGGACCAATGGACCCCGCCAGCCAGCGCAGCACACCCACCGCGAGCCCCCCCAGGGTGGGCACCACGACCACAGGCCAGAGCGCCAGCCAATCCGCCAAGGTGTCTGACGGGGCACGTTGCGGCTCCGGCACGGCGGGCGGGCCGACGGAAGCCAGCCATCCCAGGCCGTCCAGCCCGAGCTGCAGCATGGATTTCAACGGTGTGCCCGCCTCCGGCGCCAGGGGAGGCAGGTCCAGTCCACCGGCCTCTGCCAACCCGGCGGCCACGGGGGAGCGGCCGATCACCAACAAACCCTCCACAAAGGGGCCGTAGAGGAAGTTGTTGATGAAGCCGAACAGCTCGTGGAAACCCACGATGGCCAGCCCCGTCAGGGTGCCCAGCACCGCCGCCCAGCCCACCAGCCCCCACTGAAAGGGGCGGGCGGCGGCTGCCGTCGGCCCGCTCACCGCAGAGGCTGACGCCGCTTCAGCTGCCGGGGCGGACGCTGGCAAAGATTTCCTCCAGAATGGCTGTGGCCCCTTGCCGGCGCAGAGCCTCGGCCAGGGCGATGCCGATCGGCTCCGGATTCGTCTGATCGCCCCGCACCTCATCGCGAATCAAACGCTGGCCATCCAAGCTGGCCACCATGCCGGTGAGCACCAGGCTCTCCCCCTCGAAGCGGCTGTTCACGCCGATCGGCACCTGGCAGCCTCCCTCCAGGGCGCGCAGGAAAGCCCGCTCCGCCAGACAGCGCCGGGTCGTGGGACGGTGCTCCAGCACCTGGAGTGTGGCCAACACCGCCTGATCCCCCTGGCGACATTCAATGCCCAGGGCTCCTTGCCCCACGGCATGGAGGGAAATGGCTGGATCAATGAGCTGATGGATGCGCGCGGCCAGACCAAGCCGGCCAAGACCCGCGGCGGCAAGGATCAAGCAATCAAACTCCCCGGCGTCCAGTTTCTCCAGGCGAGTGATCACATTGCCGCGCACATCTTTGAACGTGAGCTGGGGGAAGTGGTGGCGCAACTGGGCAAGCCGCCGCAGGGAGCTGGTGCCCACCACGCTGCCCTCAGGGAGGGTCTCCAGGGTCTTGTCGCGGTGCTTCTCGTGCACCACCAGGGCGTCGGCGGGATCCTCCCGCTCGGTGACACAGCCAAGCATCAGTCCCTCCGGCAGCTGGGTGGGCAGATCCTTCAGGCTGTGCACGGCGATGTCCGCCCGATCGACAAGCATCTGGGCCTCCAATTCCTTGGTGAACAGCCCCTTGTCGCCAATCTTGGCGAGGGCCACATCCAGGATCTTGTCGCCCTGGGTGGCCATGGCCTCGATCCGGATCTCCAAGCCGGGGTGGGCGCTGAGGAGGGAGTCACGCACCCAGTGGGTCTGCACCATCGCCAGTTGGCTGCGGCGGGAGGCGATGCGCAGGGGGGAACCGTTCATCGGCGGGGTGGTCCGGCAGGCTGCCCTGCCCATTTACAAGGGACCAGCCTAAAGACCGGCCGTCCCGTCCTCCCCGTCCTCGACGGAATCGCCGGCAAACAAGTCGAGTGGCAGCGGACCCCAGGTGTCTTCCGCGGTGGGATCGGTGTCACTGTGGCCTGTGATCAACACCCCTTCTGCGAGCCCTGTTTCCTCGCGCACCCGCACTGTTGCGTTGCGCTGATGGCCCTTCAAGAACACCGGTCCAACGGTGGCCTCGGCTGCCGCCGTGGCAGCAAGGGGCGGCCAGCCCATGGCCTGCTCGTAGCGGCGCAAGGCGGTCCAGGCTTCCGCGCTGCTGGCCGCCATCACGCCGATGGTGCACCAGTCGCAGGCGGCCAGCCGCTGGCGCAGCTCCGCTTGCAGCTGGTGGCGCTGGGCGGGGGTCAACGGGGGAGCGCCGCGGAAGCCCCGCAGATCCTCCAGGCGGGCAATCGGCTGCGTCGTCATGGCCGCACCCCCGGTCGCCAAAACGCCAGGCAGATCGTGAGCCAGGCCAGGCCCGCCGCACCACCGGCCACCAGATCGGACGGCCAGTGGGCTCGGGCGATCAAGGTGCTGAGCCACACCAACGCCACCCAAACGCTGGCCCCCAATGCGAGCGGACGTCGGAGATGGGGGTAGTGGAGCGAGAGGATGGAGACCATGGCGAAGTAAAAGGCGATCGAACCGGCCGCATGGCCGCTGGGGAAGCTGCGTCCATCCACCACCAGCAATTTCGCATGGGGCCGCGCCCGATCAAACAAGGGTTTGAGCCAGAGATCCACAATCGCCAAGATGCCGGCGGCGGCCATCACGAGCAGCCTCAGATCATTCCACCAGCGCTTCAGCAGCAGAAACACCAACGCCACCGCCACCAACACCGCCGTGAAGCCCACACCACTGAGGCGATACACCTGCAGCAACAGGACGGCCAGCGGCCCCGCCAACAAACGGCCCAGCCCGTCGAGGGCGGCGTGATCGAACGGAGGAGCGTCCTCACTGGCCGTCACCAGCTTGCCCAAGGTGAACAGCACCACCAGGCAGGCCGCCACGATCACTCCGTCACGGGGGAGAAACTGAGGTTTCACAGCGGCCCCTGGCGGCTGGCGTCGGGAAGGCGCACGCGCCAGAGCTCCTGTTCGCCAAGGCGCGCCAATCGCCGCATCCCGCTCGCGGGCCAGTCCAGAGCCTCCAGCTGACGCCGATCACCGAACAGGCGTGCCGTTTGGCTGGTGGGGGAGAGCTGAAGGCTGGCGGGATCCTCCTGGAGACGATCCTTCAAGCTGTCGCGGCCGGAGACGAAGGCCGCCCGCTCTCCGCCGTAAAACAAGACGCTGTAGCGCTTTGTGCCCACCACCCAAAGCGGTTCGTCCGCACGGGCAAAATCCCTGGCCTGACGGGCCAGCTGGCGAATGGGCCAGAGCCGCTCGCGATCCAGCAGGGGTCCGAGGGGCGCGATCACCAGGGCGAGGATGGTCAAAAACCCCGTCACATTTGTCAGCCAAAACCAGCGCCCATCTCTCGCCCGAGCCAGGGCCAGACCCAGCGCCAGGGCCGTCAGGGCCAACAGGCCGGCCAGGAGCATGGGCAATCCGGAGCGGGCCAGGGCGGCGGCAAAGGTGGGGTGGGCGGGATCGCTGGCGACCCAGCGCGGGGCCAAGGCCGCCGCCACCGCCATCAGGCCCAGCAACACCCCTTCCACCCCTGCGCTCACCCGCTGCCAGGGCTCCAGGCGAGCGGGTGTGAGGGGCACGGCGGCGGTCTGCGCGGGCAAGGGCCAAAACGACAGACTCACCAACAGCGCACCAGCCGGCACGATCGGCAGGATATAGCCGGGCAGTTTGGTGGCGGCGAGGGAGAAAAAGGCCAGAGGAATGGCCAGCCAGAGCAGCAGAAACAATCCCACGCTGCCCTGGGGGGAAAGCTGGTCCGCCCCCTGCCGCCAGCGCTGCCAGCGCCAGAATCGCAGCCGGGCGATGGCGCCGGGGAGAAACAGCGACCAGGGCAACAGCAATATCACCAGCCAGGGCAGATAAAACCAGGGTGGGCCAGGATGGTCATAGAGCACCTGGGTGAAGCGCTGCAGATTGCTGAAGCCCAAAAATCCCCCCAGGAAGGCCGCGCCGTTGACCATCGCGGCGGCGCCATACCAGGGGAGGCAGACCCCGAGGAAGAGGGCCAGCATGGCCGCCAGCCGGGGGGGATGGAGCCAACGCCGCCCCTGGCCGCTGAGGAGCAAGAAGACCCCCGCCACCAGCAGGGGAAGCAACACACCCACGGGGCCCTTGGCCAACACGGCGATGCCACAGAAGAGTGCCATCCCCGCCCGTCCCAGGGCGGCCAGAGGGGAGCGCGGCGGGGCGTGATGGGCCAGGAGAAAGGCGAGCAGGGCCAGACTGATCGCGCTGGAGAGGAACATGTCCGTGGTGGACGTGCGACCCCAGCCGATCCATCCCGGCGACGTGGCCAACACCCCAGCCGCCATTGCGGCCCTGCCCACGCGTCGTGAGGGCCGTTCCTTGCTGCCCCCCCAGTGGTGGATCAGGAGGAAGGAGGCCACCACAACGGCGCTCGCGGCCAGGGCCACCGGCAGCCGCGCTGCCCAGGGTGAGACGCCAAACCAGCGAAACGACAGGGCCACCATCCAGTAGCCCCAAACCGGATAGTCAAAAAAGCGCTCTCCGTTCCACCAGGGGGTCACCCAATCGTTGCGCGTCAGCATCTGATGGCCCACCTCCACGAACAGGGCCTCGGTCTTGTCCATCAGCCCGAGGGCTCCCAAGCCGTTGAAGAAGGCCAGCCAACACAACAACCCCATCCCCAGAAAAGAAAGGATCGCCCACGGCGGAGACTGGATCAGGGCGAGCGGCGTTTTAGCAGGCTGTGTTTTGACAGAATATGGTCCAGCAAGTGTTGCACCAGCAGGATGAGCTGAGGAACGCTCTTCAGATGCTTGGCTCAGGGGAGGATCGGCAAATGATCAAAAACTTAGCCTAGCCCGCCTACCATGCCAAATACAGCGGTTGCCAAGGGGGAGGGTCAAACTCAAGGAGTGTTCCAAACAAATCTGGAGGAAGCTGCATATTTCCAAACAAAATCCACCGCAATACCAGCAAACATGGCCAGGAGCGGTTGACCGGTTGTGCGATGATAGAGGGCAGAAGAAACACCAACATTGGCCACCATTCCCATGGAAGTGACGAGCAGAAAGCGCAACAAGCCCAGCAGCAGTCGGAAGCCCTTCAATTGCTGAGTACGAAATGTGAGAATGTTATTAATAAGAAAATTAGTGCTTGCAGCGCTGACGACAGCAAAAACCTGAGCCAATTCAAAGCTGGATCCCAGAAGCTGGCTTGAGAGATAATAAATCAACAGATGTGTTGCGATTCCCGTGGCACCCACCAGGGCAAAACTGATGGCTCGGCGGGGAATGCTACGCCGAAGAAGTGTGTGGAGGATCGAGATGCCTAGATCCCAAACAACAGCCAGATTGAGCTTCGATTCACCGCTGATGCGCGGTTGAAATTGGAGCGGCACTTCGCCGACCTTCAGCTGTCCGCCACTGATGGCCAACAGTTCATAGAGAAATTTAAAGCCGTTGACATCGATTTGTCTGACGTAAGCAAGCACAGCTTGCGGGCGACAGACAAAAAAACCGCTCATATAATCGGTCAACTGGCGATAGCGAGGCAAGCTGAAGCGGGCCAGCGTATTGGCCCAGGTCGAATTTCTCTCCCGTTTAGCACTGAGTCCCCGAATCTTGGCCTCCGGGTGAAAACGACTGCCGATCAACAGATCGACTCCCGTCTGCTGCAACCTGTCCAAAGCATCTAACACCGTGGCAGGTTCGTGTTGACCATCACAATCCATCACGACAACCAGATCGCCCGTGGCGTCCAGGATGCCCTCCTTGATCGCGCTGGATAAACCTGCGCGGCCAACGCGGCGAATCAAGCGAACTTCCGGGTGGATATGGGCGAGCTCTCGCACCACATCGGCCGTTCCGTCCTGGGAATCGTCGTCAACAAAGATCAGCTCAAGTTGGTAACGATTCTCCAGGCGCAGCAGTTGCCGTGCAATCGGTTTGACGTTCTCACGCTCATTATAAGTTGGCAGAATCACTGACAACTTAGGCACGCCACTCAAGGGCGCTCGCACTCCGCTCAAGAGAAACCCTGCGACTACTTAATGTACTCCTTCAAGACGCTATTACGATTGGGATGTCTGAGCTTGCGCAGGGCCTTGGCTTCAATCTGGCGAATGCGTTCACGGGTGACATCAAAGATCTGGCCAATTTCTTCCAAGGTTTTCATCCGGCCATCATCCAGCCCATAGCGCAGGCGCAGCACATCCCTCTCCCGTGGACTGAGGGTGGCAAGCACGCCCTCCAAATCTTCCCGCAGAAGATTTTTGGCCACATCTTGTTCAGGATTTTCAATGTCTGCTTCGATGAAATCACCTAGTCTTGAATCCTCCTCTTTGCCAATGGGTGTTTCCAGCGAAATCGGCAATTGAGCAGATTTTGCGATGAATCTTAATTTTTCAATGGTCATTTCCATGCTTTCAGCGATCTCTTCCTCCGTTGGCTTACGGCCAAACTCCTGGGAGAGGGTTTTGGTGGTCTTTTTGATCCGGGAGATGGTCTCGTAAAGGTGCACTGGCAGACGAATTGTGCGGCTCTGATCCGCAATCGCCCGTGTGATCGCCTGGCGAATCCACCAGGTGGCATAGGTGGAAAATTTATATCCTTTCTCATGGTCAAATTTTTCTGCCGCGCGAATCAATCCCAAACTTCCTTCCTGGATGAGATCCTGGAAAGACAGCCCACGGTTCATATATTTCTTCGCAATTGATACCACAAGGCGCAGGTTGGATTGCACCATTTTCTCCTTCGCTCTTCTGCCGAGCATCAGGCGCCTGCGGAATTTGATCGTCGGCATGTCCACAAGTGCCGCCCATTCTTTCGTATCGGGCTGGCGGCCATGATCAGATTCAAATTGGGCCGCCAGCTCCTCCAGCTGCAGTAGGTCGGCAATCTTCCTGGCCAGTTCAATCTCTTCATCCGGTCTCAGCAGGCGGATACGACCAATTTCCTGCAGGTAAACGCGGATCGAATCCTCGGTGTAGACACCTTTGGGGCCAATTTTGATGCTGGCCAGAGCCTTGGCTGAACGGCCCTCTTTGCCCTCCGCCTTGTCATCCAGGGGCAACAGCACATCCGCTTCGGGCAAATCGGCGCCATCCAGAAGCGCATCGGCGGCTTCAACCAACGGATCATCCGCCAGCGCATCGCCATCGACTTGGGGAGGTTTGCTGGTTTTTGCCTTGGGCTTGGCCTTGGCTTTGGCCTTGGCTTTGCCCGTGCCGTTGGCTGGTGGCTCCTTGGCCCGGGCAGGTGTTTTGCGGGCAGGAATCTCCAAGGGCTTGCTGGCGGCGGTAACGATTGCCGGGGCCAGATCTGGAGCACTTTCCAGGATCAGATCCGGGGTGACTTCCGCGGTCAGCGTCGGGGCGACCGTCAGGGAATCGCGGCCGGCCATCTCCACCGCGGCGGTGGAGACCAGATCAACCGTGGTGGTGGATGGCGTGGAGGTTGGGCTCATATGCGGACGGGCGGGAGGGTGCGGAAGGAGAACAGGAAGAAAGGGGAAAAACGCAGGACAACAGCCGTGATCAGCTGCCAAGGCGGGCCCTGGAGCTGGCTTCGCTGAGGATCAGCCGTCTGCGACGGCCTCAAGGGGAAGACAAGGTGAACGCCGAAAGGTTGGTGATGAGGGCTGCGGAACCAGAGGCGGTGAACAGCGAACAGCGCGACGGGGGTGCGGCCAGGACAGGAGACAAGGACTGGGGTGTTCATCGGATTCGATGATGGGGGGACACAGAGTCCCTTCCTTGCGCCGAACACTGCCTGGTTGATCGTCAACCTCTCGGACTGGCTCTCTTCATCTTAGGAATGGTGTGAGACGTTTGCAAGAATCCTTGCCAGCAGGCCTGGCCTCCGCCGACGCCTCACCCGGGGGATCGTCTGCAGCCGCCCGCTCCGCCAGCCCAGCGCCGGCCTACCTGGAGGTGTGGTTGCAAGCGGGCCCAGAGGGGCGGGTGTTCACCTACGCCAACCCCGAGGCGCTGAGCCTGGCTGCGGGCGATCTGGTGCGGGTGCGCCTCCAGGGTCGACTCCACGCCGGCTTGGTGGTGGCGACCCTGAGCGACTGCCCAGCCCACCTGGCGCACAAGACCCTGCAACCGGTGCTGGCCCCGCTGGAGCCGGCGGCGGTCCATCCGGATTGGCAACAGCTCATCGTGGCGGTGGCTCACCAGTGCCACACCAGTCTGTTCCGCACCCTCCGCGCCGTGCTTCCCCCAGGCTGGCTTGGCGCCCGCGACCAGCCAGGCTCGGCTGCGGGACGGCAGCGGCTTCAGGTCCAACGCACCGATCTGCCGATTACCGACTCCCCGTCGCTGCCCCCGCGGCAACGGCGGCTCCTGGAGCACCTGGTCGCCCAGGGAGGCCAGCGCCTGTTGCGGGATCTGACGGAGAAGGATGGCTTCGGGCGGGGGGTGGTGCAGAGCCTGGAGCGGCGGGGTCTGCTGCGTCGCGTTTCCGTTCCTCCCCCGCTCGCCCCCGCCATCCCCTGGCCCGCGCCCCAGCTCCAGCCACCGCAGCAGACACTGAGCCCGACCCAGGCCGAGGCCGTCAACCGGCTTCTGGCAGCGCCGGCCGGTGGCGAATTCCTGCTCTGGGGGGTGACCGGCGCCGGCAAAACGGAGGTGTATCTCCGCACGGCGGCCCATCACTTGGCACAGGGCCGGAGCGTTTTGCTGCTCACCCCGGAAATCGGCCTGGTGCCCCAACTGCTGGATCGGGCCCGGCGGCGCTTCGGCCCCGCCATCCTGGAATACCACAGCGGCATGACGGAGCGGGACCGCATCGCCTGCTGGCGGGCCTGTCTGGCTGCAGCCCGGGGCGGGCCTCCCCGGCTGGTGGTGGGCACCCGCTCGGCAATCTTTCTTCCCCTCGCCCCGCTGGGGCTGATCGTGCTCGATGAAGAGCACGATTCCTCCTGGAAGCAGGAGAGCCCGATGCCCTGCTATCACGCCCGGGATGTGGCGCGGCTGCGCTGCCGGCTGGAGGCCAGCCAGCTCCTGCTGGGAAGCGCGACGCCCTCCCTGGAAACCTGGCTGAGGGCGCGCTCGCCCGAGGGGTCAACCACCTTGTTGACCTTGCCCGAGCGCATCGGCGAGCGGCCCTTGCCCGCGGTGCGGGTGGTCGACATGCGCCATGAACTGGCGGAAGGGCACAGGCGCCTGCTCAGTCGCCCCCTGCTGGATCGCCTGGCCGGCCTGCCTCAGCGGGGGGAGCAGGCTGTTGTTCTGGTGCCCCGGCGGGGGTATCGCAGTTTCCTCAGCTGTCGCAGTTGCGGCACCGTCGTGCAGTGCCCCCACTGTGACGTGGCGCTCACCGTGCACCGCCGCAGCTCGGGAGAGGAGTGGCTGCGCTGCCACTGGTGCGACCATCGCCAGGGGCTGACGGCGCGGTGTCCTCGCTGCGGGTCCTCAGCCTTTAAGCCCTTCGGCGCGGGCACCCAGCGGGTGCTGGAGCGTCTGGAACAGGAACTGGACGGGCTGCGCGTGCTCCGCTTCGATGCCGACACCACCCGCGGTCGCGATGGCCATCGGCGGGGGTTGGACGCCTTCCGGCAGGGGCAGGCGGATGTGTTGGTGGGCACCCAAATGCTCGCCAAAGGAATGGATTTGCCCAGTGTCACCCTGGCCGCCGTCTTGGCGGCCGACGGGCTTCTGCAGCGGCCTGATCTGCGCGCCGGGGACCACTGCCTGCAACTGCTCTTTCAGCTGGCTGGCCGGGCCGGCCGCGGTGAGCGGCCGGGCGAAGTGCTTGTGCAGACCTACACCCCTGAGCATCCCGTGATTCGCCATCTCGTCGACGGCCGCTACGGTCAGTTTTTGCTGGAGGAGGCCGCTCTGCGGCAAAGCGCCGGTTTGGTGCCCTTCAGCCGGGCGTGCCTGCTCCGGCTCTCGGGCCCGTCCGCCAGTGCCACCGCCACCTCCGCCACCGCCCTGGCGGAACGCCTGCGCCCTGAGGTGGAAGCCCAGCGCTGGCACTTGATCGGCCCCGCTCCGGCGCCGGTGGCCCGCGTGGCGGGCCGCAGTCGCTGGCACCTGCTGCTCCACGGTCCCGCCGACACCCCCTTGCCCCTGCCAGCAGAGGAGGAGTTGCGGCCAACCCTCCATCGGGAGGTCTCCCTGGCGATTGATCCCGACCCCCTGAACTTGTGAGGGGCTCGCTCTGGCCTAGTATGCAGTCCCACAAGTTCATGCGTCACCTTCGGCTTGGTCCGTGCCTCCAGATGCCCTACTCAGCAAGGGCTCCGGGCGAGACACCCATCAAAGGATCGACGGTGCATTTGCGGGACTGCACACTAGCTGGGCAATTCGGGCAGGCCCATCCCGAGTCGCACGCGCATCCGCTGCAGTTGCACCACCAGCGTCAGAGCGCCCAAGATGGCCAGGGCGCCCAGGCCCAGGGGACTCCAGCGCCAACCGCGGATCTCCAGGGCATTGATCGCCCCCGGCCGCAGCGGCCAAACCAGAGCCGTGTCGGCTTCGACCGACTGCACCGGCAGCGGCTCGGCGCTGAGAACCGCGCCCGGGCCCAGGGGAGTGAGGCGCAGGCTGAGACGCAGCCCCGGCAGGGAGGAGAGGGAGCGAAGATCCAGGCGAATGCGGAGGTGTTGGCGCACGCCGAGCAGCCAGTTGGTTTCCCGCAACTCCAGGGTGGGATCCGGCAGGGGGAGGCTCGCCTGGGCCGCCGCCTGCCGCAGCGTGCCCACCAGAGCTCCCTCGGCCTCCGACAAGGTGAGCAGCGGGCTGGTGAGCAGGATGGAGGCACCGCGCCTGCGCTCCAGGTAGGGAGGCTCCGCTGCGCTGAGGGCGGCGGCCCAACGCTCCTGGAAGGGCAGCGGTGCGCCCGCGATGGCCTCCAGACGATGGCGGAGGCGCACCCGGCCGGGGCCGGCAAAGGCCAGCTCCGTCTCCACACGCATGCAGCCGGAGAGCAGGTTGCTCAGCAACCACACCACCAACAGCCCCACAACGATGACCACAAACCCCCGTGGACTCCGGGTGGGCCCCACCGGCGGGGGCATCGGCCTGTCCTCCACCGGTGGGGCCGGCGCCCGACGCCTGCCCGCGCCGAGCCCCTCCAGCGGAGCGGCTTGATCAAGCCGGGGTAGGGTGAGCGACCAGTTGCGGGGCCGCCGCAGCGCTGGCGCTTCCAACACCTGCAGCAGGTCGCGAACCTCGGTGCGCCGCTGTGGATCGGCGCTTCCCAGAAGGGTGCGGCAACAGGCCGCCGCCCGTTCCGCCTGCCCCAGACCCATCAACGCCGTCACCAGCAGCAGGCGGATCCCGTCGCCAGGGGGGTGGGAAGCGGGATGCCGCTCACAGAGCGGCTCCAGCAGCTGAACAGCCCGGACGTAATGGCCCCGGGCAATGGCCTCCTTGGCATCAGAGAGGACGGAAGACAGAGGATCGGATGCGCTGCTGGCCATGGCCGCGTCAGGCCTGCACCTGCCGTGGACTGCCCACGACCATGGTGCCGATCCCCGCATTGGTGAACACTTCCAGCAGAAGTGCGTGGGGAACGCGGCCATCCACAATGTGGGCGGCCGCCACCCCCTGGGCCAGGGCGCGAATGCAGCACTCCGTCTTTGGAGTCATCCCCCCGCGCACCACTCCTTCGGCAATCAAGGCGCGGGCCTCGTTCAAGCTGACATGGCGAATGAGACTGCCTGGATCCGTCCGATCCCGCAGGATTCCCGCCGTATCGGTCAGCAGAATTAACTTCTCGGCCTGCAAGGCCGCCGCCAGCTCGCCAGCCACCGTATCGGCGTTGATGTTGTGCATCTGCCCGTGGTGATCGGGGGCCACGCTCGAGATGACGGGAATGTAGCCCGCCTCCAACAGGGGAGTGAGCACGGAGGGGTTGACAGAGGCCACGTCCCCCACCAGGCCAAAGCCCTCCCCGAGAGACCGGGCGGCGACGAGGGAGCCGTCACAGCCGCTCAGCCCCACGGCCCGCCCGCCAACCCCGTTCAAACCATTGACGATCTGCTTGTTGACCCGCCCCACCAACACCATCTCCACCACGTCCATGGTGTCGGCATCGGTGACGCGCAGGCCATCGCGAAACTGCGGTTCGATCTGCAGCCGGTTGAGCCAATGGTTGATCTCTGGCCCGCCTCCATGCACCACCACCGGCCGCACACCAACGCAGGCCAGCAGGGCCAGATCGCGAAACACCGCCTCCCGCAGTCCCTCGTCCACCATGGCCGCCCCGCCGTATTTCACCACCACCTGGCGGCCAGTAAAGCGCTGGATGTAAGGCAGCGCCTCACTCAGCACAGACACCCGCGACGAATCTTCCGGGAGGATGAGGGGATCAGAGCTCACGTGGAGGCAAGGGGAGAGGGGGAATCGGAGGGCGTCGGCAGGGGGCTCAGGGTGAGGGAGAGGCGATCCTCCGCCAGCGGCGCCAACGTCGCCCGCAAGCCAGGGCCAAAGAAGCGACCCAGCCGCTCCTGGCAAGCCTGCCAGCGGGGAAAGGGAACCGCGCCAGTGGCGAAGCAGAGCCGCAGCCCATAGCCCTCCGGCAATGACAGCTCCTCAACAGAGAGCAGTTCGGGCGGCTCCTGCTCATCCCAGAGCTTGAGGGCCTCCAGCGAACTCTCCAGATGAACCTTCTGGCCATAACGCCAGCGGCTGACATCCGCCAGGAGCTTGCGCAGGGGTTCGCTGGCGGGGGCATTGCGCAGGTCGCGCCATTGGGCCGGTGGGGTGAGGCGCGCTGGTGGGGGCAGTTCGGACGACTTCAGAGCCAATCCCCCCAGGAGGAGGGGGATGCCGTAAAAAATTGTCGGCAGGCTGAGATTGGGATGGTCGCTCACGTAGGCCAGCGAGCCGATCACGGTGAGCAGCGCACCGGTGAGGGTCACCAGGGTGCCGGGAGAGCGGAGACGTTGCATCGGGCCATCCTCCCGCAGGAGACGTCAGGATGGGGAGATTCTTCCCCGCGATCATGACCCGATCTCCCTCTCCGACCTCTGCGGCCGCCCCGTCCCCCGGGGAGGGAAAGGGAGAGGCGCTGCGCCAACTGTTGGAGAGCCTGCAGGAGGATCGCCTCTGGTTGCTGCGCCAGCTGGACAGCGGTCGCTGGCCGGAGTGGCGGCTGGATCTGGCCGCTCTGGAGCGGGAGCTGGGCCAGCTGCTGGATCAAGCCAGCGAACGGATCGATTGAGGGTCTGCCCGAGCCGGAGCTGGGCGGGCAGAGCCACCGCGGGGATCAAAAGGGGATGTCGTCCTCCCCCTCGTTGAGCTCGTCCGGCACCAATGGCGAGGTGTTCCACACCGGGGGCGCTGCGCTCTTGCCAGGGGCCTGCCCGACGGGTTCGGCCTGACCCGCCCCCCTGGCGCCGCCAGCCTTGCGGACGGGCGGCCCACCGCCTGGACCTCTGCCCGCTGACGGAGGAGCCGCGGGCCCCGGGCCGCTGGCGGCGGAAGCCGTCGAGGCGGCGTTCAGAGGATGGATGCGGGCCAAGGTGAGCTCCGCCCGTTTTTCCTTCACGCCGTCCTGGCGGGTGACGGTGTTCATGCGCAGGCGACCTTCCAGCACCCAGCGCTGCCCCACCTGGACTCTGTTTTGCAGATCCGTGGCCAGGTTGCCCCAGCCGACCACCTTGATGTGTCCAGGTGGGTCCTCCGCCCTGAGAGCCTCAAAACGGCCCACCAGCTCCGCCACCGGCGTCTGGTTGTCTTGTGTGTAGCGCACCTGGGGCGCTTCCAGCACCTCCACTTCAAGCAAACAGTGATTCACACCCTCTTTCGCTGGGACCACCGCCCATCCTGATGCACGCGCCTCCTGCCGATGGGCCTCTCCCGAACCCTGCTGCGCCTCCAGCGGGCCAGTCCAGAGATCGCCTCTGGTTGATCGCCGGCACCGGCGAAGGTCCCCCCCTGGCCCAGCGCCTTCTCGATCGGGGCTGGCGCCTGCGGGTGAGCGTCGTCACCGCGACGGCTCGCCGGAGCTACCCCGGGGATCCCCGCCTGGAGGTGGTGGTGGGGGCGCTGGCGGGGGCGGCAGCCTGGCGGGCGGCTCTGGAGGAGGCGAGACGACAGGGGGATCCGTTCACCTGGCTGATTGACGCCAGCCATCCCTTCGCTCTGCATGTGACGGCGGCGGTCGCGCAGGCCTGCGAAGGCCGTTCCGAGGGTCTCCTGCGCCTGCACCGCCCCCTTCTCTCCGCCCCCGGGGCCAGGCCATTGGAGCATCTCCGCGAGCTGGCAGACCAGCTCGCCCCAGACGAACGGCTGCTCCTGGCCATCGGTGCTCGCCAGCTTGGCGCGGCCATCGGTCACACGCCGCACGCCAGCCACCACAGCCGGGTGCTTCCCCATCCCCGGGCCATCCGCCAGGCCCTGCGGGCGGGCCTTCCGTCCCACCGCCTGGCCTGCTTTCACCCCAGCAACGACGGCGCGGTGGAGCGAGCCCTTTGTCGCCTCTGGCGGATTGAGACCATCCTTTGCCGTCAATCCGGCAGCCGCAGCGAGGCCCTCTGGCTGCGGATCAGCGAGGAGCTGGGCCTGCGCCTGCTGCTGCTGCGAAGGCCCCCCGAGCCGGCGGGTCTGGTGCGGCTGCCCCTGGCGGAGCTGATCGCCCGTGTGGGTTGGCCGCGCCAGGCGGACAATGGTTGAGACGCGGGAGCTGAGGGTGGCGCATCAACCGTTGCAGGCGCATCAGACGATGGAGGCGCATCAGCCGGACCCGGGCAAGGAGGATCGGAGCGACCTGGTGTTGGTCCTCACCACCGAGGCCAGCCTGGAGACGGCCGAGCGACTGGCCAGGGCCCTTCTTGAACGCCGCCTGGTGGCCTGCGTCTCGCTGGTGCCGATCGTCTCCCACTACCGCTGGCAGGGCCAACTCACCCGCGGCGAGGAGGTGCAGCTGCTGCTCAAGACCCGGGAGACGAGCTTGCGGGCCCTTCACGAGAGCGTCCTGACCCTGCACAGTTATGAGACCCCCGAGTGGATCACGCTGACGGCCCACAGCTGCGGAAGCTACGGCCTGTGGTGTGCCGAGCAACTGCTCGCCCCCGGCCTCAGGGCAGATGGTGGGCCACCAGCTCCGCCAGGGAGCCTTGGGGACGGGGACCCAACTGAGTGACCACCTTGCCGGCGCAGAGGGAGCCCAGACGGCCGCAGCGCTCCAGGCTCTGGCCGCGGGTGTAGCCGTAGAGAAAGCCTGCCGCGTAGAGGTCGCCCGCCCCGGTGGTGTCCACAAGATCGCCCAGCCTGTAGGGCGCGATCGGCACGGTCTGCTCGCCACGCAGAACGAGGGAACCCTCCGCGCTGCGGGTGAGCGCCGCCACCTCACAGCAGCCACGCACCTGATCGACCGCCTCCGCAAAGCTGTTGGCCTCATAGAGCGCCGTGATCTCCATCTCGTTGGCAAACAAGATGTCCACATGGCCATCCACCAGCTCCTGGAAGCTCTGGCGGTGGCGATCCACACAAAAGGCATCGGAGAGGGAGAGGGCCACCTGCCCGCCGCTGGAGCGGATCACCGCCGCCGCCGCGAGGAAGGCTTGCTTGGCCTCATCACTGTCCCAGAGGTAACCCTCCAGGTAGAGCACCTTGGCCCGCCGCACCAGATCGAGATCCAGATCCGCGGGGTGGAGGTTCACCGAAGCGCCGAGGTACGTGCACATCGTGCGTTGCGCATCGGGCGTCACCAGAATCAAGCAGCGCGCGGTGGAAGGGCCGCTGGTGGCGGCAGCCGTCTCAAAGTGGGCGCCGACGGAACGAATGTCATGGGCAAAGATGGCGCCCAGCTGATCGTCGCGCACCCTGCCGATGAAAGCCGCCTTGGCCCCCAGCTGGGCCAGGCCCGCCAGAGTGTTGGCCGCCGATCCTCCGGAGGTTTCCAGGCCTGGCCCGACGCTGGCGTAGAGCCGCTCCGCCTGAGCCTGATCCACCAGGGCCATGGTGCCCTTGGTCAGGCCGTGATTCTCGAGAAAGGCGTCATCGGAGGACACGAGCACATCCACAATGGCATTGCCGATTCCCACCACGTCAAAGGATTGTGTGTCTGCGGAACTCATGGGGATGGAGAAATGACGGGGGAAAGGAAGGGGGGTCGCAGGCTACACGCTGAGCAGGGCGCGCTTGGGACCGTGGATCGGATCTTCGATCACGATGGTTTGATCCCGCTGGGCGCCGAGGGACACGATGGCGATGGGAACCTCCATCAGTTCGGCGAGAAAACGCAGGTAGGCCATGGCCGCTTCCGGCAGATCCTCCAGACGCCGACAGGCGGCCGTGGAGCATTGCCACCCTGGCAGGGAGACAAAGAGTGGTTTGCAGCGAGCGAAGTCTTCGGCACTGCTGGGGAAATGCTCGATGCGTTCCCCATCCAGGAGATAGGCCACGCAAACTTGAATCTCATCCAGTTCATCGAGCACATCCAACTTGGTGATCGCCAGACAATCCAGACCGTTGACCTGCACGGCATAGCGGCCGATGACGCCGTCAAACCAACCACAGCGGCGGCGACGGCCGGTGGTGGTGCCGAATTCACCGCCCCGGTCACACAGGTGGTCATTCAGGCTCCCCTCCAGCTCGGTGGGGAAGGGTCCCTCCCCGACCCGGGTGGTGTACGCCTTGGCCACGCCAATCACCCGGTCGATCAGGGTGGGACCGACCCCGGCGCCGATGCACGCTCCCCCGGAAACGGGATTGGAGGAGGTGACATAGGGATAGGTGCCGTGATCCAGGTCGAGCAAGGTGCCCTGGGCGCCCTCAAACAGGATGTTTTTTCGCGCTCTCGCCGCCTGGTGAATCACGCGCGTGCAGTCGACCACATAGGGAGCAAGCCGTTCGCCATAGGTGGCGTACTCCGCGATCACAGCCTCTGGATCCAGGGGCTCCAGGCCATAGACCCGCTGGAGCAGATCATTCTTCTCGGCGAGGGGACCCAGCAACCGATCCCGCAGGCGATCGGCATCCAAAAGATCGATCACGCGGATGCCGTTGCGTTCCGATTTGTCGGCATAGGTGGGCCCGATGCCACGACCGGTGGTGCCGATCCGCCTGTCGCCCCGACGCTGTTCCATCGCCAGATCCAGCAGGCGGTGGTAGGGCATGGTGACGTGCGCCGTGGAGGCCAATTTCAGGCCCGAAGGACTGATGCCACAGGCCATCAGCATGTCGAGCTCGCCGAGCATCACGGAGGGATCGACCACCGTGCCTGAGCCGATCAGACAGGTGGTATTGGGATACAGGATGCCGGAAGGGATCAGGTGCAATTTCAGCACCCTGTCCTCGACCACGATCGTGTGGCCGGCGTTCACGCCGCCTTGGTAGCGCACTACAACGTCTGCCGATCGGCTTAACAGATCGGTGATCTTTCCCTTCCCCTCATCTCCCCACTGTGCACCGATAACGACAACGTTGGCCAAGGACATCGCGGCCAGAAGCCGCTTTCGAGCACAAACAAACAGCTTCTCAGACGAAAGGTGATTTCGTCAAAACATCCAGCGCTTCTTCACAGGCTGGCGCAAGCGGGGCTCAGGCCCCCCGGCTCGCGTTGCTGGCGGCCTGCTCCAGTTCCTTGCGCACGCGGCTGCGCAGCGCCTCTGGAAGGGGGCGCTTGGTGGTGGTGGCGTAGTGGCTGGCCAGGGAGTTCAGGGCGGTCTGCATCGTGGTGAAGGAGCCGAGGCCATTCACCGACGGGCGCGGCCGATAACGGGCCATGTAGGCGCTGATCAGGGCCCGGGCCTGGCTCACCGATGCCGCCGTTTCGGGCTCCTCCGGGTTCAGGGCGATGGTTGTCAACAAGGCTTGCGACACCGTGGCCGTGTCTTCGACGTAGTTGCCACTGAGGAGCCCATCACTGCCACAGGCGGCAAGGCCGAGGCAAAGGCTCAAAACCACCGCCACCATGCCATGGCGCAAGCGCGGCAGAGCGCCACGGAGAGCTTGGCCCGCCTGCTGGGCGAAGCGGAGGACGGGGCGCAACAGTGCAGCCATGACGAGGGAGGCGACGTTCGAATCCTACGGGTCCCCCTGTGGTCCGTTCGTCAAGCCAGTCCCGAGCGCTCCTGACGCACCCGCTCCCGCAACCAGTCAACAGCTGCGGTGGCCTCCAGCGCCAGGGGATCGCCCCCGCGGCGGCAGACCACTTCCACCTGGCCCGAGGCGGCCCCACGGCCCACGACAACCCGGTAGGGAATGCCCACCAGATCCGCATCCTTGAATTTCACGCCCGCCCGTTCCTGACGGTCATCCAGCAGGGTCTCCAGCCCCTGCTGGCGCAAGTGGTCATAGAGCGTCTCCGCTACGGCCACCTGGGTTGTGTCCTGGGTATTGGCGATCACCACGATCACCTCGAACGGAGCGATCGACACGGGCCAACAGATGCCCTGGTCGTCATGCAGTTGCTCCACCGCCGCCTGGGCGAGCCGGGAGACGCCGATGCCATAACAGCCCATCCACAGGGCTTGCTCCTCGCCCTGCTCGGTGGTGAAGGAGGCTCCCAGAGCTTCGGAGTACTTGCAACCCAGCTGAAAAATGTGACCCACCTCAATGCCCCGGGCCGCCTCCAGGCGCTGGCTCGGATTCCGCAGGCAGCGATCGCCGCTTTGGGCCTCCCGCAGATCGAGGCTCTCCGGCGCGACCGCCAGGCTGTCCCAGCTGGCCCCCACCAGGTGCACATCCTGGCGATTGGCGCCGCAGACGAAACAGGTCAGCTCCGCAGCTGTGGCATCCGCCAGGCGCAGCAGCCGGGGACGCCAGTGTTTGGCTGCCGCGAAGGCCGCATCGGCGAGGTGGGGCCCCAAGGATCCGAACGGTAGGGGTGCCAGACCTTCCGCCAGCAGATGATCCGCTTCGATCGGACTCACCTGAAGCAGGGCTCCCTGGCCTGTCACCCGCGCCTGGAGGGCATTGGAGAGCTTCACCAGGTTCAACTGCTGATCCCCCCGCAGACTGACCAGCACTGGCTGGGGGGCACCCTCCGCAAACCGGGCCAGCAGCAGGAGCACCTTGACGATTTGAGAAGGATGGAACCCGTGGGCGCCACAAAGATCGGCGATCGTCCGCTGCCCGGGGGTGGGCAGTTCGCGGCAGGGTTGGCTCGCCAGGGGAAGGGCGTCCGGGGGCAGAGAGACGGCCCGCTCGAGGTTGGCGGCATAACAGCCGTCCGGGCTGGCCAGAATCAGATCCTCCCCCGCCTCCGCCGTCACCATGAATTCCTGGCTGGCCGAACCGCCAATGGCGCCGCTGTCCGCTTCGACGGCGACGGTGTGCAGCCCACAGCGCTTGAAAATGCGCCTGTAAGCTCCATCCATCTGGCCATAGGCCTGGCGCAGGCTGTCCTCGTCCGCATGGAAGGAATAGGCGTCCTTCATGATGAATTCCCTGGCCCGCATCAAACCGAAACGGGGGCGGATCTCATCGCGGAATTTGCTCTGGATCTGATAAAGACAAACCGGCAGCTGGCGATAGGAGCGCAACAATTCCGCCGCCAGGGCGGTCACCACCTCCTCGTGGGTCGGCCCCAATCCCAACTCCCGTCCCTGCCGGTCGTGCAGGTGAAACAGGATGCCTTCGCCAGCGGTGTACCCCGCCCAGCGGCCGCTGCGCTGCCAGAGCTCGGCGGGCTGGAGTTGGGGCAGAAGGGTCTCCAGGGCGCCAATGGTGTCCATTTCCTCACGAACAATCGCCGACACCTTGCGGAGCACCCGCCACATCAGCGGCAGGTAGGCGTAGACGCCAGCGGAAACGCGGCGGATGAAACCGGCCCGCAGCAGAAGTTTGTGGGAGATGATCTCTGCCTCTGCGGGCTCATCGCGAAGCGTCACTAGCAGCAGGCGAGAGCTGCGCATGAGGAGGTTGAGCGTCCGCACGGAACCTATCAGTTGGCCATGAGGTGGGCATCTGCGCGTGTGTCCAATGGGGCTCGTGAGACCGAAAACCTCTGCTAAGTTCGCAAGACCTTTCCTGCCAGGACCCAACGAGGCTGACCTTTATGTTTGCTCAACCGAGCCAGGCTTCCCACGAACCTGTCAACCTTCCTGGCGAGCATCCAGCAGACGTAACCGATGTCCCCCCTCCAGCTTATGAATCAGGCAATGGCAGCGGCTGTTTGATTGGGATTGAAGACGTTCAAAAGGCCCTGAATCGTTCCAGAGCTTCCGTGTACCGTTACACCAATACCGATCCACGCAACGTCAATCCTCCCTTCAACCCCCGCAGACTCAACCCGGAGTTTCGTAGCGATATCAAGCAACCCCTGTTGTTTCATGCCAACGAGGTGGCCCGCTTTGCCCGCGATGTCTTGCGCATCAAGGAAGTCACAGTTGAAGTGCTCAATACCCCCTCCACGGTGACCCAGGAGCTTCTCAGCCGCATTCTCGCGGAATTGATCGCCATCCGCCAGCGCCTGGACGCCATAGATCTACGCACCGACGAGCTCCAGCCCCGCAGGGAGCAGAGCAAAGCCAGACCCGCCGCTTGACTGGAGGAACCCGGCCCGTCTACGGCAACCGCTGCAGCACAAAGCCCTCATAGTCCAAAGCCCGAAACACAGGAACCGGATCACTGAATCCGGCTGCTTCCAACAGGCCGGCTAGCCGGGCCAGGCTGACCGGGTGAACCGGTCCAACAGGCTGATCCTCACGATCGTCCTCTCCCGCCTCAGAGTGAAGGCCTTGAAACAGGCGTCGAGCGGCGATCAGTTGCTGTTCCAGTCCCGTTCGCTCGGGCAACATCTGATCCACAAGCACCACCTGAGCTCCCGGCCTCAGGCCGCGGGCCAGGGAGGACAGGAAGCGCAGCTTGCCACCGTCATCCGCAAGTCCCTGCAGCACCAACACCGCCAGGGCGCCATCGAAGCGAGGCTCCATCGCCAGATCTTCCACCGTGCCCTCAATCCAGTGGATCGTGGGCGCAAGGCTGTCTTCGGCGGCCACCAGCTTCGTCCGCGCGATGGCCAGCATGGCCGAGGAGGGATCCACCGCGGTCAAGTTCCAGTCGGGCCTCAGCTGCCGCGCCTCCAGCAGCTCCGCTCCCGAGCCACAGCCCGCCACCAGCACCGTGGCGCCAGGCTCACGGGCCCGGGGAGAAGCCGCCAGCAGAGAGACGGCAAGTTTCGCCAGGCTGGTGTAGCCGGGAATCCAGCTTTCCACAAGACGGTCGTACGCGGTGAGACCCATCTGCTCAAGATGGCGCCAGCGGCAGGCCGATGGCAAGGGGAGAAGCCGCCAGGACATTGGCCTGCTCCCCCCGCTTCCCCGGGCTGGGGGACCAAAGTGCCCTAAGTTGGGCGGCGCCTACCCCCCCCGATTCATCGTGCCCACCATCCGTTTCGAACGCGAAGGCCAGCAGGTGGGGTGCATCGAGGGCGCCAATTTGCGCAAAGCCGCCCTGGATGCGGGCATCAACCCCTACAACGGCCTCAACAACCTCAACAACTGTGGGGGCCTGGGCCAGTGCGGCACCTGCGTGATGGAAGTCCTCGAGGGTGCCCGCAACCTCTCCCCGCGCTCCGATGTGGAGGAGGTTTACCTGGCCGATCGCCCCGCCACCTACCGACTCAGCTGCCGCACCACCGTCAATGGTGATGTCACCGTTCGCACCCGCCCTGATGGGGGCGTGGGTCAAGGCTCCAACAGCTTGGTTGGCGCCATCAAGGCCCTGATCAAGCGCCGCTGACCCGCGCAGCCGCGCGTCGCACCCCGCGACGCGCGGCTGCGACGCGCCATCCCCTGCCCTCACGCCTCCTTTCCCGGGAGGGCCTGGTCCTGGGACTCCAGCAGGACGGCGGTCTCCAGGCTGTCGCTGTTCATCAGTTGGTCTAACTCGTCAATCAAGCCCTGGATACCGGCTCGGCTCACCTGACTCAGGTAGTTGCGCTTGAGTCGTTCAATGGCCGCACACGCCAGCTCCTGGGAGCGATCCAAAGCGGGACCGTCCTCCAAGACGAGGGCGAGCTCCTCCCAGAAGCGATCGATGCAGTGCTGCAGCAGCCTGAGTTGTTCGTCGTCCCGTCGTCCCAGGCGGGCGCCCGCCCCGCGGGAGAGGTCGAGCAGGCTCTCCACCATGCCTTGGGCCAGCTGTCGACTGAATCCTTGCTCCACGTCCTGGAGAGGTTGCAGTTGCCGCAGGGGGGTCGGAACCAGGGTGCGTTGCAAGCTCTGGTGCAGGGCATGGCCCAACACGCCCCGCAACTCCGGCGCCAGGCGGGGCACCACCCGCCCCAGCAACAGGGGCGCCCAGAGACGGGTGAGTTCCACCACCTCCCGCTCCTCCTGGCGTGTCACCGTCTGATGGCTCCGCAGAGCCCGCAGGCGCATCGGCCAGCGCTTGGAGCGCACCTGCTGTTGCACCCCGTCCAAAAACTGCAGGGCAAGCACCTCAAAGAGCTCCAACGCCAGCAAGGCCACCACACCGCGACTGATCACGGCCCGCAGGGGCTCAAGGTTGATCAGGCCAGCGCTCTGGAGCCGTTCCAACACCGGCACCAGCCGCAGCCAACGCCAGAAGGGCAGAAACAGGGGCAGGTCAATCCACCGTCTGAGCAGGGCATCGCGCCAGCTCAGGCCAGGGAGTTTGTGGCGCAGCCGCAGGGCCCGCAGCAGGATGTCCAGAAGGAAAACGCTCTGAAACAGCAGCAGGTCCCAACGCCAGAAGTGATCGGTGGGGCGACCGGTCTCATCGATGGAGCGCCAGTAGTTGCGGGCTACCAGGGGGAGCACCTGCTGTTGCCAAAACCATCGCTCCCGCTCCCAGGCATGGCGGTTGAGCCACTCCTGACTGAGCAGCAGGGAGACAGCCTCCTTGGAGGAGTCGCGCTGGGCCCGCTGGCGCAGGAGATTTTTGATCGTCTCCAGGGTGCCTGAGCCTGCCGTCGCCTGGAAGGGATCGCTTTCCACCATCTGCTGGCTGAGCCTCACCTGTCGCCCCAGGAGCTCCCGTTGGCGAGGTGTCAGGGGGGCGCCGGGTCGATGCCCGGCCATGGCCCCGTCAAGCGTCTGGAAGGCGTTGAGGAAGGCCTGGGTCTCCCGATGGGGCTCGATGCCCTTGATGGGGTCCATCCAGGGAGTGATGTCGGGCAGCAGGGGCACGGGCACCGCCAAGGGCATGGCGGGGAACGGCTGAACGCTGCGCTGCAACCAGAAGGGACGCAGGGGCACATAGCTGAGCTCCACAGCCACGGCCAGGAGATTGAGCGCGGCCCAGACGGCTACAAAACGATCCCAGCCTTTCCAGATCCTGCTCCGTGGCTGCGACAGGGACTCGTGCCAGCGGGGGCGAGCCATGGCTGCGCGCGGGGATGTGAGACTAATCTGCCTCCCGTTCAGGGATTTCGCAGACCCTTCACTTTGACCAGCCAGGATCCGAAGCACCCACCTCCATCCCCGGACGTGTCTCCCCGTCCATCGGACCAGCAGGTCTCACCCAGCCCGCGCCATTCTTCCCCCCATGACCAGGCACCCCAGGAGCGGGAGGATCCGTGGGCGTTCTGGCGCAGCATCCTGCTCACCCTCGCCGTCGCCCTGGGCATCCGGCAATTTGTGGTCGAAGCCCGCTACATCCCCTCCGGTTCGATGTTGCCGGGTTTGCAGCTGCAGGATCGGCTCCTGGTGGAAAAACTCAGCTACCGCGGACGTCCGCCGCGGCGCGGCGAGATTGTGGTGTTTCATGCGCCTCACCACTTTGATCCCGTCCTGGCGGCTCAACATCGTCCAGGCCCCCTCGGCTGCCTGCTGGTGAACATCCCCCTGCTGGGCCCCCTGCTGGGGTTGCAGGAGCCAGCCTGTGACGCCTACATCAAGCGCGTGATCGGCATCCCCTCTGACCGGGTTGTGGTGGATCCGCGGGGACTGGTGACGATCAACGGACGGCGTCTGCGCGAGCCCTATGTGAAAAACACCTGTCCTGTGGATTCCAAGGGCATGGGACCCTGTCCCACCCTGGATGTGCTTGTCCCCCCGAACCAGGTGCTCGTGTTGGGGGACAACCGCGGCAACAGCTGGGACGCCCGCTTCTGGCCCGGAGGACCGTTCCTGCCTCACAGGGAGATCATCGGCCGGGCCTTCTGGCGCTTTTTCCCCCTCAACAGCGCAGGCTCTCTGCAAGAGGCCAGCGAGCCTGCGGCAACAGCCCCGAAGCGATAACGCGACCCTTCACTCCCTCTGCGGGGAGGGTGGGCCCGTTTGCGGCCAGGGATCCCGTCTCCCCCGGGGTTGGACACCAGCTGTGCTCTGGATCCCAGAGCAGCCAACGCTGCGTGCCAGCCGTCAGGCGCTCCGGGGGCAGGTCAAGGAAGCGGCTGGGTCCCCAGCTCATCGCCTGCCACAGCGCCTCCACGGGCCAGCTCCGCCGCTCCACCCATTCCCTCCAGAGCAGGGGGAGGGCGATCCCATGGCCTGCCACCCCCGCTTTTCGCTGATCCAACGGCAGCCGCTGCTCCTCCGCGTCCAGTGGCTGATGGTGCACCGCCACAGCGCTCAACACACCATCACGGAGCCCCTGGATCAGGGCCTGCCGATCCCCGGCCCCCCCGAGGGAGGGCAGCACCCGCCAGCCTTCATCCGCCGGGTGCAAACCGCCACTGTCCGCCAGCAGGTGCCACCAGCTGACGCTGGCGGGAGGCGGATCGGGATGGTGACGCAACAGCGTGACGGCTTCCGCCGTCGAGAGATTCATCAGCCGCAGGCTGACCTTTGGATGGGCCGCGCGCAAATTGAGCAGGGTTTGCAGGGGCAGGGTTTCACTGAGGGCTGGATCCGTGGGCCATCCCGCCCGCAGGGCCTCCACCCGCTCCCGCACAAACCCCTCCTGGCTCAGGGAAGGGTCCCGAGGGGCCAGCAGCACGGGGCGATTTCCCATTTCCCCAAGCCGCAGACCCCGCTCCAGAAGCGCCAGGGGCGGCAGCTGGTCGGATCCGGCGAGGCCGAGGGCGCCAGCGGCGATCTGTTCAGCATGGAGCGCCAGATCGACATCGGCGCCCGCAGCGCTGAAGCTGCCCCAGAGAGCCAGCCGCAGCGGCTCGGGCCAGGTGAGCGACAGCCGTTCCGGACGATCCCGCCAGGGCCGAGCCCAAGGGAGCAGGGCGACCGTGCCATAGCCCCCTGTGGCCGCGGCGATCGCCAGGCTCTCCAGCGTTTCGCTGCGACCCAGCCAGGGGTCTTCCAGAACGCTGTGCGGATCGACCAGGGGAGGGGCCAGCCACCAGCCGCTTCCATCCATTTCCCGCAGGTCCAGCGGGCTGGTTGGACCTGCGGGAGTCGGCAGGGTCCAGCCCATCAGTCGCCGACCCTCCAGCCACACATCCCGCCGCGACGGCGGCAGCGCCGGCCCCTCAAGCACATGAACCTGGCGCAGGAGCAGGGCGGAAGCCATGAACAGTTCCGGATCAGAGGGCGCCCGCGGCGGTGCGATCCAGCACCCCCCCCAGGTGCCCCGTGAGATTGAGGCAACACACCACCGGTGGGCCGACGGGGCCATGGGGATAGTCGACCACGCTCACCCCTCCGTTGCCCTGCTTGACCATCCAGATGTCCGCGGCAGAGAGCCCCAACAGAGCGCAGAGGATGGTCTTGTTGACCGCGTCATGGGCCACCACCAAGGCTGTTTCCTCCGCCGCCAGGCCGCGTACGATGGCCTGCCAGGTCGCCAGGGAACGATCCCAGACCTGTTGCAGCGTCTCGCCGTCGGGCATGGTCACGGTGTGGGGCTCCTGTTTCCAGGCGGTCAACAGCTCGGGCCAGGTGGCGGCGATCTCCGCTTCCAGCCGGCCTTCCCAGCGGCCGTGACCGATCTCCACCAGGCCGCTGGTGCTGGTGAGGGGCACACCGGGATGCTCCGCCAAAATCACCTCCGCCGTCTGGCGAGGGCGGGCCATCCTGCTGGTGTAGGCCCTGTGAATCGCCACTGGAGCCAGAAACTCCCGGGCCGCCTCGGCCTGGCGGACGCCCCGGGCATTGAGGGGGATGTCGATCTGCCCTTGAAAACGTCCTTCCCGATTCCACTCCGTTTCGCCGTGCCGCACCAACACCAGCCGCCTGCCCCGGGCTGGCGGCAACGCTGCGCCCAGGTGGGAGGAATTGTTCAGGGATTCCAGCTGCACCACAGGGGCTGCTCCCTCCTCCTGGCTGAGGTTGAGCACCGAGATGGCCGCGTTGTCCATCCGCAGCCGTCGGAAGCCCTTGGCGTCCAGGCCCAGCAACTGCAGCACCAGGGCCCGCAGGATGGCGTTGTGGGCCACCACCAGCACACCCTCGCTCGACCCGGCGGCCAGGGCTTCGCGGTGGATCGCCAACAGGCGTTCCACGAACCGCCCTGCCTGTTCCATCAGCTCCGGCAGGGGGCGATAACGGCTGCCATCGGCACGCTCCAGCTCCAGGGTTTCGGGAGCCACCTGCCAGATCCGCGCCTGCTCGGGATGGCGATCCTTCACCTCCTGGCGTCGCAAGCCGCTCCAGGGCGAGAGATCCACCTCCAGCAGATCCACCTCCAGCCGGGGCGCGAGCGTCAGGCCGGCCGCCTGCGCCAGCAGCTCCGCCGTGTCCCGGGCCCGGGTCAGCGGTGAGCTGTAGAGCGCGGAGATGGGCACATCTCGCAGGGCGACCCCCGTCAGTTGGGCCTGGTGGCGGCCCTCCGGCGCGAGGGCGGAGAGGTCATCACGCCCCTGAATTCGCTGCTCCATGTTGAAGGTGCTCAAGCCATGACGCACGAGCACGAGGCGAAGGGGCACGGCCAAGAGGGGGTCCAACGGCGGCAACTGTATGGGACGAGAATCCAGGGCACCGCTTTCCTTGCTGATCCCCGCTTGGCTGCTCCGGCCCCCGCTCTGCCCCCCCGTCACGCTCCCCCGCCAGGAGGGCCCGCTCCCCGCGCAGGGCTGGGGAGCTGGAAGGGTCTCCTGGCGCTGATGGCCCTCGCCCTCAGCGTCCTGATCTGGATCAGCGGGTTGCGGGAGAGCCTCTCGCGTCCCTCGGTGGTTGACGCCTTGGATCTCCGGCAGCTGGAGCTCGCCGTGTTGGCGGACGAGGCCCTGCCCCCCTCCCTGCGCCCGCTCCTGGTGGGGGAGGACCCCCGGGGAGCTCTGATGGACGCGCTCGGGGAACGACTGCAGGATCGCTCCTCCCCCCCCCTTGCGGCCCAACGGCTGGAACGGCTCCTGCTGCAACACGGTCGCGACGACCAGGCCCAACACGCCACGGATTCCTCCCTGGCTGAGCTCATCCCCCTGGTGAACAGCGAGCGTCGCCCGCTCCTGCGGGCCCTGGAACGGGGAGCGACGGTGAGCCCTGGCGAGCGCGAGGCCCTCCTGGCGCCGTGGGGGGAGCACAGCCTGGTGGCCCAATTGAGCTGCGAACAACTGGGCGGCCCCACGACCGCCTGCCCCGCCCATCGCCTGGCCCCCTGGCTGGCGCTTCGCCTGCTCGCGCTCACGCTCCTGCCAGCCCTGCTGTTGCTGGTGGGAGCGGGGCTGCTCAGTCGCCAGCTCTGGCTTCTGTGGAGGGGGCGCCTGCCTGCGCCCCCTGCCCTGGTCGGGCCTCCCCTCTCCTTGGTGGACGTCACCTTGGTGATCGCCGGCGGTTTTGTCTTGGCTGGCGAGGTGGTGCTGCCGTCCTTCACGCAGGCGGGCCTGAAGGGCGTGTTGGCTGCCTGGCCACTCTCTGCGACCGCCCGCCAGGGACTGGAGGTGTTGGCGAGCTATCTGACGCTGATGGTGGCCCCCCTGGGGCTTCTGGCCCTGTTGTTGCCCCGGGAGCCCCGGCCTCCCTCGGGCGGCTGGCTGCAGTGGGGCTGGCGCCCGGCTGGCGCCGTTGTCCAGCCGGCCTTGAAGATGGTGTTGATGGTGCTTCCCTTGGTGGCCCTGGTCAGTTGGTTGTCGCAACTGCTGTGGAGCGATCCCGGCGGCACCAATCCCCTGTTGGAGATGGTGCTGGGGACCTCCGATGGTTGGGCCCTGCTGGCCTTCGCCCTGACGGCGATAGTGCTTGCCCCCTTCTTTGAGGAAATCCTGTTTCGCGGTGTGCTGCTGCCCGTAGTGGCACGCCAGCTGGGGGCCGGCTGGGCAGTGCTGATCAGCGCTTTGATCTTTGCGATCGCCCATCTCAGCCTCGCTGAGTTGGTGCCCCTGTCAGTTTTGGGCGTGGGTTTGGGCCTACTGCGCTGGCAGACGGGACGCTTGGCGGCCTCCGTTTGTCTGCACGCGTTGTGGAATGGCCTGACGTTTTTCAACTTGCTTCTGCTCTCGCGCTGATGGCGAGTTGAAGGCAGGTCCTTGCTGAGAGGCCCGTGGGATGGTTCACTTGCACAGCTTTCGGGCCCCTTCCCTTGGTCGCCTCGCCTTCCACCCCTTCTTCCCTTCTCCCCGTGCCTTCGCACTCCCAGCGCTCCCGGGGCAGGCGAACGTCGAAGGCGCAGCTATCCCCGTTGGGGGAACGCTCCTTGCAGTTGATTCAGGGTTCCCTGAGCGGTCGCCGGGTGGAGCGCCAATCTCCCCTGTTGGCCAGTCTTCACAGGATTTCCACAGGGGCCCTGATTGGTCTTGGCGCCTCTTTGCTGGGGTTGAGCGCTCTGGCGTTGCATTGGCAAAACCAATGGGCAAAGAACTACTCCCAGCTTGAGGCGGCCAAGGTGCTTGAGCACCGACTGAATGAATCGGCCTCGGTTCTGGAGCAGCATCACATCGGTTCCATGCGCCGTCCCGGTCAGCTGTTGCCCACCAGCAGTGAGACTTTGATCCACCTTCCCGAGCCCGCTCGGGCCACATCCAAACCGCTGCATCCCCTCTTGACCGGCCTGGTGATGGGTCGTCAACTCCATGGACGGGCCATCCCTCCTCTTCGCGCCGGCTTTTGATGGCAGACCTCACCACCCGCAGACATCCACCCGGTCGTCCAGGACGATCGGAACGGAGGGTGGCAGGTGGCGAGGGTCGCCCCAGGACCCATGGGAACCGCTCCCATCCCTCCCAGCCGGTGCCCTCCGCCCGGCTGTTCTGGGTGTATGGGTTGTTGTGCCTTGCCTTGAGCGGTCTGGTCGGGCGTTTGGTTTGGCTGCAGGTGTTGCAGGGCGACGCGTTGCAAAGCAAGGCGCGTCAGATTCAGACGCAGTCCGTCAAGCCGCTCGGCACACGCCGCACGATTGTGGACCGCGTCGGTCGTTTGGTGGCGATTGATGAGGAGCGCTACACCCTCTGGGCCCATCCCCGCTATTTCAGTTTTCCTGGCGACGCCAGCACGCTTCGACGGACTCCCCAGGAGGTGATGACCAAGGTGGCGACCGCTTTGGGCCGCCCCCGCGGGGAGCTGCTGAATGCCCTGGAAGGCAGGCAAAGCGGCGTGAAGCTGGCGACCAACCTCGATCCAGATACGGCCGCCAAGGTGAAGCGACTGGAAATCAGTGGGTTGGATCTGGAGGCCTATCCCCAGCGGATCTATCCCCAGGGTTCCCTCTTCGCCAATGTGGTGGGTTTTCTCAATCTGGATCGGGTCCCCCAAGCCGGATTGGAACAGAGCCGCGATGGGGATTTGAAACGGCAGGAAACCATCTTCCGCATGCGGCGCGGCGGCGATGGCACCCCGCTTCCAGACGGCTTGCAGGCGGGATCGCTCTACGGCGACGACCTGCGCCTGCAGCTGACGCTGGATTCCCGTCTGCAGCTGGTTGCCCAGCAGGCTGTGGCGAAACAGATGAAGCAATGGAAAGCGAAACGTGGCGTCGCCTTGGTGATGGATGCCCAGAGCGGCGAGTTGCTCGCTCTGGCCTCCGCCCCCACCTACGATCCCAATCGCTATTGGGAATTCAATCCAGGTTCCTTTCGCGAGTGGTCTGTCCAGGATCTCTACGAGCCCGGTTCAACCTTCAAACCAATCAATCTGGCAATCGCTTTGCAAGAGAGGGCGATTCAGCCCAATGGCACCGTCAATGACGTGGGCCAGCTGACGATTGGTGGCTGGCCGATCTTCAATGCGG
Organism: Cyanobacteriota bacterium; assembly: GCA_046340795.1. GTDB lineage: Bacteria > Cyanobacteriota > Cyanobacteriia > PCC-6307 > Cyanobiaceae > Cyanobium. Next base: position 17,624 of record JBKDSV010000009.1, on the reverse strand, counting down.
ATCGTCGGGCCAACGGCGTGATCGATTTCCCCACGGTGCTGCAGGTGTCCAGCAATGTGGGCATGGTGGGCGCCATGAGCCGTCTGAAGCCTGAAACCTTTTGGCGATGGCTCAACACCCTTGGCATCAATGATGTTCCCGACACCGATCTCCCTGGCGCCGTCGCCGGCCAGCTGAAATCCAAGCAGGAATTCACCTCCAGCCCGATCGAACCCGCCACTGCCGCCTTTGGCCAAGGCTTTTCCCTCACCCCGTTAAAACTGGTTCAGCTGCACGCCATGCTTGCCAACGGTGGCCGCTTGGTGAGTCCCCACATCACCCGCGGTCTGCGCTCAGGAGACGGACTGGCGACAACGCCGATGCAGACGGGCGTTCAGTTGTTGGATCCAAAAGTCACGCGGCAGGTGGTCCATTGGATGGAAAGCGTGGTGGACAGAGGCACCGGCAAAGGCACCAAGATTCCTGGCTACCGCATCGGCGGCAAAACAGGCACGGCCCAGAAAGCCCGCAATGGCGTCTACATTCCTGGAGCGAGAATCACCAGTTTTGTCGCCATCCTGCCGGTTGAGCAGCCGCGCTATGTCGTCTTGGTGGTGATGGATGAACCCCAGGGCGGCAACGCCTATGGATCCACCGTGGCCCTGCCCGTAGCCCGACAGATCGTGGAAGCGCTGCTCGTGCTGGAAAAGGTTCCCCCCTCCCAGCCCGACCGCCTCCAGCCCAAGCCACAGCGGGCCCGGTCCCAAGGTTGAGGGTTCTGCGCTTGTATGGATTCCCACAAGCCGCCCCGGGACTGTTGGTCGAACGGGATCCGCTGGTTAGCGTGAGGCGTGGACCTGTCAGGGACGGACGATCAGCATGACCAACCTGCTTGAACAACTGGCAACGATGACCGTTGTCGTTGCCGACACGGGCGACATTGAGGCCATCCGCCAATTCACCCCTCGGGACGCCACCACCAACCCTTCCCTGATCCTCGCCGCCGCCCAGATCCCCACGTATCAGGAGCTGATCGATCGCACCCTCAGAGAATCCCGGGAGGTGCTGGGGGAGAGTGCCCCTGTGGAGGAGGTGGTGGCCGAGGCCCTAGATGAGATCAGTGTCACTTTCGGCAAGGAGATTCTGCGCATTGTTCCCGGCCGCGTTTCGACGGAGGTGGATGCGCGACTCAGCTACGACACGGAAGCCACGATTCAAAAGGCCCGCAAGCTGATTGGCCTGTATGAGCAGGCTGGCGTGTCACGCAAGCGGGTGTTGATCAAAGTCGCCTCCACCTGGGAGGGCATCCGCGCTGCCGAACGGCTGGAACAGGAAGGCATTCACTGCAACCTCACCCTGCTCTTCGGATTCGCCCAGGCGGTGGCTTGTGCAGAAGCCGGTGTCACCCTGATTTCCCCCTTTGTGGGTCGCATCCTGGATTGGTACAAAGCCAACACCGGTCGGGAGAGTTTTCCTGGCCCTGAGGATCCAGGCGTGATCTCTGTGAGCAAAATTTACAATTACTTTAAAACCTATGGTTACAAGACTGAAGTCATGGGTGCCAGTTTTCGTAACATTGACGAGATCATTGAACTGGCCGGTTGTGATCTGCTAACGATTGCACCTGCGTTGATGGAACAACTGCGCAACCAGGAAGGTCCTTTGACACGCAAGCTTGATGCGAAAAATCCTAGGGAAACACAGGAAAAGATTCATGTTGACAAGCCCTTGTTCCTCAGCATGATGACGGAGGATCGCATGGCCAGTGAAAAGCTCGACGAAGGCATCCGAGGCTTTTCCAAAGCCATTGAAACGTTGGAGGTGCAACTCGCTCACCGTCTCGCTGCCCTTGAGGGGAAGGCTGCCTTTACCCATGCCGTGCATGAGATCTTCCTCTTGAATGATCTTGATGGTGACGGCTGCATCACCCGTGAGGAATGGCTGGGAAGTGATGCGGTGTTTGATGCCCTTGACACTGACCAAGATGGACGGCTGGCACCTGATGATGTGCGCGGTGGCTTGGGTGCGGCGCTTTCCGTGCGTCGCTGAACGTCTCCGCCGCACTCCTTTGCGGCTGGAGAGCATTCCTAGACTGTTGTTAACCTTTGATCGACCAAGCCGCCTTAGATTGGACTGATTCGACAGTCCAAAACATCTGTGAACGCATTGGATACGATACGGGCCCTCGCCACCTCCGGTGAGGTGATTCATGTTCCTGCCGGCAGCCTGGTGTTTCGCTCGGGAGAACCCGGTGACTGCATGTATGGCCTGTTGGAGGGCACGATCGATCTCACCTGGAATGGCGATGGCGGCCACGAACGCATCCAGGCGGGCGATGTCTTCGGCGCTGGTGCCCTGGTGACCCAGGAGCATCGGCGCTTCGGCAATGCCATGGCCCTGACGGACTGTCAGCTGCTGGTGATGAACAGAGAAAAATTTCTCTTTGCGGTTCAAGAATTTCCAATGTTTGCCATTGAGCTCCTCGGATCCATTGACCAACGCTTGCGGGATCTAAAGGGTTGTGATCGCGCTCATCCCCTCTGAAACAGGAGACGCTTGATCACCCGTTGGGCAATGTCTCCATACCCCATTTCTCCCGAGAGGATTTGAGCGATCCGCTTGGGAGCCGTGGGCCGTTTGATCCCCAGTTGATAGCCCACCCTGGGGAAACGATAAAACACCTGGGCAATGCGTTTACCCCAGGCCATCGACTCCCCCCAATCACGGCGGATGATGGCCGAATAGCGCTTCAACGCCTGCGGATCGCCGCCCAACCAACCCTCCAGCGCCGCCGCCGCCTGACAACCACTCATCAGGGCTGGCCGCAGGCCTTCCGCCAAGAAGGGATCACAGAGGGAAGCGGCGTCACCCGCGACTAGCACACCAGGGGCATCAAGGGGATGGTGGCCCTCCCAGATCCGCAAACGGGCAGGGCGGCGCTGACCCGCGTCGAGCGGGAGCCCCAAGAAAGGAAGGAGGCGTCGCAGAACGGCGTCACCATCAAGATCCTCTCCGCCGAGGAAGGTGCCCACGCCAATGCTGTACCCCTGCTGACGAGGAAAGACCCAGCAAAATCCCTGCGGCACGAGGCCAAAATCAAAGCCGGCCACCCCGGGCTCCTGGATCGGACACTCCACCTCCAGCGAAAGCGTGGTGGCAAAGCGGGGGCGGGGCGGTCCCAGCCCGAGGCGGGCCGCCAGGGGAGAGCTGGATCCATCCGCAATCAGCAGACTGCGCCCCTGCAGAGCATCACCATGCTGATCCATCACGCGCCAGAGCTCTCCCTGACGCTCCACGGAAACCACCGCCGCGCCATAGCGCAGGCTGGCTCCAGCCTCGGCGGCACGGTCGGCGAGAAAGGCATCCAAGACCGATCGGCGCACGATCCAAAAGGGCGCTTCCCCGGGGAGGGCAGCTCGCACAGGATCGTCCAGGGCCCAGGTGAAGCGCACCTCCCGGATGACCTGATCCACAACCGGCGACAGGTCGAAGGGAAACCAGCGCTGCACAGAGGCCGCCATGCCACCGCCGCAGGCTTTACCTTGGCCCGGCTGGTTCCGTTCACAGAGCACCACCGTCCTGCCCCGTTGCGCGAGATGAAAGGCCGCTGCGGCACCGGCGGGGCCAGCCCCGAGGATGATGGTGTCAACGGGGCTGGGCTGTGGGGTGCGCATGGGCGGAGAGGGCGTGAGCAGCGGAAATCAAACCTTGAGAATTTCCGCTTCCTTGTCCACAAGAAGCTTCTCTAATTCGACAATGAATCGATCCGTGATTTTTTGGATTTTATCCTGCTCATCCCGCAGCTGATCTTCAGATAATTCACCTTCTTTTTCTTGTTTTTTAATCCGATCGATCGCGTCTCGTCGCAGATTGCGCAGACACACTTTCCCTTCCTCGGCATACTTTGCCGCCAACTTGCAGAGATCTTTGCGTCGATCTTCCGTCAGCGGTGGGATGTTAATTCGGATCATCCTGCCATCATTATTTGGTGTTAATCCCAGATCACTCATTGAGATGGCCTTCTCGATTGTCCCCACCGATCCAGCATCAAAAGGTTGGATCTGAATGGTTTGTGAATCTGGAGTGGAAAGAGTCGCCAATGCCTTCAGTGGAGTTGCCGCTCCGTAATACTCAACCATAACCTTGTCAAGCAAGGAGGGATTGGCTCTGCCGGTGCGAATGGTGTTGAAATTGCGCTGGGTGGCTTCCACCGATTTGCGCATGCTGGCTTCCAGATCCATAGCGGGTTGTTAGCGAGGAAATTGAACGATGCCGAAGATCACTGAAACGGATCAAACGGAGGAGACAATGCGTGTGCCGACTGGCTCCCCGCCCACGGCGCGGCTGATGTTGCCGCGGCCAAACAGATCAAATACAACAATGGGGATGGAATTGTCCTTGCAGAGGGCAATTGCCGTTCCATCCATCACCTGAAGCTCACCACTGAGCACGTCCATGAACGTGAGCTGATCAAAGCGAATCGCGTCAGGGTGCAGAGCAGGATCTTTGTTGTAAACCCCATCCACTTTTGTGGCCTTGAAAACCACATCCGCATTGATTTCTGCCGCCCGCAATGCGGCTGTTGTATCTGTTGTAAAAAAAGGATTGCCGCAACCGGCGGCAAAAATCACCACCCGCCCTTTCTCCAGGTGACGGATGGCGCGACGGCGGATGTAAGGCTCAGCAACTTCCTGCATGGAGATCGCACTCTGCACCCGGGTCGGCACACCGGCCCGTTCCAGTCCGTCTTGCAGGGTGATCGCATTCATCACCGTGGCCAACATGCCCACATAATCCGCCGTGGCCCGATCCATACCAGCGGCCGAGCCCTTGAGACCGCGAAAAATATTGCCTCCGCCCACCACGATCGCCAGCTGGGTGCCGCCGCTCACCACGTCCGCCACATCCGAGGCGATGGACTGGACAATGGCCGGGTCGATGCCGTATCCCTGACCTCCCATCAGCGCCTCGCCGCTGAGCTTGAGCAACACACGCCGATAGGGAGTCATTTTCAGCGATCCAGCCAGGAGCAAACCGGCCGAACAGTAGCAAGACCCCCGGACGCCTCCCGGCGCCCGCCAGGCCCCAAACCCGCCGTGGTGGCTAATACTCAATCCCCAGCTGGGCGCGCACACCCTGCTCTCGGAAAGGATGGCGCACCATTCGCATTTCGGTCACCAGGTCGGCGGCATCGATCAGGGCCCCCGGTGCTCCCCGACCCGTCAGGGCGACATGGGTCAGGGGTGGGCGCCGCCGCAGACCAGCCATCAGCGCCTCCACAGAGAGATAACCCAGCTTCAGGGCGACATTCACCTCATCTAGCACCACCAGCTTGCGCTCTGGATCCTCCAGATGCCGCAAGGCTTCCTGCCAGGCCAGGGCCACGGCCTGCCGATCCCGCTCCCGATCCTGCGTCTCCCAGGTGAACCCCTCTCCCAGGGCCTGGAAGTGCAGATCCTCACCAAACCGCTGTAGGGCAGTCACCTCTCCCGGCTGCCACCCCCCCTTGATGAACTGAATCACCGCCACCCGCTCCCCGTGGCCGAGCATGCGCAGCACCAGGCCCAGGGCGGCGGTGGTTTTTCCCTTGCCCTCGCCGGTGAACACCAACACCAGGCCCTTCTCCCGTTGACGCGCCTCCAGGCGCTGTTGCTGCACCTGCCGCCGGCGCTCCATGCGCCGTTGGTAGGCCTCAGCATCGCTTTCGGGGGCTGTCATGCCCCCCTGGCCGAGTTCCGCGGCCGCCGCGTCCAAGCCATCCTCCTGCCCCTGCCGTTCCATCGGATCCATGGCCGCTCGCTCCCCAAAGGCCTCTCACTCTGCCGGGCCCTTCAACTGGCCTGGCGGCGGGCCAGGGCCGCATCCACCGCCTGCTGTTGATCTCTCCGGGTGATCCAGTGGTGGTAGGTGCGGGTGTGAATCGCCACGGAGTGGCCCATCATCCGCGCCGCGACGGTGTCGGGCAGGCCGATGTGAATGGTGCGCACGGCCCAGGCGTGGCGCAGGTCATAGGGGGTGAGGGGCAACTGGTAGCGGCGAAATTGCTCCGACACCCGCTGGCCAACGCGTTGCAGGGAGGTGCGCCGCAGATCGGTGTCCAGTGGGGGAAGGCAGGCGGGATCAAGGCCCAGCTGGTCGAGGGCGAAGTGATCGACCCACTCGGGTTGAAAGGGCCAGACCTGATGTTCGCCGGTCTTGCTGGTGGGCAACACCCGCAGCACCCGATCGCCTCCCGGGGCCATGGCGGAGAAGTCGCAGAAGAACACTTCGTGGTTGCGCAGTCCGTAAGTGGCCATCAGGCCGTAGACCAGGCGCCAGCGGGGATTGGGAATCTGCTCCGCCATCCGCAAGATCTGCGGATCGGCCGGCAGGGGCCGATAGCGGGCCAGATGGAGTCCATAGCCCCTGCCCAACTCCTGCCAATCCGGCGGCAGGGGCAGTTCCTGTTGACGGGCCAGGGCTGCCAACACCAGGGCGCATTGCTGACGGCTGCGGCTGGCCAGCGGGTAGCTCTCCAACACGGCCAGCAGCAGCTCCGCGTTGAGGCCGCTGCGCCGTTGGCCGCCCATGGCGAGCAATCGCCTCAGATAGGGCTTGTAGGCCGCTCTCCAGGTGCTCCGAGCCCCCGCCGGGGAGCGTCGGCGCCGGGGATCGCGCTGGAAGGCCCGCTCGAACGACGCCAGCGCCTCCTCCAGGCCGGGCGCTGGCGTCTGTGGGCAGGTCAGGGGCGGTGGCGACGCCTGGGCTTTGGCCCGCTTCCAGTCGCTCCAGCAAAAGAGGCCCTGGCTCAGCTGCTCCCGCACGCTGTGCAGACGAGCGAACGCCAGGGGCAGAGAGGCTTCGCAGGCCTCCAAGCCGAGGCTCAGGCGCTGAATGGTGAGCGGCTCCTGACCTGATCCCTGGCGTGGTGGCAGGGGGCCGCGCAGGCCAAGACGCTGGCCCCGCACCTCCAGCCGCCAGGAGGTTCCAGAGCCGGCCAGCAGCTGGTTCGCCCGATCAACGGACTCCTTGAAGCCGGGAGCGGCCATGGCTCCAACCCATCCGCGAGCACAGACGCCGGCGAACGTACCGGAACTGTCCCGGACTGACCAGGTCGTGACTCCCGGGCAGCGCCCCCCATCTGCGGCATCCTGGCGTTACGCTCTTGACCTCGTCCTGGGGGAGGGCATGGCGAAGGTTGGCGTGTTGCTGCTGAACCTTGGTGGTCCTGAACGCATTCAGGATGTCGCCCCCTTTCTCTACAACCTGTTCTCCGACCCGGAGATCATCCGCCTGCCCATTCCGATCCTGCAACGCCCGCTGGCCTGGTTGGTGAGCACCCTGCGCAGCAGCAAGTCGCAGGACGCCTATCGCTCCATCGGTGGCGGTTCTCCCCTCCGACGCATCACGGAGCATCAGGCGCGGGAACTGCAAAGCCTGCTGCGCCAACGCAATATTGATGCCACGAGCTACGTGGCCATGCGCTACTGGCATCCCTTCACGGAGTCAGCCGTGGCAGACATCAAAGCCGATGCGATGGAGGCGGTGGTGGTGTTGCCTCTTTACCCTCAATTTTCGATCAGCACCAGTGGCTCCAGCTTTCGCGAGTTGCAGCGGCTGCGGCAATCCGATCCCGAGTTCAGCCAGCTGCCGATCCGCTGCATCCGCAGCTGGTATGACCATCCGGGCTATATCAAGGCCATGGTGGGCCTGATCAGCCAAAAAATCAACGCAGCGGATGTCCCTTACCAAGCCCACGTGTTCTTCAGCGCCCACGGCGTGCCGAGGAGTTACGTGGAGGAAGCCGGTGATCCCTATCAGCGGGAAATCGAAGCCTGCACCCGTCTGATCATGCAGGGATTGCAACGCGAGCTCGGCCATGGCAACCCCTGCACCCTGGCCTACCAAAGCCGGGTGGGCCCCGTGGACTGGCTCAAGCCCTACACCGACGAAGCCTTGCGCGATCTGGGCAAGCAGGGCGTGCGCGACCTTGTGGTGGTGCCGATCAGCTTTGTGAGTGAGCACATCGAGACCTTGGAGGAAATCGATCTGGAGTATGCCGAAATTGCCCATGAGGCTGGCATTGTCAATTTTCTCCGCGTGCCCGCCCTCAACACCGATCCCAACTTCATCGGTGGTCTGGCCGATCTGGTGGAACAGGCGCTCGAAGGTCCGGAAGTCAACCTGGATCAGGCCGCCCAGCTGCCCAAGAAAGTGACGCTCTATCCCCAGGACCGCTGGGCCTGGGGCTGGAACAACAGCTCAGAGGTGTGGAATGGTCGACTGGCCATGCTGGGCTTCTCAGCCTTTCTGATCGAGCTGCTCAGCGGCAAAGGGCCTCTGCATGCCATCGGGCTGCTCTGAGGTGTGAGCTGCGCCGATGGTCTGCGTCCGCCTTCCGCTCAGCGTCAGCGGATCGTTTGGGTTCTGGCCCTGCTCGCTTCGGCTCAGATGCCCATGCCCTCCCGGGCGAACCTGGCATCCACCTGGGCCCGCGGCAGCTTCCCTGTAGCCAGCTTCGTCGGCTACAGCAGCCCCTTCGGCCTCAGGGTCCATCCGCTCTACGGGGGGGTGCGTCCCCACCAGGGGCTGGACATCGCCGCGCCCCTGGGATCCGCCGTGCGGAACTGGTGGGGGGGGATTCTGGTGGACATCCTGCAGGATTCCGGCTGCGGCACAGGCCTGGTGGTCCGCTCCGGACCATACGAGCATGTCTACTGCCACCTGGCCGGTCGGGTGGAAGGCGACACCTACCGCAGCGGATCAGTGGCACTGCGGCGGGGACAGGGCCTGCGCACGGGCCAAACCATCGGCCATGTGGGGCTCAGCGGCAGCACCACCGGCCCTCACCTCCACTGGGGCTTGCGCTACGGGGAGCGCTGGCTGGATCCGGCCTCCGTGTTGCGGGCGATGGCGGCTGATCGTCGTCGTCAGCAGACATCCTGGCGCAGGCCTTTTATTGTTGGATCCTATCGGTGACGCCCCGACAAGGCTCAAAAGCTCCCCACCCTGTCCTCTCCGCCCGCCCGCTGTGACCCTCACTCCAACCCCGCCCAACGAAGCAGCAGCTCAACCCACGGCCAGCTCCGTGGTCTCGCTGCAGACCCCGCTTGCGGCAGAGCAGCGGCCCAGGCGGGTCAGCGGCGGCGACGCCCTGATGGATGCCCTGCATCGGCATGGCGTGCGCCACATCTTCGGCTATCCCGGCGGCGCGATCCTTCCTATCTATGACGCCCTGCACAAAGCGGAAGATCGGGGCTGGCTGAAGCACATCCTCGTCCGTCATGAGCAGGGCGGCGCCCATGCCGCCGATGCCTATGCCCGCGCCACCGGACAGGTGGGGGTGTGTTTCGGCACCTCCGGTCCCGGCGCCACCAACCTCGTCACCGGGATCGCCACGGCCTACATGGATTCGGTGCCCATGGTGGTGGTGACGGGTCAGGTGCCGCGGGCGGCGATTGGCACCGACGCCTTTCAGGAAATCGATATCTTTGGCATCACCCTGCCGATCGTCAAGCATTCGTGGGTGGTGCGCGATCCCTCCCAGATCGGCCGCATCGTGGCGGAAGCCTTTCTGATCGCGGCCTCAGGACGCCCGGGCCCGGTGTTGATCGATGTGCCGAAGGATGTCGGTTCGGAGCTCTTTGACTATGTGCCGGTGGCCCCAGGTACCGCCATTCCCGCTGGTTTCAAGCCCACCCCCGCGCCCGATCCGAATCACTTGCGGCAAGCCCTCGAACTGATCACGCAAGCCCACCGTCCTCTCCTTTACGTGGGGGGCGGCGCCGTGAGCAGTGGCGCCCAGGAGGCGGTGACAGCGTTGGCACGACACTTCCAGATCCCCGTCACCACCACCTTGATGGGCAAGGGTGCGTTTGATGAGCGCGACCCCCTCTCCCTGGGCATGTTGGGCATGCACGGCACGGCTTATGCCAACTTTGCCGTCACCGAATGTGATCTGTTGATCGCGGTGGGTGCGCGCTTCGACGATCGGGTCACCGGACGTCTGGACAGCTTCGCGCCACGGGCGCGAGTGATTCACATCGACATTGATGCGGCGGAAGTGGGCAAAAACCGCCGACCCGATGTGCCGATCATTGCGGATGTGAATGCCGCACTCGTTGGCCTTCTCGCGCTCTGTGCCTCGGACGCTGGCAAGGGGCGCACGACGGCTTGGCTGTCACGCATTGCCCAATGGAAGCATCACTATCCTCTGGTGGTGCCTGCGCCGGAAGGGGAGATTGCTCCCCAGGAGGTGGTGGTGGCCCTGCGCGAACTCGCGCCCCAGGCTTACATCACCACCGATGTCGGACAACATCAGATGTGGGCCGCCCAATTTCTGCCGACTGGTCCGCGCCGCTGGATCAGCAGCGCGGGCCTCGGCACGATGGGATTTGGCATGCCAGCGGCCATGGGAGTGCAGGTGGCCCATCCGGAAGCCCAAGTGGTGTGCGTGGCCGGTGACGCCAGCATCTTGATGAACATCCAGGAGCTGGGCACCCTGAGCCAATACGGCCTGCCCGTGAAGGTGGTGGTGCTCAACAACGGTTGGCAGGGCATGGTGCGGCAGTGGCAGCAAACTTTCTATGACGAGCGTTATTCCGCCTCTGAAATGACCAGTGGCATGCCTGCTTTCAAGGCGTTGGCTGAGTCTTTCGCGGTGCGTGGCATCCAGATCACCGACCGTGCTGATCTGATCCCCCAGCTCAGGGAGGCTCTGGCCCATCCCGGCCCTGTGTTTGTGGATGTGGTGGTGCGACGCGACGAAAACTGCTATCCGATGGTTCCCCCTGGCGCCAGCAACGCCCAGATGGTGGGCCTCCCCTCCCACCCCGAATTGGCCATCGACACCACGCGCCTGTGCATGGCCTGCGGCGAGACCACCTCCAGTTCCCATCATGTCTGTCCAAGCTGCGGAGCCAAACTCTGAACGCCCCCTCTCCCCGCTCTGATGCCTGGAGCGCCCTCTGTTCCAGGCCACTGGCCCGTCCCCTGCTTAGCGGTTTGCTGCTGCTGGCCCTCCTCCTTTGCTTGACGGGGATCGGGGTACCCGGCGCCTTGGCCGCAGAGATCCTCAGCGTGCCCAGCGCAACCCGCCTGCGGGTGGGAGATCAGAATCGCGGCTACCTTGTGGAGCTGGCCTGTGTGGCCGTGGAGGAAGCCAACAGCGCGTCAGCGGTGGCCTGGTTGCGACGGCAGGGGTCCCGCGGCACCAGGGTCAACTTGCGACCGCTGAGCGAACAGGACGGCGTGTTGGTGGCCAAGGTGCAGATTCTCAGCAGTGGTTTGGATTTGGGGGAAGGCCTGGTGGCCGAGGGGTTGGCCACGGCCTTTCCCTGCCCTGAGCTCAGCGCGGCGGCTTGAGCGGATGGCCTCCAATCGCCTGGCCAGAGGAATTGTGCTGGTGCCCAGCCTGCTGTTGGGTGGCGCCTTCCTCAGTGCCGCCATCTGGCTGGATGGCCCAGCCGCCCAAAACCGAGGCCTGGCCCTGACCCTTGGAGCCATCTTGCTCGGGGCGGGCGTCTTGGCCCAATTCCTGCCGAGCAGCCCCTCCCCACCCCCGCCCGCAGATGGAGACAAGACCCGCTGACAGCCCCCGCCTATTCCGGAGGGTGACAGGGCGGCGTCAAGGCGGTGCCGAGCCAGCAAAGTGAGCACAGTGAGGGAGGCCAAGGTGCCACAACACTCCTCGACGCAGACATCCACCGCAGCAACGCAACTTGTCGTGCCCCTGGAGCGGGTGGGTCTAGCGGCGATTGCGGACGTGGGAGGGAAAAATGCCTCCCTGGGGGAGATGATTCGCTCCCTGAGCTCCCAGGGTGTGCGGGTGCCCGGCGGTTTTGCCACCACCGCCGAGGCCTATCGCCAGTTTCTCCAGGTCAATGGATTGGCTCCGGCCCTCGATCGCGAGCTCGGGTCGCTGGATGGCTCAAATCTGGAGGCACTGCAAGCGGCTGGCCGCGCCTGCCGGGCGATGGTGCTCGCTGCAACCCTGCCCGAGGCCTTGGTCGAGGCCATCCTGGCGTCTTATCAGGCCATGGCCGATCCAGAGGGCCGGCGGCCCGCCGTGGCGGTGCGTTCCAGCGCCACGGCGGAGGATCTTCCGGAAGCCAGTTTCGCTGGCCAGCAAGAAACCTTTCTGCACGTGGAGGGTGAGGCGGCGCTGTTGGAGGCCTGCCGGCGGTGTTACGCCTCCCTCTTCACCGATCGGGCCATCTCCTACCGCCAACACCATGGCTTCCGCCATGCCGATGTCGCCCTCTCCATCGGTGTGCAGAAGATGGTGCGTTCCGATCTGGCCGCTGCCGGAGTCATGTTCACCCTGGATACGGAGACCGGCTTCCGGGACGTGGTGCTGCTCACCGCGGCCTATGGCCTCGGGGAAAACGTGGTGCAAGGAGCGGTCAACCCGGACGAATGGCTGATTCACAAGCCCACCCTGGAGCAGGGCTTTGCGCCGGTGCTCAGCCGCCGCCTGGGCAGCAAGGCCCTGCGCCTGGTCTATGGCGACGGGCAGCCGGGGGAGGGGCCCGCCGTGCGCAATGAGGTTGTGGCGGAAGCGGATCAGCGACGTTGGGCCATCAATCAGGAGGAGGCCCTGACCCTGGCCCGCTGGGCCTGCCTGATTGAGCGTCACTACAGCCAGCAACGGGGCACAGCGACGCCGATGGACCTGGAGTGGGCCAAAGATGGCCTCAGCGGCGAGCTGTTCATCCTGCAGGCCCGTCCGGAAACGGTGGAATCCCGGCGTGGCGGGGCTGTGCTGCGCAGCTGGCACCTGTTGGCTGAGGGGGGAGAGCCGATCGTCACGGGCAGGGCCATCGGGGCGTCGGTGAGCAGCGGGTTGGCCCGGGTGATCCAGGACCCCTCCGAGATTGAGCGCTTTCGCCCCGGCGAGCTGCTCATCACCCGCCGCACCGATCCAGACTGGGAACCGATTCTAAAAAAAGCCAGAGGAGTGGTGACGGACCAGGGCGGTCGCACCTGCCACGCGGCGATCATCGCCCGTGAGATGGGCATCACCGCCATCGTCGGCACGGGCGAGGCCACCCAGCGCATCCAGGACGGGGAGCCGATCACGGTGAGTTGTTGTGAGGGCGATGTGGGTCAGGTGTATCGGGGCCTGCTCGACTTCGAGGTGCAGGAGCAGCGTCTGCAGGATCTCCCCAGCACCCGCACCCAGGTGTTGATGAATGTGGGCAATCCGGAGGAGGCCTTCCAGCTGGCCGCCATCCCCTGTGATGGCGTGGGGCTGGCGCGGCTGGAGTTCATCATCGCCAATCAGATCAAAGTGCACCCGCTCGCCTTGCTGGTGCCGGAAAAGATCGCCAACCCGCAAGAACGAGAGCAAATCTGCCAACTCACCAGTGGCCATGCCACAGCCGAGGAGTATTACGTGGATCTCCTCAGTCAAGGTATGGCTCGCATTGCCGCCGCCTTTTATCCCAAACCGGTGATCCTCAGATTTTCTGACTTCAAGAGCACTGAATACGCGCGCCTTCTGGGCGGCGCGGCCTTTGAGCCGAAGGAAGAGAATCCGATGATCGGCTGGCGGGGCGCCTCCCGCTATGCCTCGGCGGCCTTCCGTGACGCCTTTGCCCTGGAATGTCAGGCCCTGCGCCGGGTGCGGGAGCAGATGGGACTGGTGAATGTGATCCCGATGATTCCCTTCTGCCGCACACCGGAGGAAGCGGATCGGGTCTTGGCGGAGATGGCCCGCCAGGGGCTGGTGCGCGGGGAGAGGGGGCTCCAGGTGTATGTGATGTGTGAACTTCCCAGCAATGTGGTGGCCGCGGAGGCTTTTGCCGAGCGGTTTGACGGCTTCTCCATCGGCTCCAATGACCTCACCCAACTCACCCTGGGCCTGGATCGGGATTCAGCCCTGGTCGCCGATCTGTTTGATGAACGCGATCCAGCGGTGAAAAGCCTGATTCGCATGGCGATTGAGGCGGCTCACCGCTGTGGCCGCAAGATCGGCATCTGCGGCCAGGCTCCCAGTGATTACCCGGAGTTTGCCCGTTTCTTGGTGGAGTTGGGCATTGATTCGATCAGCCTTAATCCGGACGCTGTGTTGTCAACGCGGCTGCGGATTGCGGAGATGGAGAGGGATCTGCACAGGGGTGGAACGTGAGGAGCTTTCCAGGCAGGACATCCATCTTGAGGCGGCCGATCTGGATTCCCGTGGGCATAGGGAAAGGATCGAAGGCACACCAGCCAAGGGGAAAAATCAAGGCTGGCTCAAGATGGGGCTTCCAGGAATCATTCCTGATGCTGATCAGGAATAAAGTCCGTGATCAGATTGGTGCTTTAGAACGCATCGAAGCAGATGTCTCGCCCTGCTTTGTCCCTGACGACCGATGGGGCCGATCCATGCTCCTTGTCGCTGCCAGGTGGGCTTGAAGGCGGGGGGCAAGCCAGCCCGGCCACGACGAACTGTAAGGAGATCCAGCGACTCAGCACACAACGGGTTCAGGTGCCGATAATATTTCGTCAGGGTTCAATCGTTGGAACGGATCCATGCCTTCCGGCCTCCGGCTGACACGGATCGACAAGGTCCCGGCGGCGGGCCTCTTGCACCTGGCGGTCAACGGCATCGGCATCGGCGGCCTTCTGCATCAAGCTGGCCTTGAGCTCACCGTGGGGTCGGGGGAGGTGCTGCTGGAGATTCTCAGCGGCTCCACGCCGGTGTTTCAAGTGCTTGCCATCGCTCCCGGCTGCACAGCCCGGGTGCGGGTCGGCCGCCGCTGCAGCCTGGGCCTGATGGACCCCAGCCACTACCTGCATGTGGAGCGCCCCGTTCTTGGCTTGCCCGATCGCACCCGTCATCCCCTCAATCTCTCGGCCCATTCCGCCCTGGAGTGGCTGCAGGAGAAGCGCCTCCTGGGGGAGGTGTTGACCCCGGCGCAGAGCACCTACCTGCACACCCATCTCCCTCCGGCCAGGCCCGCCAGACCCCAGCAGCGCGGATCCACCATTCCCTCCCTGACGGAGCTGGGCGCCTTCGCTGCCCTGGGGCTCGACAGCGAGGCCGGCGTGGGGCAGGTGCGTGAGGCCTACCGATTGCTGAAGGCCATCCATGGCAGCGCGGATGGCCAACGCTCGCCAACGCTCATGCGCCTGGAAGAGGCCTACCGTGTCGCCATGGAGGTGTTGGCTCGGCGGGTGCGGCCCGGAGTGTCGGAGGTGGGCCGATAACGATCCAAATGGAGAGCTGGCGCCTGTTTTCGCTCCGGATGCCGCTGGACCATTCCCGCGAGGAGCTGGAACGGGCGATCTGCCACAGGCTGCGGCTACCGCCCTTGGCCCTCCGCGGCCACCGGATCGTCAAACAGAGCGTGGATGCCCGCCGGCGTGGCGAGATCATGCTGGTCTACGCCCTCGATCTGGAGCTGGAGCTGAACGCCGCGGAACTGGCCCGTTTCCGCCGCCGCTGCGCCAACGACTCCCGTCTTCGCCCCACTCCGGATCACACGTACCGCTTCGTCACCGATCTCCGCTGCCACTCCCCAGACCCGACGGGAAGCCGTCCCTTGGTGATCGGGGCGGGACCGTGCGGCTATTTCGCCGCCCTGCTGCTTGCCCAGATGGGCTTGCGACCGCTTCTGCTGGAGCGCGGTCAGCCGGTGAAGCAACGCTCTGCGGACACCTTCGGGTTTTGGCGCGGCGAGCGGGCGTTTGATCCCGAATCCAATGTTCAGTTCGGCGAGGGAGGAGCGGGCACCTTTTCCGATGGCAAGTTGTACAGCCAGATCAGCGAGCCGCCCACCTATGTGCGCAAGGTCCTGGAGGAGCTGGTGGCCGCTGGTGCCAATGCGGAAATTCTCACCCTGCATCGTCCCCACATCGGCACCTTTCGCCTGGCCACGGTGGTGCGGGGCCTGCGCGCCAAGATCGAGGCCCTCGGAGGCGAGGTGCGCTTCGGCGCACGGGTGGATGGGTTGATCCTCGCTGCCGATGGCAGCCGCCAGGTGCAAGGCGTGCGTCTGTCGAACGGGTCGTCGCTGGAGAGCCAGCAGGTTGTCCTGGCGGTGGGCCACAGCGCTCGCGACACCTTCCATTGGTTGGAGCGCGAGGGGGTGGCGATGGAGTGCAAACCCTTCGCGGTCGGTCTGCGGATTGAACATCCGCAGGGCTTGATCGATCGTGCCCGCTGGGGGGAGTGGGCGGGCCACCCAAGGCTGGGATCAGCGGAATACAAGCTGGTGCACCACACGGCTAGCGGTCGGGATGTCTACAGCTTCTGCATGTGCCCGGGCGGCTGGGTGGTGGCCGCCACCTCCGAGGAGGGCTGCGTGGCGACCAACGGCATGAGCCAGCATTCTCGGCGGGAACGCAATGCCAACAGTGGGTTGGTGGTGAACGTCACCACAGCGGATCTTGAACCCTGGGCCCGCTGGCCTGGTGATCCGCTGGCTGGCGTGGCGTTTCAGCGGCACTGGGAACGACGGGCCTTCGAAGCGGGTGGAGGAACGTACAACGCGCCCGCCCAAACCCTTGAGGATTTTCTCTCCGCTCCGCCGGGCTCCAGTGGAGGGAGCGGGACCCAGGAGAAGAGGGCTGTGGGAGCTGTGCAGGGCTCGTATCAACCAGGGGTGGCCATGACCTCCCTGGAGGGCTGTCTGCCGGATTTCGTGTTGTCCGCCATTCGCGAAGCTTTGCCTCAGTTCGCCAAGTCGCTACCGGGCTACCTGTTGGCGGATGCTCTGTTGACAGGCGTGGAGACACGCACCTCGTCACCTCTGCGCATCCGACGCCGAAGCACGAGCCTACAGAGTGAGAACACCCCCGGCCTGTTCCCCGCTGGTGAGGGAGCAGGCTATGCCGGAGGCATTCTCTCTGCAGCGATTGACGGTCTGAAGGTGGCGGAAGCTTTGGCTTCAGCCCTCAGCTCTCCTCTTCCTCCCCCCCCAGCGGCACCAGGCGGATCTGCTTGCGCCCCAGCTTGATCTCAAATTCATCACCTGGCTTGAGATCCAGCAAAGCCGTATAGGCCTTGCCCACCATCAGATTGCCGTTGAACTGCACCTTGGTGTTGAAGCTGAGCTTCCGACCGGCTTTGCCCCCCTTGGAGGACGAGCCGATGTCCATGCCCTTGGCGTTGAGCAGAGCCTCGTAGAAGGCTGTGAAGTTAAGGCGTTCGCTGCCATCCTTCTTTGTGGAGACATAGCCACAGGCCCGCACAAGATCGGATTTGTTCACGTCACCCAGCTCCTTGACCTTGGCAAGGAGATCAGTCCCTGTGAGCATGTTTGCAAAAATGCGACATCTGCATTATCACAACAGGAGGGGGCTCTACGCAAGGGGCACGATTGATCCTCTTTTCGTAAAGGCCAGTCAGTTCCTTCCTCACCATCCCCCTAAAACACCCTCCAGCCCAACCGCCAGCAGCTGAGACTCATTGCCACGAAAGCAGCCCTAAAAGACAAAATTTTTTGGTGCGTTCCCCAGTGCTGACGCCTGCTCTCAGCCCTGAGAGACAATGCCACTCCACTGCACTGCCTTCACCTGGTCGCGCCGCCAGGAGTGGAAAAGCAGGGGCTGCCCCACCGTGCACAGCGGACAGAGACTGATCTGCGCAGGCGGGATGACATCCAGAACCAATGGGCGTCAGCAGGCCAGCCGCATCTCCAGACGAGCGAGCTCCGGTTCGGGCTCTGCCGCCAAGG
>JBKDSV010000008.1:0-3855 GCA_046340795.1 Cyanobacteriota bacterium | reverse complement strand
CACCTCCACCTCCAGCCCACCGGGAAGGTGGTAGGCGAGCTGCACGGGGTCGGGCACGGTCTCGCAGCGCTGGTCCACATCCGCCAGGGCGCGGGTGAGCAGGTTGGTGTGGCCCCGCTCGCCGAAGCCGAAGATCATCGAAGCGCCCACATCAAAGGTGTAGCCGGCCCGCCGAAAACTGCCGCCACTGCCGCCGGGGATGAGATAGCGCTCCAGCACGAGCACCCGAGCTCCCTTGGCGGCCAGTTGGCTGGCGGTGACCAGGCCACCGATCCCCGCTCCGATCACCACCACATCCCAGCCAGGGGAGGGCGCGTCAGTTGGCAAGGTTCCCGGAGGGAGCGCTGACGCGGAGGAACGTGGGGCGGTGGCGCGCAAGGGTCAGGGAGGCAACCGGCAGACCATAGGAATCCAGGTGGCACTGGGGGCCCAAGCCAGAGCGACCGCTTGAGGCACCTTGGGGCAGGTCAAGGGGACAGCGATGGTCCAGGAGCCCCCGAGCAGCCCCGGGCTCAGGCCCGAGGCACAAGCGGCATCCTGAAGAACACCACGCGTTTGAAGCAGCCCTGCCCGCGCCACAGCCGGTCAACCCCGCCGGCGCCCGTGACTGTGTTGGAGACCCGCTAGCGTCCAGTCCTGCAAATGCGCTGTGGATCCTTGGATGGGTGTCTCGCCCGGAGCCCTTGCCGAGAAAGGCATCTGGACGCGCGGACCAAGCTGAAGACGACGCATGAACTCACGGGACTGCACACGAGGGACGCTCTGGACAACCAGTCGCTGGTGGAAGCTGTCCCTTGCGCCAACTGGGACTCCGCGCTCTTACAGGTGCTGCTGAGGGGTTTTCCAGAGCCTCTCCAGACGCTGGACCGTCCTTGATGAATCGCCCCGCTCCTCACCCGCTCTCCCCGGATCCCGTCCCGGTGACGGCCAGCTCCAGGGATCCGGGCGCCCCCGCCGCCCTCGCACGCAGACAGATCGCCTCCAGATCCGCCAGCGCCCGGTCGCGATAGGCGCCATAGCGCAGCCGTTTCTCGCGAATGCGTTCCCCCAGCTCCGGCAACAGGCCGAAATTGGGCGGCATCGGTTGGAAGCCGCCGCGCCGCCCCCTGCCGCTGGGCGCTTCCGCGATGAAGTGGGTGAGGGCGCCGGCCATGGTGGTGGGCGGCAGGCTGAGCGGGGCCAAGCCGCGGACCAGACGGGCGGCATTCGTGCCCGCCAGCCAGCCCCCAGCCACAGCGGCGGCGTAGCCCTCTGTTCCCGTGATCTGTCCTGCGGCCAGCAGGGTGGGCCGGCGGCGGAACTGCAGCGTTGGTTCCAGAAGGCGGGGTGATTCGAGAAAGGTGTTGCGGTGCATCACGCCAAACCGCACGAACTCCGCCCGCTCCAAACCGGGAATCAGGCGAAACACCCGCGCCTGCTCGCCCCAGCGGAGGCTGGTCTGGAAACCCACCAGGTTCCATAGCCGTCCATCCCGATCTTCCTGGCGCAACTGCACCACCGCATGGGCCCGATGGGCACGGCGCACCTCACGATCGTGCAGATCCCCCCAACGGGGATCCCACAGACCGATGGGTTTGAGAGGCCCGTAGCGCATCGTCTCCTCTCCGCGTCGGGCAAGCTCCTCAATCGGCAGGCAGCCCTCGAAGAACGTGGCGTTGTCTTGTTCAAAGTCTTTGAGTGGCGCCTGCTCCGCCGCCAGCAAGGCGGCACGAAACAGCTGATACTGCTCTCGTGTCATCGGACAATTGATATAATCCGCATCGCCCTTGTCATAGCGGGAGGCGCGAAAAGCGACGCTCAGGTCAATACTCTCGCCCGCCACAATCGGGCTGGCGGCGTCAAAGAAATGACAGTCCTCCAACCCGGTGAACGCCCGCAAGTGCTCCGCCAGCGGTTCCGCCGTGAGGGGGCCGGTGGCCAACACCGTGATCTGCTCTGGCGGCGGCAATTCCGTCTGCTCCCGTCGCTCGATTGTCACCAGCGGGTGGGCGTCGAGGGCGGCGGTGAGGGCGGCGCTGTAGCGACCCCGATCCACCGCCAAAGCTCCACCGGCAGGCACGGCATGGTCATCTGCGCTGCGAATCACCAGCGAACCGAGTCGCCGCAACTCTTCCTGGAGCAATCCGGCCGCCCGATCCGTCGCCAGGGCACCAAAGCTGTTGCTGCAAACAAGCTCCGCGAATTCCGCGCTGTGATGGGCGGGTGATGGACGGCCTGGCCGCATCTCCACCAGCGTCACCGGCACCCCCGCACTGGCCACCTGCCAGGCCGCTTCCGTGCCCGCCAGGCCGGCACCAATCACCAACACGGATGTGCTCAAGAGGGAAACCGTGCCACAGGGCCATCAAGCCTAGGGATCAGCGAGCAGGTCAACGGGGCGATGGCCGCAACAAACAACGGCCGCTTGCGGGCGGCCCGGAAGGCCCGCCACCGGCAGCTTGCCCCCCCGCAACACGCCTGGCGCGCACCCCCGGTCTGAGCCAAGCAAGGAGGGCTCCTGTGCAGTCCCGCAAATGCGCTGTGAATCCTTTGATGGGTACCTCGCCCGGAGCCCTTGCTGAAGAAAGCATCTGGACGCGCGGACCAAGCCGAAGACGACGCATGAACTTACGGGACTGCACACGAGGGAAGCTCTGGACAAGCCGTCGCCAGTGGAAGTCGTGCCTTGCGCCAACCGGGAGCTCCGCGCTCTCACGGGTGCCGCTGAAGGGTTGTCCGAGCCTCCTCAGGACCTGGACAACCCCCGCCTTGCAAGCCCTCAGGCCCGCGCCCGCTTGAGGAAGAGCTGCAGCTGGCCCACCGCCGCGCGGCCAATGTGGAAGACGGCCCAGCTGCCGGCCAAAACAATCGGTGTGGCCACAAGCACAACCCGGAGATCCATGGAGGAGGCAAATCAGAGCGCTGTGATCTTAAGGAACGGAATCACACGCAGGACGCCGAGCCGCGTGGGCCTCGGCCAGTTGGCGGTAGCGACGGGCATGGCGCCGCTGCTCCTCCATGGCCTCCAGGCTGAGCTGGCGCTTCAGCTGCGCTGGTGCCCCCATCACCAAGGCTCCCGCCGGCACGTCCTTCGTCACCACCGATCCGGCCGCCACCAGCGCCCCAGCCCCCACGGTGACCCCATTGAGCACGATCGCGCCGATGCCCACCAGACAGCCGTCCTCCAGCGTCGCCCCATGCACCACGGCCCGATGACCCACCGTCACCTCCGCCCCGATCCGCACCGGCTGCCCCGGATCCCCATGCAACACCGCTCCATCCTGCACATTGCTATCCCGCCCGATCCACACCGGACAAACATCCCCCCGAGCCACAGCCGTCGGCCACAGGCTGGCCCCCGCCTCCATTCGCACATCCCCACACACCACCGCCGAGTCGGCCACCCAGGCCTCCGGATGAATCGTGGGAGACGGCCACGCCCAACCGCCCTCCTGCTCCCCTCTCCACTCCTCCATCGGCCCGCGTCGTGTTGCCCTCGCATTGTGGCCCCCCCACCCCGGGTGATACCTTCACTGCAGGATCACGGCCCCCTCCCGGCGGGCACGGACCGCTCCAGGGGTCGCTAGCTCAGCGGTAGAGCACTCGGCTTTTAACCGATTGGTCCTGAGTTCGAATCTCAGGCGACCCATAGCCGAAATGACAAGGAGATTGAGGCAAAACGATTGCAACGCAGTCGGTTTCACCTTCAGGCCCAATCCGACTGTTTGTAGCGATTTGTACCTTTACGCAGCGTCGCGTAGCAGTTTTGAGGAACTTTGTTCCTCAAGTTCCTCAAGCCTCTGGCGAGACTGTGGGGGTGAGACAGACCGCCCTCCATGCACGCCAAGGACTTCTTCTGCCAGGCGCAGTTGAGAC
>JBKDSV010000007.1:0-7214 GCA_046340795.1 Cyanobacteriota bacterium | reverse complement strand
GCCTTGAGGATTGCCAGCAGGCCCACCACCATCTCCAGGCTGCGCTCCACACCGATCGCTATACGGTCGTCAGGGCGGATTCCTTGCGTGATCAAATGGTGAGCTAAACGGTTGGCGCTTGCGTTCAGCTCGGCGTAACTGAGGGATTTCTCCTCAAACACCAAGGCGACAGCATCCGGCGTTCGTTCGGCCTGCTCCTCAAACAGCTGGTGCACGCACTGCGCCGCCGAAACCTCGGCCTCCGTGGCGTTCCAGTCCTCCAGCACCTGTTGGCGCTCCACCTGTGGCAGCACGGCCAGCTCTCGCGTCGCGGTCGCTGGCGTGCTCTCCAGGGCGGCAACCAAGCTTTCGGTAGCCGTTTGCAAGTAGCCGCACAGTCGCTCCGCGCCGATCTCCGGCAGGCTCTGGGCCGTCAAAGCAAAGCCTTCCCCCAGATCGTCCACGCTGACGGTCAAGGAGTAGTTGGTGCGCTCCTCTACCCGCAACAATTCGATCCCCTCACCGATCCCCGCGGCGGAACCGTCGTTGCTCTCTCGGCTGTGCCGGTAGTTGAGCAGCGCGCTGAATAGCGGTATTGGCGCGATCACGCCACTGCAGCGTTGCGCTAACGCCAGGGGCGCATGCTCATGGCGCAGCAGCCCAGCCAGGGTGCGGTGGGTGCGTCGCACAGCTCCCTCCACACTCTCCTCTCCGGAATCAATCCGCACCGGCAGGGTATTGATGAACAGTCCCGGCACCCGGTCAGCCCCCTCACCCCCTTTCAGCCGACCGAACAACACCGTGCCGAACACCACCTCGCTCCGGCTGGAGGTGGCCGCCAGCACCCGCGCGAATGCCAGGTGAAACAGGCTGGCCGGGGTGACACCCAGGCGCCGGGCTTGCTGGCGCAGCCGTGCGGCGAGAGCTGGATCTAGGCGACGCCGGGACTCCTCGATTCCGCTTCCATCGCCCCTTGCCTCCAAGTGGCCAAACGGGGCGGTGGGCTCATCCACCGCGCCCAACAGCTCTTGGAAAAAGGCGTTGTGGGTCTCGGCCGGCAGTCCCAGCAGAGCCTGGGCAATGTAGTTCCGGTAGGGCAGCGGCGCAGGCAACGCGTCAAACCGACCGCTTTGATAAACCGCGATCTCTTCGAACAGCACGTCCAAGGTGGTGTGGTCTGCCACTAGGTGGTGTAGGCGGAGGAGCAGCAGCCAGCGACTTTGACCCGGGTCCTCAGCAATGGTGGCGTGGAACAGAGGCGCCACGGACAGAGCCAATCGGTGCCTCCGTGGATCACAGCGCTCCAGCAGCGCGGCGGACACATCCACCACCTCAGCCCCAAGGGCGACCTCCTCAATCGGCAGAGATGCCTGCCGCCACACGACTTGCACCGGCTCGTCCAATCCTTCCCAGACAAAAGACGTGCGGAAGATGTCGTGGCGGGCGATCACCGCATCAAAAGCAATCAAAAAGCTGTCCAGGCGCTCTCGCTTGTCAAAGCCGAACAGGACGCTATGCACATAGGCATCGCCCTCCTGCTGCAGTACGTGATGGAACAAGAGGCCCTCTTGCAAAGGACCCAGCGGATAAATGTCCTGAACGTTGCAGGCGCCGCCCGGCACGGTGGCCACGATTCGATCCAGTGCCGACTGCTGCAGACGCACCAAGGGCAGCAGCTCGGGTGTCAGGTGGGTGCAATCGAGTGGAATGCGGTTTGGTGGCACCACCACCTCGTCCTCCTCGCCCACCACAGACGCCAAATCCGCCAAGGTCGGGGTCGTGAACAGGGCCCGCACGTCCACCGGCAAGCCCTGGCGGCGCATCCGCTCCACCAAGCTCACCGCCAGCAAGGAATGGCCGCCGAGAGCGAAGAAATCATCGTGGCGACCGACACGCTCGATGCCCAGCAGCTCACTCCACAGCGCCGCCAAAGCCTCCTCCACAGGACCTGCGGGGGGCTCATAGGCCCGCAGGGCGTAGGCGTCGCTCTCGGGCGCTGGCAGCGCCTTGCGATCCAGCTTCCCGTTTCGCGTCAACGGCAAGCTCTCCAGCACCACAAACGCGGCAGGAACCATGTACTCCGGCAAGCAGGTGCGCAAATGGGCCTTGAGTTCCGCTGGCAACGCGGCTGCATCCACCGCAGGAGTGGTGCCCGCCACCGTGCCCGTGGTGACGTAGGCCACCAGCCGCTTCTCACCAGGCTGATCCTCTCTGGCCAGCACCACCGCCTCTTGGATCCCGTCACAGCCCAGCAGCGCCGCCTCGATTTCTCCCAGCTCGATCCGGAAGCCTCGGATCTTCACCTGGAAGTCGGATCGGCCAAGAAACTCCAAGTTCCCATCCGGAAGCCAGCGAGCCAGGTCTCCTGTGCGATACATTCGTGCCCCTGGCTCTGCAAAACAATCGCCAAAGGGATCCGCCACAAAGCGCTCGGCAGACAATCCTGGACGCTGGTAATAACCCCTGGCCAATCCAGCTCCAGCGATATAAAGATCGCCCTGCACATTAACTGGTAAAGGCTGCAAGGCGCTATTGAGCACATAGAGACGGGTGTTGGCCTGTGGCTTGCCAATCGGCACCCGGCCGGCCGGGATTGCCTGATCCGACTCAATACGATATTCGCAACAATTCACTGTTGCTTCTGTTGGTCCATAAACATTCAGTAGCGTTGCTTGTGGATGACGCTCACGCCATGGCGCCAGGGCCTCTCCCCGCAGAGCTTCACCTCCAAAGAGGAATTCCGCCGTCGCTGTGAAGTTCAGCTCATCCGCCAGGGATGCCAACAGTGGTAAGTGGCTGGGCGTGGACTTAATGAATGTGTAAGCCTCGTCAACGGAGGCGTCATCCAAGGAGGCGATGCGAACGCAACCACCCACCACGAGTGGTGTGAAAAGCCCGGTTACCGTTAAATCAAAGGCCAAGGGCGAATGCACCAAGCTCAGCCCACTGGCTTCTCCGTAGGTTTCTGCGGTCCAAGCCAGGTATCCCACAATCCCTCGATGCTCCACCATCACTCCCTTGGGCTTGCCGGTGGAACCCGAGGTATAAATCAAATAGGCCAGATGGTTTGGACTCAGGCCCAAGACGCTTGGATCTGGATTGTTGGCGCTCCGCTCCACCCAGGCCGGTGAATCGGCGTCGAGATCCACCATGGGCACTGCCCCGTCCAAGTCAGCAAAGCGCTCCCGCGTCGCGCCATGCATCAGCAGCGCCACAGGCGCGCTGTCTTCCAACATGAACGCCAGCCGCTCTTCGGGATACCCAGGATCCAAAGGCAGATACGCGCCGCCGGCCTTGAGAATCGCCAGCACTCCCACCACCATCTCCACACTCCGCTCCACACCGATGGCTACCCGGTCGTCTGGCTTGACGCCCTGGTCAATGAGGTGATGCGCCAGACGATTCGCGCGCGCGTTCAACTCCATGTAGCTGAGCGACTGCTCCTCAAACACCACTGCGATGGCCTCAGGTGTCCGTTCCACCTGCGCCTCGAATAATTGGTGCACGCACTGGTCTTTCGGATAGTCAGCCGCCGTAGCGTTCCAGTCAAACAGCATCTGCTGGCGTTCTTTCTCAGAAAGAATCGACAAGCCACCAACCGCAGCGACATCTGAAGCCTCCACCAGTTCTGTGAGCAGAGTGCACCAGTGGTCCAGCCACCGTTCCACCGTCGTCCGATTAAACAGGGCAGTGGCATAACCCAATAAGCCCTCAATCCTCTCTCCTGTCTCCGCCAGAGAGAGGGTCAAATCAAACTTGGCGAGGTTATAGGGAGGCACCAGGGCTTCTGTGGCCACCCCCTGCAAGTCCAAGCACACCTCCGGTGTGTTCTGCCAAGTGAACATCACCTGGAACAACGGAGCGTGGGCCAGGCTCCGGGGCGGTTGCAGCAGCTCTACCACCTGCTCAAATGGCAGGTCCTCATGGGCCTGGGCTGCCAGCGTTCGCTCCTTGGCCTGGGCGATCAGCTCCGCCACACTGGCAGCAGAAGCGTTATCGATCCGCAGGGCCAACGTGTTCACAAAAAAGCCGATCAACCCCTCTAGTTCCGTGCGACTCCGGTGGGCGCTGGGGGTGCCGATCACCACATCGTCCTGCCCCGATAGACGACTCAACAGCACCGCGAACCCGGCCAGCAGCACCTGAAACAGGGTGGCGCGATGACGCCGTGCCAAAGCCTTGAGCTTGCCCGTGAGCGCTGCATCGATCACCACAGGCACGACCGCCCCGGCCTGATCGAATACCGTCGGGCGAGGCCGATCCGTGGGCAACTCCAGCAGCACCGGAGCACCGGTCAAAGCGTCTTGCCAGTAAGCCGCCTGACATTGCAGCCGCTCCTCCGCCACCCACCGCCGTTCCCACACCGCGTAATCGGCGTATTGGATCGGCAGCGCTGGCAACGGATCCGCCTCCCTACGGCGCAGGGCGCCATACAGGGCAGCCAGCTCTCGGCCGAGCACGCCCAGCGACCAGCCATCGGCGATGGCGTGATGCATCGTCAACAGCAGGGCGTGCTCCCCCTCCGCCAACCGCAACAACCTCCCCCGCGCCAAGGGCCCCTTCTCCAGATCAAAGGGCTCTGAGACCTCCTGCTCCAGCCAGCGAGCCAGTTCCGCCTCCCCATCCGCTCTCTCCCTCAGGTCCTGCTCGAGTAACGCAAAGCACGCTTCCGTCTCTGGCTGGATCCGTTGCACCGGTCCTCCGTCCACCGCCACGAACGTCGTGCGCAGCACCTCATGGCGCACCACCAGCTGATCCAAGGCAGCGCGCAGCGCTGCCGCATCCAGCGCACCGGCAAGGCGCAAGGGCAGGGGGATGTTGTAGGTGGCCGAGGGACCTTCCAGCTGGGCCAGGAACCACAGCCGCCGCTGGGCAAACGAGAGGGGCAGCGGCTGGCTCCGATCCGCCAGGGGAATGCTCCCGCCATCAGCCGTGCCAGCGCCGGCCAGGCCAGCCGCAAAGTCTGCCAGCACCGGACGGGCGAACAGCTCCGCCAGTGATACCTCCAGGCCCAGAGTGGCCCGCAGGCGCGAGATCGCTTGCACCGCCAGCAGGGAATGACCACCGAGAGCAAAGAAATCGTCCTGGCGACCCACCCGCTCGATTCCGAGCAGCTCACGCCACAAGGCCGCCAGGGCCTCCTCCACGGGCCCCTCGGGTGGGACGTAGGCACCGGTGGCATAGGCCTCCGACTCAGGCGCGGGCTGGGCCTTGCGGTCCAGCTTCCCGTTTGGCGTCAGGGGCAGGGCCTCAAGCACCACAAACGCCGCTGGCACCATGTGCTCCGGCAAACTCCTGCGCAACTGGGCCTTGAGCTCTGCCGGGAGCAGCGCTGCCTCCGTTCTGTCCGCAATCGTTTCAGCACCGCCCGCAAGTGTTTCAGCACCGCCCGCAAGCCCATCAGCGCTGTCGGTAGCCGTATCAGCGCTCTTGGCAGCTACATCCGTGGTCACATAGGCCACCAAGCGCTTCTCGCCGGGTGAATCCTCCCGAGCCACCACCACCGCCTCTCGGATCCCCTCACAGCCCCGCAGCACCGACTCGATCTCACCCAGCTCAATGCGGAAGCCACGAATCTTGACCTGGAAATCAATCCGGCCGATGTACTCCAGGTTGCCAGCCGGCAGCCAGCGCGCCAGATCACCCGTTCGATACATCCGAGCTTCTGGTTTAGCCGCAAAGGGATCAGGCAGAAAGCGTTCGGCCGTCAATTCCGGGCGGTTCAGATATCCACGTGCCACGCCTGCACCGCTGATATAAATCTCTCCAGCCACACCGATCGGCACAGGCTCGCCGTCGCCATCCAGCACATAAACTCGGGTGTTGGCGATTGGACGACCGATGGGAGGATCACCGAGATCTTCCAAAGCACAGGTCTGCAGCGTCGCGCCCACCGTGGCCTCGGTTGGCCCGTAGCCATTGATCAAACGCCGGTCGGCAGCCCAGCGATGAGCCAGGGATGCCGGCAGTCGTTCGCCTGCGGTAATCAACGTAGCAAGCGTTGTCAATGAGTCGCCATCCGACAACGTCGCTAGAACGCTGGGTGGCAACGTGGCATGGCTGATGAACTGGCCCGCAAGGGTTCTGGCCAAAGCCTCGCCGATCAACTTGGTCTCCGGCGATGGAAGATGCAGGAGGGCTCCAGAGCAGAGTGCGGTCCACACCTCCGAGACACAAGCGTCAAAACTGAAGGAGGCAAACTGCAGCATTCGACTGTCTGGAGCAAGGCAAAATTCCTGAATTTGCGCCGCCACCAAGTTGCACACGCCGCGATGCTCCACCATCACGCCTTTGGGCTTGCCTGTGGAGCCCGAGGTGTAGATCACATAGGCCAGGTGATTCGGACCGAGACCAAGGGCGGTCGGCTCCAGATTGGTGGCGCTCCGCT
Source organism: Cyanobacteriota bacterium (assembly GCA_046340795.1). Taxonomy (GTDB): domain Bacteria; phylum Cyanobacteriota; class Cyanobacteriia; order PCC-6307; family Cyanobiaceae; genus Cyanobium. The sequence continues at coordinate 847 of JBKDSV010000007.1, read as the reverse complement.
CCGCCCAAGCCCCAGCGTCAGCATCCAGATCCACCACCGGCACCCCTTGCGCCAAGGTGGCAAAACGCTCTCGCGTGGCCCCGTGCACCAATAGCGCCACAGGTGTGCTGTCTTCCAGCATGAAGGCCAGCCGTTCCTCGGGATAGGCCGGATCCAGGGGGACGTACGCCCCTCCAGCCTTGAGGATTGCCAGCAAGCCCACCACCATCTCCAGGCTGCGCTCCACACCGATCGCCACACGGTCGTCGGCTTGAACGCCAAGGCGGATCAAGTGGTGGGCTAAACGGTTGGCGCTTGCGTTCAGCTCGGCGTAACTGAGGGATTTCTCCTCAAACACCAAGGCGACAGCATCCGGCGTTCGTTCGGCCTGCTCCTCAAACATCTGGTGCACGCACTGCGCCGCCGAAACCTCGGCCGCCGTGGCGTTCCAGTCGTCCAGCAGTCGCTGGCGCTCCGCCGGTGGCAGCACAGCCAGCTCTCGCATCGCGGTCGCTGGCGCGCTCTCCAGGGCGGCAACCAAGCTTTCGGTAGCCGTTTGCAAGTAGCCGCATAGTCGCTCCGCGCCGATCTCCGGCAGGCTCTGGGCCGTCAAAGCAAAGCCTTCCCCCAGATCATCCACGCTGACGGCCAAGGGGTAGTTGGTGCGCTCTTCTGACTGCACTAAGGCGATGCCTTCCCCCATCGCCGCCACAGCTCCTTCGTTTTCCTCCGGGCTATGCCGGTAGTTGAATAGCGCACTGAACAAGGGTGTAGGCGCCACCACGCCGCTGCAGCGTTGCGCTAAAGCCAGTGGCGCATGCTCATGGCGCAGCAGCCCAGCCAGCACGCGGTGGGTGCGCCGCACGGC
>JBKDSV010000006.1:0-1976 GCA_046340795.1 Cyanobacteriota bacterium | reverse complement strand
TCCCCCACTGTCAGGAAAGTTGTCCGGTAGGCCAGATCCAACAACCAGGGGGCCCAACCGAGGACCATGAAACCGACTTATGACGCCGCATTGCGGGATGCCGTCCGTTTGCGGATGAGCCCTCCCAATCGAGAAAGTGTGAGCGAGATTGCCCGTGATACGGGGATTTCGACTCCAACGTTGTATGGCTGGCGGAGCCAGTGGCAAAAACAAGGTCTACTGGTGCCGGCTACCAGCCGTCCTCCGGAACAGTGGAGCGCGGCCGACAAACTGGCGGCAGTGATCCAAAGCACAGGACTGAGCGGCCCTGAGCTTGGCAGCTTTTGCCGGGAACGGGGTTTGTATCCCAAGCAGGTTGCGCGATGGCGTCAGGCAGCGGAGGATGCCAATGGGTCCAACACTCCTAGCATGGCTGATCAACGGGAACTTCAGCGTAAGTACCAAGAAATGGTTCGACAGAATAAAAAGCTTGAGCGTGAGCTTCAGAAGAAAGAAAAGGCATTGACGGAGGCAGCAACGCTGTTGATGCTGTCAAAAAAGTTCAGCCAGATCTTTCAGCCGGAAGAGGAGCCTTGATCCCAGCTGAGGATCGCGGAATGGTTATAGGATTGGTGCAGGAAGGAATCAGCCTTGGCGCCACACTCAAAGCCTTGGCTAATCTTTTTAGTATTCCGACACGCACACTGAGACGTTGGGGATTGATGATTCGGGCTCAGGGGTTTAGCTGCGATCAACGCAAGGGAGCCGCCAGGAATATCTCCCATCGATTTAGCACAGAAGAGCGGCAGCTCGTTCTGTCAACTGTGAATGATCCGCGGTTTGCTGATCTGACGCCTGGGCAGATCGTTGCGATTCTGGCCGAGGAAAGAAATTACGTGGGTTCTGAATCAACGATGTACCGCATTATGCGACAAGAAGGCCTCTTAAATCATCGCGGCAGAAGCCGCCTCCCGCGGGAGCCGCGAGATCCGCCCGTGCTGGAAGCAACAGGGATCCATCAAGTGCTGGCCTGGGATATCACCCTGTTGCCCGGTCCTGTCCAAGGTCAGTTCTATTACCTCTATATGGTGATGGATGTGTGGAGCAGACGTATCCTTGGCGTCGAGGTCCACGAACGCGAAAGCGGCGAGCTGGCCAAAAACTTCTTTGATCGCGTCTGCCGTGATGAAGGAATCAGGCCCGGCTCAGCCACGATACTGCATTCAGACAATGGAGCACCAATGCGCTCCAGCACGCTGGCTGCAAAGCTGGTGGAACTTGGTATTGAGCGATCATTCTCGCGCCCAAGGGTGAGTAATGACAATGCCTATGCTGAATCGTTATTTCGTACGATGAAATATCATCAAAGCTATCCGCTGCGGCGTTTTCGAGATCTGTTATCGGTTCGCACTTGGGCCGATGGATTTGTGGACTGGTACAACACGGAACATCGCCACAGCCGCATCCAGTATGTAACGCCCAACCAGCGGCATTATGGTGACGCTGAGGAGATCTGTCGAACTCGCCAGGAAACCTACGATTGGGCCCGGCAGCAAAATCCCAGGCGATGGTCCAGGAGTACACGAGATTGGACGCAACCAAGAGTTGTGCAGATCAACCATTCACGCCCTGCGAAAAAAGCCGCAGGAAAATCCAAGCCTCAGGCAGCAGGAGTTAGAACCATTTCTTGTAACGCCTGAGCCAATAGAGGTGGTCTAGCTAGTTTTCATGGCACCCAATCTTATCGAGCTCTAGCTGTATAAAAGTACGAGATCCAGGCCCCAGGGGGATGAGGTTGACCCGCCCGCAAGAGGCGGATCAACCTCATCCCCCGCATAGGGGCCGGTCGCAAAAACCTCGGCGTAAACTTTCGCAACCATGTAGCCAATGATGCCTTTCAATCACCTAACCCGAAGAGAGGCATCGCCATCATGGAGTATGATTTATTTGGTGCTGAGAGCAGCGCCACGAGCGGACACCTTTTCTGATAGTCGCCG
>JBKDSV010000005.1:0-19082 GCA_046340795.1 Cyanobacteriota bacterium | reverse complement strand
AAGATCTGGGGCAGGCTGCTGCGGCCGGACGCCCGCAAGGCCATCTGCCGCCGGGCCTCCTCGTCGCCGTCAATGCCGTACTCGCGGTAGGGCACCCCTTTGCGATCGAGCAACCGCTTGGCGCGGACGCAGAACGGACATAAGCGCCAGGTGTAGATCTCCACCGTGGCGCCGTCTCCGGCCAGCGCTGGGTCGTCTGGAGGCATCGCGCGGCAGTTCAGGCGCCATCGATCCTAGGCACGCCCCCTGACAGGAGGCTCGGCCAGCGCATGGCGCTGTGGCGGGCGTCGCCTGCCGAAAGCGAGCGTCGCCGAGCGGAGGCGAGCGGAGGCGGGCGGAGGCGAGCGAAGGCGGGCGAAGGCGAGCGAAGGCGAGCGAAGGCGAGCGAAGGCGGGCGAAGGCGAGCGAAGGCGGGCGGAGGCGGGCGGAGGCGGGCGGAAGTGAGCGGAGGCGAGCGCAGGGGGGACCCGCTGGGGCCGCTGATACCGTCAGGGGATTGCGCCATGGTGTCCTGTGCTCGACCTGACCGACTTCAAGCGCGACCTCTCCGAACTCAGTGACCGCCTGGGCCATGCCCAGGACTGTCTTTGACGTCCCTGCCCTGAACGCACGGCAGCAGGATCTGGAGCAACTGGCCGCCCAGCCGGGCTTTTGGGACGACCAAAGCCAGGCCCAGCGCCAGATGCGCCAACTCGACGAGGTGAAGGCCCAGCTCGAGCAGCTGGCCCGCTGGCGCGGCTTGGTGGAGGATGCTCGCGCCACGCTGGAGCTCTACGAATTGGAGCCCGACGAGGAGCTTCTCGCTGAAGGGGACGGGGGCCTGCGGCGCTTGCGCGACGACCTTGACCGCTGGGAACTGGAGCGTCTGCTCAGTGGTCCCTACGACAAGGAGGGGGCGGTGATCAGCATCAATGCGGGTGCGGGGGGCACCGATGCCCAGGATTGGGCCTTGATGCTGATGCGCATGTACACCCGCTGGGCGGAAGACCACGGCATGAAAGTAAGCGTGGACGAGATCACCGAGGGAGAGGAGGCGGGCATCAAAAGCTGCACGATTGAGGTGGAAGGCCGTTATGCCTACGGCTATCTGCGCAATGAGAAAGGCACGCATCGCCTCGTGCGTATTTCTCCCTTCAATGCCAACGACAAGCGTCAAACCAGCTTCGCGGGGGTGGAAGTGATGCCCAAGCTGGAAGAACAGCTGAATCTGGAGATCCCGGAGAAGGATTTGGAGGTCACCACCTCCCGTTCTGGCGGCGCTGGCGGTCAGAACGTCAACAAGGTGGAGACGGCGGTGCGCATCGTGCACCTGCCGACGGGTCTGGCGGTGCGCTGCACCCAGGAACGCTCGCAGTTGCAGAACAAAGAAAAGGCCATGGCGCTCCTGAAATCAAAACTGTTGGTGATTGCTCAGGAGCAACGGGCGGCTGAGATTGCCGACATCCGCGGCGACATTGTGGAAGCAGCCTGGGGTAATCAGATCCGCAACTACGTGTTCCATCCCTATCAAATGGTCAAGGATCTGCGCACGGGAGAGGAAACCACCGATGTGCAGGGCGTGATGGATGGCGATCTTGATCCCTTCATTCAGAGCCTCTTGCGCCAGGGCGTGGAGGTGGGCGTGGCGGTCTGAGCCGCGCTTGAACATGGTCATGCCCAGGAGGCGGCCAGCAAGCTCGATCCATTCCTAACCTCCCTCCAACTCCTCAAGCCACCCCCATGGCCCTGTCTCCAGATCCCCTCACCCCGCCCCGGGAGGAATCCGCGGGATTCATCAAGCTGGCCATGCGCAACATGGTGCGCAAGGGGCGTCAAAGCCTCTTTCATTTCGCTCTCACTGCCCTTGGCCTGAGTGCCTTTCTTCTCCTCCTCGCCTGGCTTGGCCGGCCCCGGCCACCCCTCTGACCCCAGGGCTGCTTTGAAGTGGTTGGATAGAGGCGCCAGGCCACGCTTGTGATTCAGGTCCCACGCTGAGACCCCTATGAGCTCGGGACTCAGTTCCTCAGAGCCGCTGGGCACATGAACGCAGAGTTGCAAGTTTGAATCAGCCCTGCCTCTGACCCCGAGCCCGCAAAGGCCTGCCGGTCCCGAGCACCACGCCTTCCGTCCATCAGGAGTTTTGCCATGACAGCCCCGGATCCAAGCCCGAGCGGCGGCTCACAGGCGGCGGCCGATCTGCCGGAGGTGGATCTGGCCTTCAACCTCGAGGCTGGCCTTGCCCCGGCAGAGGCCTCCCTGGCTGGTGCCACGGACTGGATCAGCGCGACAGGGAGTGAGGCAAACTGGCGGGGGGTGATGCGCCGCTGGCTGGGAGCTCTGGCCGGCGAGCTGCCCCCCCCCCTCAGCGCCCCGGCGTACTGCCTGGGCTTGAGCCTGGTGGGCGATGCCACCATCGCCGCTCTCAACGCCACCTGGCGGCGACGGCAGGGAGCCACGGACGTGCTGGCCTTCGCGGCCCAGGAGGAGGCGCCGCCCCTGCCGCCGTTCCCGGCAGACGACAGCCTGGAACTCGGCGACATCATCATCTCCCTCGACACGGCAGCCCGCCAGGCCGCGGAGGCTGGGCAGCCCCTGGAGCGGGAACTGCTGTTCCTGGCCAGTCATGGCCTGCTCCACCTGCTCGGCTGGGACCATCCCGACGACGCCTCCCTGGCGGCCATGGTGGCTCGGCAGGAGGAGCTGCTCGCCGCCATCGCCCAAGGGCCTGTGGTGGCGGCTGATCCTTGCGCACGTGAGACAACGGGTTAAGGTGCCGAGATCAAGCTGCGCGGTGTGGAGTGGCTTTGCCCGTACCCGATCACCAGCCCACTCAACTGCGCGAGGTGCCTGTTGATGTCCACCGCCAAGGCCGCCGCTTGAGAGTGGGGGCCTGGAAGATCGCCGGAGATCTGCCCTCCAGCTTCCGCTACGCGGCCCAGGGACTGGCCTACAGCTTCGCCAGCCAGCGCAACTTCCGCATCCATGTGTTCATGGGGCTGGTGGCGTTTTGCCTGGGTCTTTGGCTGGGGCTCAGCCCCGATCGCATGGCTGTGCTGGTGTTGACCGTCGCGGCGGTCCTTGTGCTGGAGTTGCTCAACACCGCCACCGAAGCTGTGGTCGACCTGGCGATCGGCCGCAAGTTCCATCCCCTCGCCCGCATCGCCAAAGACTGTGCGGCGGCGGCGGTGCTCGTGGCCGCCATCTCCTCCCTGATGATCGCTCTGTTGTTGCTCATTCCACCGTTGCTGCAGCGTTTCGGCCTGCGCGCCCCCTGAGTGAGCGCCATGCTGCTTGTTCTTGACAACTACGACAGTTTCACCTTCAACCTGGTGCAATACCTCGGTGAGCTGGCCGCCAGCCACCCCCTCGCCGCCGATCTGCGGGTGGAGCGCAACGATGCCCTCAGCCTCGCCGAGATCCGCCGCCTCGCCCCTCGCGCCCTGCTGATCTCCCCGGGCCCGGGGGACCCCGATCAGGCGGGCGTGTGCCTGGAGGTGTTGCGGGAGCTGGGTCCTGAGCTGCCCATCCTGGGGGTCTGCCTCGGTCACCAATGCCTTGGCCAGGTGTTTGGCGGCCAGGTGGTGCGGGCGGCTGAATTGATGCACGGCAAAACCTCCGCGGTGCGCCACAGCGGCCAAGGGGTGTTCGCGGGGCTGCCCGACCCCCTGATCGCCACCCGCTACCACAGCCTGATCGTGGATCGGGCCAGCCTGCCGGAAGCGCTGGAGGTCACCGCTTGGCTGGAGGATGGCACCATCATGGGCCTGCGGCACCGCCAGTGGCCCCATCTGCAGGGCGTGCAATTTCATCCGGAAAGCGTGCTCACCGAGTCGGGCCATGCTCTTCTGGCCAATTTCCTCCGGCAGGCCGAGAGCCATTCTTCCAACCACTGCTAACGTCGCGCGACGACGCTGCCCCGCCATGCCTTCCCCCTTCGCGAGTGTGCGCGTTCGACCGATGTGCGCAGGCCTCCTGGCCATCGCCCTGCTGACCGCCAGCGTGGCCCTGCCCGCCGCCCGAGCCGAAGGCGGGGTGAAGATCACCAGCTACGGCCACAGTGCCTTGCTCATCGAGGGAGGCGGAGCGCGGGTGCTGCTCAACCCTTTTCGCTCCGTCGGTTGTGCCGCCGGCTTGGAGGAACCCCGGCTGAACGCGGATGTGATCCTTGCCAGCAGCCTCCTCAACGATGAAGGAGCCGCCGTGGCCAGCGGCCGGTTTCTCAGCAAACCGGGGTCCTATCGGGTGGCTGGTCTGCGGATCGAGGGGATCGGCGTCGCCCATGATCGGGTCGAGGGGCGGCGCTTTGGTTTCTCCACTGTCTGGCGCTGGCGCCAGGGGGGCCTCGACTTCGCCCACCTTGGCGGCACTGCCGGCGCGATCAGTCCCGCCGACAAGGTGCTCTTGGGCCGCCCCGACGTGCTCGTGATCGGGGTGGGTGGCGGCGCGAAGGTCTACAGCGGTGCCGAGGCGGCCGCCGTGGTGCGCGAGCTCAATCCCCGCCGGGTGATCCCGGTGCAGTTCCTTCGGGGGGGGAAGGCACCAGCCGCCTGTGATCAAGGCGGCTTGCCCCCATTCCTGGAGGCCCTTGGCAGCCCCAACGTGCGCCAGGCCGGCACAAGCCTCAGCCTGACGCCTCCCCTCAGCGATGGCCTCGTGGTCGAGGTGATGCGCTGAGCCGCGTGGCGCCATCGCTGTCCGTGCCGCTCACTACACGCCGCTCCGCGGCTTGGCCATAGGGTCGCGCCAGTGAGAAAGCGGCCTGTGTCCAGCCCCCCCCTTCGCGTCGCCATTGTGGGGGCTGGCAGCGCCGGGTTGCTGTTGGCCGCCCTGTTGCATCGCCAAGGCCATCAGGTGCGCGTGTTTGAAAAGGCCGATCGCCTGCGGGCCGATGGCTGCGGCATCCTTCTGGTCAAAAGCGGGGTGGAGGCCATCGCCGCCAGTGCTCTTGCGGGCCTCCTTGAGCGCGTCCTCCGTGACGGGCTGCCGGTGAGCCACTTTGTGGTGCGCAATCTGCGCGGCGACCTGATCGACCGCACACCAGCGCCCCGCGAGGCGGGGGAATGGCCCTCCCTGCTGATCCACCGACGCGCGATCCTGGAAGCCCTGGCCGCTGCCGTGCCGGAGGAGGTGCCGCGGTTCGGGACGGAGGTGCTTCACTGGCGCCAGCGTGATCCAGGCGAGGCTCAAGCCGACGCGCCGACAGAGGGCGCGGTGGAGGCTGTCTTCAGGGACGGCGGCCGCTGGCAGGGGGATCTGCTGGTGGGCGCCGATGGGCTCTTCTCCCGCGTGGCGCCCTTGGTGGCGCCGGAACGGCGCCTGAGCTACCTGGGCGATCGGGTGTGGCGGGGGGTGGTGCCTGACGCCACCTTCTGTCGGGACGGGGAGTTTTTTGTGTATGCCCGCGGCCGGGGCGTCTACGCCAATGTCTTCGATCTTGGCCCTGACGGCCAGGGTCAGGAGCTCACCCACTGGGGCTTCTTCCAGGAGGAGCCCCTGCCGGCTGATCGGCAGGAGCAGCGGCGCCTGCTCAGGGAACCGGTCCCCGAGGAAGCCCTGGCCAAGGTGCCCGACGATCTGGCGGCCCTGATTCGCGCCACCCCACGGCAGGCGTTGGTGGCCAACTGGTCGTTCGACATCGACCCCCTGCCGCGATTGCGCCAGGGGCGGGTGGTGTTGATTGGTGATGCCGCCCACGCCATGAGCTCCTCCCAAGCCCGGGGCATGACGGCGGGGCTGGAGGATGCGCTGGGCTTGGCCAGGGCTCTGGATCCGCGGGATGGCGACGCTTCCGGCGCCCCCCTGTCCCTTGAGCGCGCCCTGAGCGACTGGGAGCGGGACCGGCTGCCTGTGGTGCACGGCTATCAGGAGCGCAGTCGCGCGGTCAGCGCCCGCACGGGCCGCCGCCGGCCACCCCAGGTGCTGAGCCCCACTGCCCCAGCCCAGCCAGTGGTGTCGTCCGCAGCGCCCTAGTGTGCTGTCCTGGAAGTGCGCTGTGGATCCTTTGATGGGTATCTCGCCTGCAGTCCTCGCTGATGAAGACATCTAGTGTGCAGTCCCGCAAATGCACCGTCGATCCTTTGATGGGTGTCTCGCCCGGAGCCCTTGCTGAGTAGGGCATCTGGAGGCACGGACCAAGCCGAAGGTGACGCATGAACTTGTGGGACTGCATACTAGGCGCACGGACCAAGCCAAGGATGACGCATGAACTTGCGGGACTTCCCACTAGCGCTGGGGTGGGTTGGCCGAGGCGGCGATCGCCTGAAACGTCGTCCAAAACCGCTCCATCTGTGCTCGCGTGCCGATGCTCACCCGCAGGGAGCCGTCGATCAGTGGTTTGCCTGCCATCGACCGCACCAGAATCCCCGCCTGGCGCAGACGCCGATCCATCTCCTCCACAGGCATGTCTGGCCAAATCAGGAGGTAGTTCCCTCCATCAACGTGGTGGCGCACACCGGATCGGGCCAGTTCAGCCGCGAGCCACTCCTTGGCCTCGATCACCGCCTCCACATAGGCGTCCACATAGGGCTGATCGGCTAAGGCGGCGGTGGCGGCGATCACCGCGAAACTGTTCACGTCGTAGGGACCGCCCACACGGCTCAGCCGCTCCACCACCTCGGGATGGCCAATGGCGAAGCCCATGCGCAGGCCCGCCAGACCAGCGGTTTTGGAGAGGGACCGCAACACCAGCAGGTTGGGATGGTGGCTGAAGGCCTCCGACGAGCCCGGCGCGGCGGCTTTCTCCTCCAGCAGTGGCAACACGCTGTCGCCGCTGAAGGCCTCATAGAGCTCATCCACCACCACGAGGGTGCCCGGTGCGCTGGCAGCCAGCTCCAGGATCCGCGCTGGGGCCAGGCGGGTGCCGGTGGGATTGTTGGGGTTGCAGATCACCAGCAATCTCGGCGCCGCCGGGGGACCTTGGCCGCCGCTGGCGGCAAGGGCGGCCTGGATCTCCTGCAGAGGAAAGCCAAAGCAGGGAAGGCGGTACGGGATGGCTTCAATGGTCATGCCCTGCATGCGGGCACAGGGGGCGTAGTACCCGAACGTCGGTGCGGTGGTGAGCAGGCGATCTCCCGGTCTGCCGTAGGCGTGAAAGATCGCGTGCAGGGCTCCATCCACCCCGTTGAACAGACCGATCTGGGTCGGGTGGAGGTGGAGGCCGGAGCTGCCCAGGGAGGCCAGCACCGCTTCCCGGAGCCCGTCGTACTCCGGATAGATGGCGTAGTGCTCCGCGGGGATGGCCCGAATCGCTTCCACCACCTTGGGGCTGGGCCCAAGGGTGTTTTCGTTGAAATCCAGCCGCAACAGGCCGCGACGTCCTTCCAGCGGGGCGCTGTAGGCCTGCAGACCCTCTACCTCCGGACGGACCGGGGGAGCCAAGCGAGGGACTCCCTCCGGCGGCGCAATGGCCATGAATTGCCAGCCAACAAGCCTCTGAGCACCCTAAGGCGACACGGGACGGGTCCACGGCCCTTGCCAAGCGGCCCCTCCGAAATCCACGATGGCGGGGCTTGTCCTTGCCAACGCCATGCCCGCTGAGCGCACCTTCCTCGCCATCAAGCCCGACGGTGTGCAACGTGGATTGGTCGGGGAGATCATCGCTCGCTTCGAGCGCAAAGGCTTCAAACTGGTGGCGTTGAAGCAGCTCACCCCAAGCCGAGAGCTGGCGGAAAGCCATTACGGCGTGCACCGCGAACGTCCGTTTTTCGCCGGGCTGGTGACATTCATCACCAGCGGGCCTGTGGTGGCCATGGTGTGGGAAGGCGACGGCGTGATCGCGGCGGCTCGCTTGATGATCGGCGCCACAAAACCCTTGGAGGCCACGCCCGGCACCATCCGTGGTGATTTGGCCATCGACATTGGCCGCAACGTGATCCACGGATCGGATGGCACGGAAACCGCCGCCCAGGAGATTGCCCTCTGGTTTGCCGCCAACGAACTAAGTGACTGGACACCAGCCGATCAGATCTGGCGCACGGAGAAGGCTTGACGCCGCCCCTTCATTTTGGGCTGGTTTGCAACGGCATTGGCTCCGCAGACTGGCCCAGCCAATGGTGTGGCAGATAAAGATGCGCTTTAATGGCCACTTAAGGGGCTTAAACAAGCCCAAGTCATAGCCTCTTGTCCCATTTGGCCTCTCCCTTCATTCCAGTACGTCGCCTGATCACCCAACTGCTCAGGCCTTTTCGTGATCAACGCCCCGTCTCCAAGCTGATCCGAGAAACGGCCAGAAAAGATGGTCGCTTGATTCTTCTCAATATCGTTTGTTCTCTCCTCAACGCATCGATCGAAGGCCTCACTCTGGGATTGATGTTCATGGCCGTCAAGGTGCTTTCAAGACCTGAGGGAGGCACACTGGGAATCGCGAATCAAACCGTCATCCGCTGGTTTCCTGAGCTGGTGCGTTGGCTGAATCAAATTTCAGCATTTCAAGCCTTCTCTCTGTTGATTGCATCTGCGGTCATTCTCAAGCTCTTCCAGGGCTTGATTCTCTACCTCGGTTCGGTCTCGATGGGTTACTTTGCCAACCGGGTGTCCAGAACATTGACGTCCCTGCTGCACTCCCAAATTCTTAGTTACAGCTTTCCCTGTGCGAGTCGCTACCGAATCGGCGAACTTCAGTATATCAATAGCTCTGGTCCAAATAGCATCATCTCGGAAATCATCACCTATAACGCCCTGTTTGTGACGATCTTGATGCTGTTCACCTACTTGCTTGTTCTTGTCAGGCTTTCGCCGTGGCTATTGATTGCGGCTGTCGCCTTGGGTGCGATATCAACATTGGTCCAACAATATATCTTACCCAAGGTGACCGTCAGGGCGCATCTTTCAACGTCCTTGGGCAAAGAGTTGATCAGTCGCATGACCGAGAATATTCAAGGGTTGCGACTTCTTCACACCACTGGCGTTCTGGATGAAGCGGCAGCTGATGTCGACAGGCAAACCCATGCCCTTGAGCACAACGCACGCGGACAGACCCGGTTGAATTCGGTCAACGCCCCAGTGACGGTTGTTTTGCCAATGCTCATGATTGCCGTGATTGCTTGGTTGAGCCTGGTTGTTTTTGGTCAGAAAACAACTGGAGTGCTTCCCAGCTTGGTCACATTTGTTGTGGCACTGCAGCGGTTGAATGGCTCGATTGGATCCATCTCTGACTCGATGGTTCGGTTCAAAACGAACTCAGCAAATCTACAGCTACTCAATGAATTTCTTGTGGATAGCGACAAAGAGTATCGCCGCCGATCGGGCTCTACCTACCAGGGATTCTCCAGGGAAATCAGATTTGATCATGTCAGTTTGACCTACGGCGCAAACGCTGTTCATGCGCTGAAAGGTATCCAGCTTCGTCTGCCCGTTGGCCACACCGTTGCGCTGGTTGGCAGAAGCGGCGCCGGCAAGAGTTCCATCGCTGACCTGTTGGCCGGCCTCTACGAGCCAACGGAGGGGAAAATCCTGATCGATGACACTGACTTCCTCTGCCTCGATCTCACAAGTTGGCAACGACGCATTGGCGTCGTTAGCCAGGATACATTTCTCTTCAATGCCACCATTGCCGCCAACATCTCTTTCGGCTGCCCAGATGTCAGCATGCCAGACATTATCCTGGCTGCACAGCAAGCTCAGGCTTCAGATTTTATCGAAAATCTGCCTGATGGTTACAACACGTTGGTGGGTGAACGTGGTTACCGCCTCAGTGGTGGTCAGCGCCAAAGGATTTCCTTGGCACGCGCCATCCTGCGCCAGCCTGATCTGTTGATTCTGGATGAGGCCACCAGCGCCCTGGACACGGAAAGTGAGAGGCTTGTGCAAGAGGCGATTGATCGTTTTGATAGAAAACACACCATTCTTGTGATCGCCCACAGACTCAGCACAATCGTCAATGCCGATCGAATTTACGTTCTTGATCAAGGTCGCATTGTTGAGCAAGGAAATCATCATGACCTCCTTGATCAGGGGGGCCGCTATGCCTTGCTTTGGCAACAACAAATCAGGTCGACCAGAACGGATCCCGTGCCGTTGCTGCCCTGATCTTCAGGCCATCCGCCGATCTTCAGGCCATCCGCCAGAGCGCACTCATCCGCCAGCGTCCCCTGGCCAGGACAGCAGCGGGAAGCGATCCACTCGAAACAGTTCCAACCATTGCCCCGTGTCCAGCCCCTGCGCTTGCGGGCAGAGCGCTTGCACCACAAGCTCCGTGGTCACCGCCGCCAACAACACCCCGTTGCGGTGATGGCCCGTCGCCAGCCACAGTCCCTGGATCGGCCCCTCCCCCAACAGGGGCGCCCCATCCGGAGTGCAGGGACGAAAGCCCCACCAGCGCTCCATGGCCGGCCAGCCGCTGGCCTCGGGCAGCAGGGAGGAGACGCCACATTCCAGCTGGCGCTGGCCGGCGGCCGTGAGTCCCCCGGAAAACCCGGCTTCCGGCTCGCTGGTGGCTCCCACAACCACCAGTCCATCCTCCCGCGGCACCAGATAGGTGCCCGGTCCGAACACCACCCGGCCCAGGGCGCCCCTGGGGCCCTGCAGGGAGAGCATCTGACCCTTGACGGGACGCACCGGCACTTGGGGGAGCAAGCGGGCCGTCCAGGCGCCGCAGGTCAGAATGGCGCGGCGACAGGGCAGAGACCGCAGGCCGCCGTCCGCGCGTCTGACCCGAACACCCTCCAGTTCTGTGCCGGCTCCGGAGGATGTCAGCAGCTCCAGCGCCTCACTTCCCTCTTCCAAGCTGACGCCCCGGCGCACGCAGGCGGCCTCCAGGGCCCGCATCAGGCAGCGTCGGTTGTCGATCTGGCCGTCCTGAGGAAACAGCAGGCCCGCCTGCCAGCTCGGGCCAATGCCCGGCACCTCCCGCTCCAGGGCTGAGCGCTCCAGCCTCTCCCCAAAGGGAGCGGTGGGGAAGGCCTCCCGTTCGGCGGCGCTGGCAAAGGGCACCACAATCCCCGTGACGCGCAGGCCGCAGGGTATGCCGCTGTCGGCCTCGATCCGATCCACCCAACGGGGAATGAGGGCCAGGCTGGCCTGGCCGAGGGCCAACAGCGGACCGCTCAAGCCCTCGGCGTGGGGAGCCAACATCCCCGCCGCCACAAATCCGGCGGCCTCCCCTCGCCGTCGGCTGAGCACCACCACGGTCTCGCCTCGCAGAGCCAGCCCGTGGGCGATCGTCAAACCCATCAGGCCTCCACCGAGGATCAGGACCGGGTCGGCGGCGGCGGACGCCATGGAGTCAGTTGCGAGTCGTTCCAGTGTCGCCAGAGCGGGAGGTCTGGTGAATCGGTGGCTCTCCGTATGATTAGCTCAGCTTCTCGCGGCCCTGCCGCCCTGACAGAGCCCTCCATGGCCAGCGCCGCCACTTCCGCCGCTCCATCCTCCGCGCTCTCCGCGGCCAGCAGCCCTGCCTGGGAGGCGGTCATCGGCCTGGAGATCCATGTGCAGCTGGCCACCGCGAGCAAAATTTTCAGCCCTGCGGCGACCAGCTTCGGCGAGGCGCCCAACACCCACATCGATCCGCTGGTGTGCGGCTTGCCCGGTACCCTGCCGGTGCTCAATGAACGGGTGTTGGAATACGCCGTCAAAGCGGCCTTGGCACTGAACATGCAAATTGCGGCCCACAGCAAATTCGACCGCAAACAATACTTTTATCCTGATTTGCCCAAGAATTATCAGATCTCTCAATTTGACGAGCCGATCGGCTTTGCTGGCGAAATCGAGGTGGAGGTGGCTGAGAAGGGGAAGGCCACGTACAGCAAACTCATCGGTATTGAGCGTTTGCACATGGAGGAGGATGCGGGAAAACTAGTGCACGCAGGCAGCGACCGGCTAGCGGGCAGCAGCCATTCACTGGTGGATTACAACCGCGCTGGGGTGGCCCTGGCTGAAATCGTGAGCAAGCCTGACCTGCGCACCGGCCGCGAAGCGGCGGAGTATGCCGCTGAAGTGCGTCGGATCATGCGATACCTCGGCGTCAGTGACGGCAACATGCAGGAAGGTTCCCTGCGTTGTGATGTCAATATCTCAGTCCGTCAGGGTCCAGAGGCGCCCTTTGGCGTGAAGGTGGAGATCAAGAACATGAACTCTTTCAGTGCCATCCAAAAGGCTTGCGACTATGAGATTCAACGACAGATCAAGGCTCTTGAGGCTGGAGAAGTGATTCATCAGGAAACACGTCTTTGGGATGAGGGCCGGCAGCTGACAAAAACCATGCGCAGCAAAGAAGGCAGCAGCGACTATCGCTACTTTCCAGAACCTGACCTGGGTCCGATTGAAGTGAGCCAGGCCCAGCGTGAGCTCTGGCGGGCCGAATTGCCCGAACTCCCCTCCAGCAAGCGCCATCGCTACGCCGAAGTCCTGTGCCTGTCGACTTATGATGCGCGTGTGCTCACTGATGAGCGGCCGATGGCGGAGTATTTCGAGGCCACAGTCGCGGCGGGCGCCGATCCCAAAGCTGCCGCCAACTGGATCACAGGAGACATTGCGGCCCATGTCAATTCCCGGCGGCTCTCCTACAGCGCACTGCCATTGAGGCCCGTGCAGTTGGCGGAATTGTTGGCTCTCATCGGCGCCGGCACAATCAGTGGCAAAATTGCCAAGGAGATCCTCCCCGATCTTCTCGAGCGCGGCGGCTCCGCCCAGGCTTTGGTGGAAGCCAAAGGGTTGGCAATGATCAGCGATCCAGAGGCGATTGCCGCAATGGTGGCAGAGATTCTGGCAGGCCATCCTGCGGAGGTGGCTGCCTTCCGTTCAGGCAAAACAAAACTGCGTGGCTTCTTTGTCGGACTGCTCATGAAGCGCAGTGGTGGCCGAGTCGATCCGCAATTGGCCAACCAACTGCTCAGTGAGGGGCTGGAGGGATGAGCAGCTCCCCAGCGGATCCACACTCCCTGGAGGCTCTGGAAGGGGAACTGCGCCGGGGAAGTCTGAGCCTGGATTCCTTGCGTGCCTATCTGGACACCGACTTGCCTGTGCATGTGCGCATCGAGTTGGAGTGGATGCTCTTTGTCATCAAACAGTTGGGGGAGCAACGAGAACGGCTGGTCCAGCAGTTGGCGGAGCATCGTCGTTGAGGGCGTTGGCCTTCGGCCTGGCCAGAGCGGCGGCCACCTGCTGCGCCAACAACTCTGCTGAACCGCTGTTGTTGAGGATCACATCGGCTCGGGATAGCTTGGCGGCCATGGGCCACTGAGCCTTCAGACGTGCACGGGCCTCGTCCAGCCTGATCCCATCCCGTGCCATGAGGCGACGGATCTGCTCCGCCTCACTGCCGCAATCCACCACCCAGATCTCATTGCAGAGAGAATCCAGGCCAGCTTCAAAAAGCAAGGGAATCATCAGCACAACCACGGCAGCGGCGCCCAGGCTGGCCAAAGCGCCGGACAAGCGCGCCCGCACCAGGGGATGCACCAGTTGTTCAAGCCACTGCCGTTCCGCCGCATCGCCAAACACAATGCGGGCCAAGGCGGCGCGATCGACGCTCACGGATGCGCCGGTAGCCTGAAGGGTGGGGCCATAGCGGCGCAATACGGCCCGGGTGGCCTCCGTTCCCGGGGCGAGAGCCTCGCGGGCAAAACGATCCGCATCCAAAACGGGCACCCCGTGCTGTTCTGTCAGACAACGGGCAACGCTGCTCTTGCCTGTGGCGATGCCTCCGGTGAGACCGATCCGTCGCGATGGCCCCATCCCATACACCCCGCCTTTCGGTAGCTCAGCCTACGCGCTTGTGACGCGAGGATCACACCGATTCCGCCCGAACGGTAGTGGTTGAAGGCAGCAGAGGCCGGGTTGGCCGCATCCATGTTCAAAGCAGCGACTGCTCGGACCGAAACCAGGCGATTGGCCCGAGCAGTCGTCAGATTCGGTATAATTTGATACAAGAGAATGGTTTTCAGGTGGTTTAGATATAGAATACTTTGTATCCTGCATCAACCTAAGAAAGATTCAGTGGTATGTTTTTAGCCTGAGTCGGCTGATCCCGGGCGACCTTGAGTGGTTCCATCCTGAGCTGCTATCATTCGTGCAATCAAGAGTGAGCGGATCGGAGCTGAATCGGATGAACGGCCGCTCACCCCATGCCCCCTTCGCCAGTGAACCCCTGCGGGCTCAGTCCAGCCTCTGGAGCATCCAAAAGTCATGGAGATATCCAGGGAGCCTGTCAGATGACATTCGAACTGAACAATTCATCAGGCTGGCTTTGTGAATTCCTTGCCTTATTCTAGGGCAAGCTTAATGGCTATTTAACATCTTCTTCACCATGGAAACTTTATCCCTTCTTCGCGTCCTGGTTGGATCAACTCACTTCCCGAGCGATGATGTCACGCCAACCCTGGTTGTCGAGGCAGAAGCTGATCGTCTAGAGGCTTTCCGCCAGAAATGTGCCCTGCTTGGCAGCCTCGATCCATTTTCGTTTCATCAGGCAGTGCTCACCGCCACTGCGCAAGAGAACCTGGTTTGGTTTCGCTTTAGTGACTCCCGATTCAACGGCATTGTTCCCCTAGAGCGCTGGCAGAAGTTTTACCCCAACCTGCAGCTCCAACAAGACGAAGCTCTGCAAAGCCAGACTCTGGGTGACCTTTTGGCACGATGGCCAGCAGCGCAGAACAACCAGCAAGGGATCACTTTGAGCATCAGCCAGGGCGACCCCGTTGCGGTACTGAAAGGAGCCGAAGCCTGGTTACACCGGATCCATCGCATCGAATTGCAGGGTCCCAAAGCCGAAGCACTTTGGTTGGAGGACTGCGGCAGTTGGCTTGAGCAACAGGGTTTCCAGCGGGAGTCAACGTTATCCTTGAGCTGGGTTCTCGATCGGCAAATTCTACAACTGATCAAGCAAAGGGCTGAAATTGAAAATCTGCGCAAACAACTCTCCACGACCATGCCCCAGCAACAAAGGGAGATCGAGGAAGGCAATATCCGCTATCAGCAGATCATGAAGGCCTTTGGTCTTGTCTTCCCTTATGCAGCCTATCGTGAAAAACGTCCCGATTTAAATCATCTTGATGATTCTGATCTGATTTCTCATTACATCCTCCATGGCATCCACGAAGACGTCAACCTGCAGTTTTCTGAGCTTCAAAACGAATGGGAACAGAATGCTATTGAACGCCAGCAGGTTTCCTTCCTGACCTTGCTTGCTAGTGACAGCGATGTGTCGGAACAGGGTCTCAGGCATGATGATGTCAAACCAGAAATTCCTATATTGAGTCCGCTTGAGCATACGGGTATCAAGGCTTGGCTAATCGGAGGCAATCTTTATGTCGCATTCCCAGACGAGCTTGCCAAAAATATAGTGCCTGCAATTTACAAGGGTAATCGAGGTTTCCCTTTGCATCAAACGGAATGGAGTGAAGCGATTCTCAATCAGTTGTCAAACAAAAAGACTATTCATTTATTCTCTCAACAATACAGGCATAACATGAGGGTCCTTTCCGGCATTCAGGATCCACATGTTCTTGATACCGGCATCAATATGATTCCTTATTGTTCAGTCGCTGGTGGCCAAACTCTACATATTCAGCTGTCGGCAACAGAGCATGGTCTTGATCTTGTCTTGCTAGAAGACGTTGAGGTTCATTGTTCAGACAATGAAACCTGGTCTTTTGATGCCTTGATTGCCATGCATCGGGCCAAAGGAAATTTAGATGTGATTACCAACCACAATGGCAAATCCAAGATATCTTCTATTGAATTTGATCCTGGCAAGACGGGAGGGACGGCAGCTGTTGACTATCTGCGCGTCACACTTGGATTGCCTCTAGAGAAAGGTTGTACAAGACTGACATTACGAATCAGACATGAGCGGCTTGTTTCTAACATTCAGGATCGCAATGACTCTTATTATTTTGTTGCTAATCCCACGCTTTATTCTTGTCGATCTGCCGAAAGTTTACCGCAAAAACCTGAACCGCGACTGCTGGCATTTGAGCAAGATAGCAACACAGCTGATGTTCTGTTTAAATCTTCGCTGAGTCCGTTTTTCTCTTCTGAAGACCAAAGCATTGTGCTGAGCCTTGGAAATGGAAAGTATTATGAGCTGTTTTCCCCACTTGTCAATGTTGTCACTTTAAAAACAGACTATTTTCATACATTTATTTTAGGGGCTGAACGCGGTGGTGATTTTGCCCTGTTCGTCAATCAGACATTTTGCCAACTGATCTCGATCCATGGCGATTCCACGCCTGTGCGCTTGCCTCTGCAATGGCTGCGCGGCGAACCAGTGCTTGTGGAAATCCGTGACCCCTCCGGCAGTCAAATTTTCCTGCGCCATCCAGTCTTAGCACCACGCTTTCTTACACCAACTGATCTGCTGTTACAGGAATCCAAACCACCCTTCCCTACGGATTTAACCACTCGTGCCAATCACCGCTATCAATCTCTGCGTAACCATTTGCGTCTGCCGATCGAGGGTCTCAAAACTGAGATGCTGATCCGTGCCTTGCAAACCTTAGATCGAGACTACAAAACTCTGAAACTTATTCCACTAGAGTTTCCCGTGATTACAGATCCAGAAGTTTCCGTCATCATTCCAGCTCATAATAAAGTAGAAGTTACATTTTATGCCCTCTGCGCTCTGCTGCTGGCACACAATACTGTCCGTTTTGAAGTTGTGCTGGTGGATGATGGTTCCACGGATGAAACAGCTGAAATTGAGAATCTTGTGAGTGGAATTCGGGTGATTCACAATGATCAACCACTTCGTTTCATCAAGGCATGCAATAAAGGTGTCAGCGAAGCAAGGGGCAAGTTTGTTGTGCTGCTGAACAACGATACTGAAGTGACGGTCGGTTGGCTTGACGCACTTGTTGATGCCTTCAACCGCTTTGAAAATGTCGGTGCAGTAGGAGCAAAGTTACTGTATCCAGATGGACGTCTTCAGGATGCAGGTGGAATTATCTGGGGTTCCGGTAATCCGTGGAATTATGGCAATGGTCAAAATCCTTGGGATCCTCGCTTTTGCTATGCGCGACAGGTTGATTATCTCTCTGGTGCTGCCTTGATGACCACCAAGGCAATCTGGGATGAGGTCGGCGGCCTGTCAAACTACCTAGAGCCGATGTATTTTGAGGATACAGATTTTTCTTTTAAAGTGCGTGATGCCGGTTACAAAACATACTTTATACCATCTTCGATTGTGTATCATTTTGAGGGGACTACCAGCGGTACAGATACCTCAAAAGGATTTAAAAAATATCAAGAGATCAATCGGCCAAAGTTCAAGCGTTGTTGGGCCAAGGCGTTTGCGCAACATGGTGAAGAAGGGATCCGGCCCGATCTAGAAAAGGACCGGGGTCTTTCTGGTCGCGTCCTGTTTATCGACTACACCACGCCTCGGCAGGATCGCGACGCTGGGTCCTACGCTACAGTTCGTGAGATGGAACTAGTACAATCCCTTGGGTATAAGGTTACTTTTTTACCTCAAAATCTGTGCCATTTCGGGACTTATACCGATGAACTCCAGCGCAATGGCATTGAGGTGATCACCGCGCCCTTCTATCTATCCTTGGCAACTTTTTTTAGTGAACGCGCCAAAGAATTTGATGCAGTTTATATCACCCGTTATTATGTTGCCGCAGATACAGTGCATTTAATTCGTCAATATTCACC
Organism: Cyanobacteriota bacterium; assembly: GCA_046340795.1. GTDB lineage: Bacteria > Cyanobacteriota > Cyanobacteriia > PCC-6307 > Cyanobiaceae > Cyanobium. The sequence continues at coordinate 1,511 of JBKDSV010000005.1, read as the reverse complement.
AAGAAGCAAAATCTTGTTGAACAATTGTGATCTGCATTTTCTGCGCGAATTGCGCGCAGCCCTCGTCGATAATGACCCAGGCAAAATGGAAACCATGCGCAATGTCCGTTATCAAGAACTAGAGATGATGCGCAGTGTAGATCTTGTCTTAAGTTACAACGAAGTTGAACATGCTGTGATCGCATCACATACAGACGGACAGGTAAAAGTGATGACCTGTCCTTGGGTTGTCGACACGCCTGAACAGATTGCGCCACTGTCAGGACGTCGGGGTCTATCGTTCCTAGGCAGTTTTAATCATTCTCCCAATTCTGAGGGAATACAGTGGTTTTGTCGCGATATTATGCCCATGCTAGAAGCGGAGCAACTGACCCTCAGCATCTACGGTTCTGGTTTAAATCAAACGATCAAAGATCTGGCCGGTGATTGGGTCAAGCCTGTGGGATATGTTGATGATGTTGCTGATGCTTTTCAGCATCATCGGGTCTTTGTTGCTCCTCTTCTCAGCGGCGCAGGCATGAAGGGGAAAGTGCTCAATGCTTTGGCGTATGGCATTCCCGTTGTCCTGACTCCCATCGCAGCAGAAGGTATCGGGCTGCGACATGGATACGACTGCATGATCGCCAGAAAACCTTCGGAGTGGGTTTCAGCGATCACCCAAATCTGCAAAAATGATGACCTGTGGAATGCGATGTCAGTTGCTGCTCGCAAGTATGTAGCTAGTCACTTTTCTTTTGAGGCAGGCCAGAAAAAAATGAAGGAAACTTTCGAAGCAATTGATCTGTACAGCCACCTGGGGGATTGATTCTTGAATAACGATTGATCATTGATTGCAGAGCACTTCGAAAAATCACGTTTGGCCTGCCGCGACTGGCGAGCGAGGTCAGTGACAGCAAGGGATTTCACTCCGGGAGGCGAGGGTGAGGCGGAATTTTTTGAGGTGCCCTGCAGTTGCACGAGGCGATCAGGTCCAACCCAAAGGCCCGTCGATGGCGATGATCGAGGCGCCGATCCATCAGCAGACCAGTCATCATGCCTGCTTGGCCAGGAAGAGTCGCGTTCTTCAGCCCCTTTGCGAAGCCTCAAGTTGATTTTGAGGTCGCCCTGGCAGGTCAGACCGCCGCGCAGCAGGCCGCTGGAGCGAGGGCTGTGAACTTGAATCGCCCTGGATCCAGCGGTTGGCTGGCCGTGACGTGCTCTGGTTGTTCTGGACAGGGTTCATCGCGAACCTCTGAGGTGGGGCAGCGCTCCAGGAGAGATTGAACGCACCTGCGATGGCTGGGCCGGGTCAAAATCGAGGACCAAGTTCGACGTGGAGCTCCCAATTGGCTCGGGACTCAGGCCCAAGGCACCGCAGGCCTCCTGAGTGTCCGGCCGCGTCCCTTTGCGTGGTGTAAAACCCGAGGTCCGAATGCCCTGATTCAGAGAGTGAACAGGGTGGAATGATGGATTTGTCATTCCGGAGATGCTGATGCATCTCTTGTAGCCATGGTGAATCCGGACGATTGACT
>JBKDSV010000004.1:0-7253 GCA_046340795.1 Cyanobacteriota bacterium | reverse complement strand
GGGCTGACCAAAAGTCCTGTGGAAGCTGGGGATCAGGGCGCCTGTTCATCGACAGACCCGTCGTCATTTGTGCCCAGCCAGGACGGTCTGCGTTCTTCAGTTCCACTTGTGGGATCTCAACTTGACCTTGAGGCAGCCCTGAGCGGCATTCCGATGCGTCTTCCTGCAGATGGGCGTCAAATCGCTTTGCGCGGCCATCCGTGATTGGATAATCGCTCAGATCCCAAGCATCGTAGAGGACTTGGATCCACTCATCTGCGACGTCAAAACCTTGCGTGAGTCGATCGAATCCACAGCCAACGCTGGATTGGCTTCATCGCCCAGGTGACGCTCGACTCAGCGGCGCTGGGTGTGACAATCCGTCAGGCCTGCGATGCCACGGGAGAGAACCAGGAGCAGGCTGTGCTCAAACAACTACTGGGAGAGCTGGATCTGCCAGGAATGATTCAAACTCCCGGTCCCCGCTGCGGATGCCTGCTGTTCCTCGGGACCGATTCTTGGTCTGATTGGGGTCTCAGGATGGGACCCTTCTGCCGATCTTGGCTTGCCGATGGAGGCACTCTAAAACAGCCTTGCTCCGGGATAAGAGGAAAGCCCGTGTCTGGTTCCTTGGCGTCAACCGTGGTCAAGTCAACAGTCGGCTGATCCGGAGTGGGCAGCACCTGTGCTTGTCCACCCCCGGGAATGCTTGTGATCCACCCACTCACGGCCATGAGCCCTGCCATTCCACTCCTTACCAGTGGCAACCCTTCCCGATCGACCTGCCTCTGCCAAGCTCTGCCCCGGATGACCACTGCCCTTCAGACCATGGCGTTCAACAATGAAGTGGTCTCCGACGCAGATATTGATCGCTACAACCTTCCCTTCCAAAAGGGCGGCCTCCGCTGGTGGACCCGTGACGCCGAACGCGACTATTACCTATGGGGAGGACTCTCAGGTAATCCTGCCTTTGATGATGTGCTGGAGGGACGCTTTTATCTTTTTGTCGATGGCCAGATCTATGGCTTTATTTTGCGGCCTGGCAAATTCAACACTAGCGTGACATCCATTCCCTTCGTAGTTCGCTGGGAAAAGGTGCAATATATCATTCCCGAGCCGAAGTCACACCGGAAAAGCAAGAAACTGATATCCATCCTCAAAGAAGCATTGACTGTGTATGGATTGCACGGAGAACGTAGTGTTCGGAATATTTACACACGAGTGGAATTTAAGTTTTAAATTTCTTAAATACACAAATAGCCCTAATGGAATTCTAAGAAATGAGCCTCACCAAAGAACAGGCCAACCTGCGCCTAGAAAGCATCAATACGCCCGAACAACTTAGGGCGCTGATCAATGAATTAGATGTCACAGGAGTCGGAACGACAACAGTATTATGGAGTGGTCCTGCAGGCTTTTATGGTGGTAAAAATCCCGAAAGAATCGCCTCACAGGCAGTTGTTGCTGGTCTACACTCTGCTAATCCAGAGTTCCGCATTGTTGCCAATACAGAAGCATCGAAGTTTTTGGAACTAGATGCTAGCAGTAAAAATTATAATCAGAATCTCGCAAATAAGTTAGATAGCATGTTCTCTGGTGATCCCGAAAAAATCACCGAGTTTCTTTATGGAAGAATGGATAAGAAATCGAATATTCGACTTACTAAGGGTATTTGGGATGATGTCTCTGAAAACTTCGTCAAGCTAGCAAAGGGAGATGTGCGTTTAGTGGTTGGTGGTGGTGGCTTGGATCGGGTTTTTGCTCAGACCGAAATGCAAGCCATGTTGGCTAATCCAGCCATAAAGTCCATTGAAGGTGTATCCATTGACAGCTTGAGAGCTTTAGTAAAAACAAATGGAATTACTCATGTTACAAAATTGCTGATGGCAATATCGGAGGCGACTACAGGCATGATCAAGATGAAGGTAGACGCCAGGGGAAATCCAATCTCAGGCATGGATGGTGTCTATAAATTAGATGCCACAGACTATATCAAAATGAACGCCGTACATACATACGTTCCGCGTGGGATGCGGCCGATGACGGATTTTATCCCTCCAGAGCGACGGTTACGTCATTCTCATTCGGTGGAGGATATTCATCGATTTAAGCAAATCTTACAAGGTTCAGCATCTTCTCTTGCGAGGCAGGTTGATCCGTTCAGTTCCCGCTTGGTTTTTAGTCGTCTTGCCTCTTTTGCTGGACCAATTGCTGATATCACAAGCGCGACGATGATGATGACGAAGGCCACATCAGAAGTCAATTCAGGTAATTTTCGCGATGCCCATAATACTGTTGCCTCTTGGGCGCTCGAAACGACTGGAAGTTTAGCGGCTGGGAGAGTGGCCACACTGTTAGTGGCTCCGTTAATGGCGACTGGTCCTGTTGGCTTTATCATTGGGGCTGGAATCATCATTGGTGCCTCCATCCTGGGTGGTGATTTAGCAAAAAAACTACTGAAGAAAAAGCAAAATAAAATACGAAACAAGCATAAAATAATTATAGAGTTGTCTTCGCCTTTGGCTCTTGATCTCGATGGCAATGGCATTCAAACTCTTTCAATTAAACAAACCTACATCAATTTCGACCATGATAATAACGGCTTTGCAGAGCAGACAGGCTGGTTGGATCCCAATGATGGACTATTGATTCTTGACCTCAACGATAATGGACAAGTTGATAGTGGTGCTGAGTTATTTGGCGATAACACATCTCTAGTAAATGGCGAGCTGGCAGCTAATGGTTTCCTCGCTTTAGCGACCTATGATCTGAATGCAGATCGGCGCATTGATCGCCTTGATCCCGTCTGGAATCGCCTGAGGGTATGGCGAGATCAAAACAGCAATGGTCGCACGGATCCTGGAGAGTGGCTATCAATGACAGAGCTTCAGATCAATGCTTTATTGTTGGCTTACACCACAAAGGATAGGGTTGATGTCAATGGTAATGTACATCGTCATCATGGCAAATTTGAAGGACTGAATGGTCAGCTTTCTACGCTCACAGATGTCTGGTTTCTAAAAGATGCCTCCAACAGCCTGCCAACACAGTTCAGAGATGTGGATGAAGAGACCAGTGCATTGCCTGATATTCCTGGGATGGGAATAGTTCAGAGTCTTCACCAGGCTCTCATGGATCCAGCCAAAACCTCCTTGAGGGGAATCCTTCATCAGTGGCTTGAATCTACACGTCGGCAAAGAATGGATATCATCGAAGAGTTTCTCTTTCAATGGGTGGACGCGGATCATAATCCTTTTGCCAGTCCAGATCGCATGTACGTTTCTGATGATTTTTTGATTGAGAAGAAAGTGGCTGTAATTGAAAAGTTAATAGGTGAAATGTTGGCCGGCTCAGATTTTATTGTTGCGATAAATCGTGCAAATGAAATTGTTCGCTTGCACAAAGAAATTCTTGTTTATGTTGACATGTTGTTGAACCTTGAAGTTGTTGTCAAGCCCCTGATGGAGCTGGCAATTCCCGTTGAATCGGAGTTCTATGGTCCGCTGCAAATGGATCTGACAGACTCCATCGCACACTTGCGTACGCACTTCCAACGGGATCCAGATCCGGCATTTGTTCCCATGGTCCAGTGGCAATTGGCACATCACGGCACTGTCGGCGCATCCTTTTTTAAGGCTCTCGAAACAGCTGCAGCCAGTACATCAGATCTTTTACTTAGAGCGTTTCGTCTACAGCGCGTCATCACAGAACCCTGGGAGTGGATTGTGGGATCGTCTGATTTTGATCAACTTCAAGGCACTCCTCTTAATGATTTCATTGAAGCCGGGGCTTGTAATGATCATATCTGGGGAAACGAGGGTGACGATACCCTGCATGGCGGCATGGAGGGCGATTTCTATTACGGTGGCAAAGGTGGTGATACATATATTAATATGCATTCCAGCCTTTTCTGGCATGACAGAATCTTTGATGAGAGCTCAGAGGTTAATGGACAGCCTGATCGTCTTGTTTTTTGGGATCTGGCTTCCCATCAGATTCTGCCTGTGCTTAAAGGTAAAGATGTTGCCTTCCAGCTGCGAGAAAAAGATCCGCAAGACGTTGGTGTTTGGCATGGTGAGGATGTTGTTGTTATCAAGGAACAAATCAATCCTCAGCATCGCATCGAAGAATTTCACTTTGCCGATGGAGTTGTCTGGTCTTACAATACATTGCTACTTCAGCTCCCCATCTTGGGGACAGCTGGGGATGACCTCCTCACTGGAGCTGGCAATGACTCCAATCGTTTCCAAGGAGCTGGTGGCAATGACACCCTGATTGGTGGCAGCCTGAGCGATCATCTGGAGGGTCAACAGGGCGACGATAAATTAACAGGCCTGGCTGCAGCTGATACACTCAGTGGCGGCTTAGGAGATGACACCCTTGACGGAGGTGAGGGTGGTGATTGCTATCTGATCTCATCGAACTCTGGCCATGACCGCATTAGAAATTTTGATCGACTTAACAATGACGTCGACAGCGTAATCTTTACCGATCTCCCTACTACTGCTCTCACCCGCGTGACACGAACGAATCAAAATCTCAGGCTTCAGTTTGGCTCCAATACCAGCCTTACCTTGGTGAATCAGATGGAATCTTTCTCACGTATTGAGTCCTTTGTCTTTGCTGATGGCCCTGTCTGGGACCATGAGGCCCTGCTGCGTCAGCTACTCTGAAAATCTCAGCCAACACCCCCTCACTGCAACACCTTCCTGATGTCATCCTCTGTTACGTCAGCTGGAGTCAGCTCCATCAACTGAGCATGGCTGGGCGTCTGAATTCCCACGATACGGTTGGCTTGCCGCACCACAGCACAATCAAACAAATTGCGCACGGTGCGGCCGTTGCCAAAGTAATCTGGCTTTTCTTGTATCATCATCGTAAAGGCAGTTGTCAGAAAGCTGTCAAGCGCATCTGATATTGCATAACCCGAAGCCTGGCAGATGCTAGCAAAGATGGCTTTCAGCTCCTGCGTATTATAATCAGGGAAGAAAATAAACTTGTTGAATCTTGATTTTAAGCCTGGATTTGAATTTAGAAAATTTTTCATCGGCTGTTCATAGCCGGCAACAATCACAATTAAGTCATCGCGGTAATCTTCCATATATTTTAACAGTGTATCAATGGCTTCCTTGCCAAATGAGTTTTCTGACTTGACACTGCTCAATGCATAGGCCTCATCAATGAACAACACACCTCCCTTCGCACTGTCGAGAACCTCCTTGGTTTTGATCGCTGTCTGGCCCACATATCCAGCAACAAGAAAAGATTGATCCACTTCAGTTAGTGAACCACTCGAAAGAATGCCCAGTTCACGGTAAAGCCTTGACAGTTTACGCGCCACTGTGGTTTTGCCCGTGCCTGGGTTGCCGATGAACACCATATGGTTGGTTGTCTTGATTTCTGCTAATCCCATTTTTTGTCGTAGACTAGATACTTTCAATGTATTAATATGTGAATTAATCTCCTCTTTGACGGATGCCAATCCCGTCATCTCCTGCAGTTCGCGCAGAATTTCCCCAATCTCATCGTTTACCGAGGCCTTTTTCCCGGTCTGCTCATTCTCCCGCGACCGGTAGGCATCGATCACCACTACCGGTCTGCCAAAGGGAGACAACCTCAACCGTCTCGCCGCGCCCGGGTATTGCTTGGCCAAGTCGACACCAGCCTGAATGCATTCAGCTGAGCGTGTTTTGAGATACTCAATACAATTGAGCTCTTGATCTGTAATCCGTCCATCACAATCGACCAAGGTATGCAGATATTTCAATAGTGCATGCCGCATTCGCTCGGTGAGTGCGCCTGAGCTGTTCAGTGGACAACCATTGAGTTTGTCATATATCGCCAGCAGGCGAAAGCCTTCCATTGCCTCCAACGATTCCTCCTCCAAAGATAACAGTTGGCCACGTTCATCTCTGCACAGCTCTTTCAGATAGCATCGCTTGTCTGCCGTGGTTGCATTCAAGTTAGGGATAGCAATGCCCAACTCCGACAGGAGCAGCAGAGGCCTGAGGCTATGGAAAAGAAAAATAACATCTGCATCGCTCAGTTCTCCATGGGCTGCTTGACAGGTCATCGTTCCTGAACGCAGAAAGATCATCGCGACCATTGTGGCTGCGCTCGGGAGGTTGACAGCGGCAAAGAATTGACGTGGTTTTGCTGCAACTTCCGGTGTCGTCGCTAGCGCAAAGGACGCATCCAGAATCCGCTGCATCGCCTCTCCAAGCAAGGTGGGCGCATAGGCTTTCAAAAAGGTTTCAGCCTCAGCTGCTGGCTGTTTTGGCGTTGTCTGGTTGCTGCCCTTCTTTGCCTTGGATAGCGGAGGCGGAGGCGGGGGCGGTACGGGCAGGTTGACGGCGGAGGGCAGCCCCCTCCCTATCACGGATGGATCTGGCTCTCTTGTGGCCATTCCCTTTGGATGCGTTGTGACGATTCTGCCCCATTGCTGCACAGGCCCTAGGAGCCTGTTGCGCATAGAAAAACCGGGTCAGCGGTCACATACAAAAGCTGCGAGACGCACCAACCGAGAGCTCTTGAGGAGCTCATTGAGCTGGCTCAAGCAAACAGATTCTTTAGAAATCCTTTTTTGGAAGCAGATTTGGCCTGGATCCAGTCGAGTCGGAGCTCGATTTATCGCGGAATAATTCCGTCTTGGCCTCGAATTATCTTGATATCCTCGCATGGACATCTATGCGCAACAGACTCCTGGGAGCAACATGATCACCGCTGGCACCAGCAGCACCAGCAGCCAGGGCACCATCCCAAGCAGCAACAGCAGTGTCCAGCAACTACAACCACCGCTTGTCGCACCATTGGCTGAACGGGCAGGGCTGCCTCAAGGTCAAGTTGAGGTTCCGCAAATGGAGCTGAAGAACGCGGACCGTCCCGGCTGGGCATAAATGACGACGGGTCTGCCGATGGACAGGCGCCCTGATCCCCAGCTTCCACAGGACTTTTGGTCAGCCCTGGCTGAACGGGCTTTTCCGCGCAGCCCGATCGTCCATACAGCTTGAGCCGCTGAGGAAACAGTGGTCACGGATTGACAGCCGCGATCCAGCCTCAATGACAGGGTTCATTAGAAGTCTTCCTGCAGGCCTGGACATGCCCTGAGACATGCGGTTTTGCATGGTCATTCGGCTTGTCACTCCTTGGAACCCTCAGGGCTGCCTCAACGTCAAGGTGAGGTCCCGCAAATGGAGCTGAAGAACGCGGACCGTCCTGGCTGGGCACAAATGACGACGGGTCTGCCGATGGACAGGCGCCCTGATCCCCGGCTT
>JBKDSV010000003.1:0-25974 GCA_046340795.1 Cyanobacteriota bacterium | reverse complement strand
TGGTTCTCGAACCAGGGAAACGGACCTGCCCACCCCTTGCAAGGCCAGCCGTGGGACCAGCCGACTGAGGTGTGCGGCCCACCCCGGCGACGCCGGGGTGGGGGTGCCGGGGGATTTACACCACTCGCCGGGACGCCAGCTCAAACCCTGTTCCTCCTGTCCGGAGTTAAGGAGGCTCTGGAAAAGCCCTCAGCGGCACCTGTGAGAGCGTGGAGCTCCCAGTTGGTCGAGGGACAGCTTTCCACTGGCGACCAGTTGTCCAGAGCTTCCTTAACGATGTCAGGGGCCCCATCTATCCAATAAAAGGCAACCACCTCAGACGACCTCAATGCTCCAGCTCGTGCCGACTCATTCCTTACAGATGTGATCGGGAGCTTATTTTGCTCGCAGCATCCAGGGGATGTCTCGGCCCTGGCCGATCTTGTGATCCGTTGTCAGGAAAGGGATTGGGCGGCTGCCCTCGAATTGCCTTTGGATCTGGCGATGCAGAGTTCGCCAGTTGGCCTTGACCGTCAAGAGGAAGTCGGCCCCCTGCTCCTGAAGCTGCAGCTCTGTTGATGAGCTCTGTATCGCGGCCGTGCGGCGAATGGCACGACGGGCCTCAGGAACTACCGGGACTAACAGCCTGCTGTGGTTGATCAGCCCCTGGACCTACACCCCCTACAACCCCGGCGTCACGGCGGGTGCGTTGCTGCGGGGGGCAAAGCGACTGGCGTCTGCCTCCCGCTGCCGGGTCCAGCGCTGGCGACGGGCCGCCTCGCGGGCCTCTCTTTCCTTGGCCGCCTCCACTTGGGCGGGATAGAGCTCATCAAAAAATTTGCCCAGCCCTACCGAAACGCTCCGCATCCCATCCATGAACTTCGGATCACTGGTGAGCTTGTTCACATCTCCGCCCACGGCAGTCCAGCGGTCGGTGAGTTTGCGGGCGTTGCTCAGCGTGGCCTGCAGATCCTGCGTCAGCTTGGGATTGTCGATCCGGGCGGCAACGGAGCGGGCGTGGCGGGTGGCTGCTGCCGCCTCGGCGCTGGCCTTGTTGAGATTGGCCAGGATGGGATCGGCTTTGCGCACCGAGGCATTCAACTCCTTGACCAGACGCTGGGCATCCTTGACAAACACCTGGCCATCGCGGGAGAGCTTCTCCGTCTCCCCGGCGGTGCGCTCAAAGGCCCGGGTGGCGGCGGCCATCTGGGGCACCATCCGCTCCTTCTCGGCCTGACCGAGCAGCCGCTGCACCGTCTCCGTGACCGACTCCAGGGTGGGGGCGGCGACCCCCACCACCTTGCCCCCATCACACACCTGACGCTTCTCCTGACAACCCGGATCCCGGGGGCCTGGACCGGGGGGAAGGGGGGCGCCGGAGCTGAGGAGCGACACCACAGCATCGCCGCCCAACAGGGAGCTGCTGGCAATACGTGCCACCACGGGGCGGGGGAGTCGCAGGTGAGGGTCGCCGATCTCCAGGCGCGCCGCCACCGTCTGACCAGACACCCGGAGGCTGCGCACATTGCCCACCTGCACGCCGCGGTAAAGCACTGCCGAGCGGTCGGCCAGGCCGGCGGCGTCCGCGAAGTCAGCTTCGATCGTCCAAACGTTGCGCTGCAGAGAGATGCCCTTCAACCACAGCCAAAAACCCAGGCCACCCGCCAGGCCGGCCAGCAAGGAAAATCCCACCAAGGCTTCACGAACACTGCGGCGCATGGAATGGAAAGACCCCTCGTCAGTGCTCGGCAGGCTGTATCGGCCCGCTCAGGCTACCTGTCCTGAACTGAACCACGTAGGGATCGGTGCACTCCCGATACTGATCCGCCGTGCCCATCCAGCGAAAACGGCCGTCATAGAGCAGGATCACCCGATCGGCGCAGCGGTCAATCGTGCTGTGCACGTGGCTCACCACCACGCCGGAGGCATGGGTGAGGCCCGTGGCCTCCACAATCAGATCCTCAATGCGCGTGCAGGCCACCGGATCCAGACCCGCTGTGGGTTCATCAAAGAGCAGCAGGGGCACCCCGCCGTCGCTCTCGGTGGGATCCTCAATCAGGGCGCGGGCGAAGCTCACCCGTTTCTGCATGCCCCCGCTGAGCTCCCCGGGCAATTGCTCCTCCGTGCCTTCCAACCCCACGGCCCGCAGGGCGGCACCCACCCGTTCACGGATCTCCCGCTCGCTGAGGCGACTGCGGCGGTAAAGGAGAAAACCCACGTTTTCCCGCACGGTCAACGAGGCCAGCAGGGCCGGGTTCTGAAAGACCAACCGCACATCCGGGGGATGGCGTTGGTCGAGCCGTAGATAGCGCTGCTCCACCCCTTGCACCTTGACCACCCCGGCGGTGGGCAGCAGCAACCCCGCCATCAACCGCAGGATGGTGGATTTGCCGGAGCCGGAAGGGCCGACCACCACCAGCCGCTCTCCGGGGAACACCTGCAGGGCGACCCGGTCGAGGATCAAGCGCTCGCCCCAGCCCATGGAGACATCCAGGAATTCCGCGACGGCGGAATCACGGCAAACAGGAGGGGCAAGCTCCAGGGAGACCCCAGCGGCTGGCTTCCATCCTGCCGCTCCCTCCCCCTGCCTACAGTTCAGACAGTCATTTCAGCGTCCGCGCCCCGATCCCTTGCCCGACCGAGGCCCAACCGCGCGCCAGCCCCGCCGACACCCGTCTCGCCCCCCCGAGCGTCCCGAATGGATCGGTCGGGGGGAACGGCGCCAGCAAGATCTGATGAGCTCCTCCCGCCGGGCCTTTCGCTGGCTCCAGCCGGGGCTTGTGGTGAAGCGCTGGATGCTCACCTCGGGCCTCGGCCTGTTGATCGCCCTGCTGGGCGCGGCGGTGTGGGCGGATCTGCAGCCGATCTACTGGAGCCTGGAATCCATCCGCTGGTTGTTGAGCCGGGTGACCCAGGTGTTGCCGCGGAGCGTCACGGGCCCCCTGGTGTTGCTGCTTGGAGGGGGACTGATCTGGCTGGGGCTCAGCCGCAGCTTTGGCTCCATCCAGCAGGCCCTCGCGCCAGAGCGGGACACCCACCTGGTAGATGCCCTGCTTGCCCAACGGCGCCTCAACCGTGGCCCCAACATCGTGGCGATCGGAGGCGGCACGGGCTTGGCCACCCTGTTGAGCGGCCTGAAGCGCTACAGCACCAACCTCACGGCTGTTGTCACCGTGGCGGACGACGGTGGCAGCAGTGGCGTACTCCGCCGCGAGCTCGGCGTGCAGCCCCCCGGAGACATTCGCAACTGTCTCGTCGCCCTGGCCCGGGAAGAGCCGCTGCTGACGCGCCTGTTCCAATACCGCTTCAAAGCGGGCAGCGGTCTGGAGGGCCACAGCTTTGGCAACCTCTTTCTCTCCGCTCTGACGGCGATCACCGGCAGCCTGGAAGCTGCGATCGCGGCCAGCAGCCGGGTGTTGGCCGTGCAAGGTCAGGTGGTGCCCGCCACCAATGCGGATGTGCGCCTCTGGGCAGAATTGAAAAACGGGGAGCGGATTGAGGGGGAATCCCGCATTGGCCGAGCCACCAGCCCGATCGTGCGCCTTGGCTGCACGCCGGCGCGACCGCCGGCCCTGCCCCGCGCCCTGGAAGCCATTGCCCATGCCGATCTGATCGTGTTGGGTCCGGGCAGCTTGTACACCTCTCTGCTGCCCAACCTGCTCGTTCCCGAGCTGGTGGAAGCCATCCGTCGCAGCCGCGCGCCCCGGTTGTACGTCTGCAATCTGATGACCCAGCCCGGAGAGACCGATGGGATGGACGTGAGCGATCATCTGCGGGCGATCGAAACCCAGCTGGCCAGCCTCGGGGTAAATGAACGGCTGTTCACCGCAGTGCTGGCCCAGGAAGATCTGGACCGATCTCCCTTGGTGGAGCACTACCGTCGTCGCGGCGCCGAACCGGTGAGCTGTGATGAAGAGGACTTACAGAGCCGAGGCTATCAAGTGATGCGAGCCGCCCTGCAGGGCGCTCGACCCAGCGCCACACTGAGACACGATCCTCGCAGCGTGGCGTCCGCCGTGATGCGGTTTTACCGCAAATACCGCCGGGATGGCTAAGGAGGCTCTGGACAACCCCTCAGCGGCACCTGTGAGAGCGTGGAGCTCCCAGTTGGCGCAAGGGGATGGCTCCCACTAGCGGCCGGTTCTCCAGCGCTTCCCCAAGGAGACTCTGGACAACCCCTCAGCGGCACCTGTGAGAGCGCGGAGATCCCAGTTGGCGCCAAGGGACAGCTTCCACTTCCACTGGCGACCGGTTGTCCAGAGCTTGCCTAACACTCAATAAGCGTCTTGCATCTCGTAGAAATCCGGCTGCACATAATCCTTGCGCAAGGGCCAGCCCTTCCAGTCTTCGGGCATCAACAGCCGTTTGGGATGGGGATGGCCGTCGTAGACGATGCCAAACATGTCATAAGTCTCGCGTTCCTGCCAGTCGGCGCCGCGCCAGAGGCCATAGAGGCTGGGCACGCTGACCGACCCATCCCGGGGCAGGAACACCTTCAGGCGCACCTCCTCTGGACGCTGGTGCACAGCGAGGGCCTGATTGGTGCCCGCCGCAGCCGCTGGCCCGGCCACCATGTCGGCCAGGGCCGCCAGTTTCACCAGGTGATAGAAGCTCACCAGCCGCCCGCCGGGTCCTTCGTCGTAGCCCCCCTGACACTGGAGGTAATCAAAGCCATAGGCCCTCAAGGCCGTAGCGATCAGGGGAAGCCCCGCCGGCTCGACGGCCAACACTTCCACGGCGAGGTGATCCGCAGGGAGCACCTCATGGTCGAAGCCCTGCTCGCTGAGCCAGGTGCTCACCGGGCCGGGGCTGGGGGCGGAATCAGGGGGGGCGGCGTCGGCCATGGCTCAGGGATGGAGACGAGGGGGGCAGAGGAGTGGCAAGGCCACCCCCCGAGACAGGATGGGGGAGCGTTGCCCGTCGGCAGAAGGGCAACCGGGAGATGGCTGCAGAGGTCAGCCCCTCTCGCGGGCCGACTCACCTGCCGGAGCCAGAACCGTCTCGGCGGCGCCTGGGCTGGCCAGGGGCAAGGTGGCGGCGGCGGCGAGGGCGGCCTTCTGGGTTTCCGCAGACAGGTAGGCGCCCGTGACCTGGGGCTCCACCTGACGGAGTTGGTGGGGCACGGTGCAATAACGGTGGCTGGCCTTGAGGCGATGGCGCTCGGCAAACGACTCATTGCCCACCTTTTTGCGCAGCTTGATCACGGCGTCAAAGATGGCCTCGGGCCGTGGTGGGCAGCCGGGGAGATAAAGATCCACCGGGATCAGCTTGTCGACGCCACGCACAGCCGTGGTGGAATCGGCGGAAAACATGCCGCCGGTGATCGTGCAGGCCCCCATGGCGATCACGTATTTGGGTTCCGGCATCTGCTCATAGAGGCGCACCAGGGCGGGAGCCATCTTCATCGTCACCGTGCCGGCCACGATCAGCAGATCCGCCTGACGGGGGCTGGAGCGGGGCACCAGGCCAAAGCGGTCGAAGTCGAAGCGGGAGCCGATCAGGGCGGCGAACTCAATGAAACAGCAAGCCGTGCCGTAAAGCAGGGGCCACAAACTGCTCAGGCGCGCCCAGTTGTGCAGGTCGTCGAGGCTGGTGAGGATGATGTTCTCCGACAGGTCGGAGGTGATCGTCGGCGGACCGACCGGTGCGCAAGTGGCGGCGCGCTGATCGCGCAGGGCAGCGACGGAAAGGGCCTCAGCGAGGCCGGCGGTGGCGGAAGGTGGGGTGGCGGTCATGGGAAATCAACTCCATTCAAGGGCGCCCTTGCGCCAGGCATAGGCCAGAGCCAGCACCAGGATGGCAATGAACACCAGGGCTTCGATGAAGGCCAACAAACCGAGCCGGTGGAAGGCCACGGCCCAGGGGTAGAGGAAAACGGTCTCCACGTCAAAGACGACGAAGACCAGAGCAAACATGTAGTAGCGGATATTGAACTGGATCCACGCCCCGCCGATCGGTTCCATCCCCGATTCGTAGGTGAGCTCTCTCTCCCCCCGCTGGCTTTTGGGCGCCAACAGCTTGTTGGTCACCAATGCCAGCACCGGCACCGCCGCCGCGATCAGCAGAAAGCCAAGGAAGGCGTCATAGCCGGAGAGCACGAACATTGTTCAGCCCCAAGGTGGGGCGCAGTCTGGCATCTGCTTCCCGCCCTTGGGGCTGCTTACAGTCCACCCATTCCAACGGCCCCGCCATGAGCAGCCCGTCCAGCTCCGAGGGCCCCGCACCGGTGCCCCCCGCCGCGCCTGTGTCCGGGGACGTTCAGACCCCCCTTCCACCCGAGCCGGAAGGGGAAGGGCTTCCGCCTGAGGCCGTGCCCCCCGAGGCGACCGAGCTCCCCGCAGAGGAGCTGGCGGAGGACGACACCAGCGCCCACCGCTTCGAATGCCGCAGCTGCGGCTTCGTCTACGACCCGGCGGAGGGGGTGCGCAAGCTGGGCATCGCGGCGGGCACGGCCTTTGAAGCGCTCGATCCCGCCACCTTCCGCTGCCCGGTGTGTCGCAGCAGGATGGGCGCCTTCCGCGATATCGGTCCCCGCGAGAAGCCGAGCGGCTTCGAGGAGAATCTCAACTTTGGGCTGGGCGTCAATCGCCTGACGCCAGGCCAGAAAAACGTCTTGATCTTCGGCGGCTTTGCCCTGGCGATCGCCTTCTTCCTTTCCCTTTACTCCCTGCGCTGATGGAACGCTTCCGCTCCCCCGTTGTTGCGCGGCCGCTGATGGCCCAGCTGAGTCGCGCCCTGATGGCGCTGCTGATGGCCCTGGTGGTGGCCGTGACGCTGCCTGGCTGCGTCACCACCGGCCTGTCCATGGCGGCCAGCAGCCCCTGGCAGTCCGTGCCCCTGGACACCAAGTCGAATCCCTTGGACGTGGCCTTCAGCGACCGTCGCCACGGCTTCCTGGTGGGCAGCAACCGACTGATCATGGAAACCAACGACGGAGGAGCCAGCTGGCAGGAGCGGAGCCTGGCCTTGCCGGAGGAAGACAACTTCCGCCTGATCAGCATCGACTTCATCGGCAAGGAGGGCTGGATCGTCGGCCAACCCGGCCTGTTGTTGCACAGCACCGATGGCGGCGCCAACTGGAACCGCCTCTTCCTTGACACCAAGCTCCCCGGCGAGCCTTACCTGATCACGGCCCTGGGGGGCAACACGGCGGAGCTGGCCACCAACGTGGGCGCGATCTACCGCACCGAGGACGGGGGCAAGAGCTGGCAGGCGCTGGTGGGTGACGCGGCGGGTGCCGTGCGGGATCTGCGGCGGGGTCCCGATGGTCGCTACGTGAGCGTCAGCAGCCTGGGCAACTTCTTTGCCACCTGGCAACCGGGCCAGGCCGACTGGACGGTGCACCAGCGGGTGAGCAGCCAGCGTCTTCAAGCCATGGGCTTCCAGCCCGACGGCAATCTGTGGCTGGTGGCCCGGGGGGCCCAAGTGCGCTTCAACGCCGAACCCGACAACGTGGAGTCCTGGGGTCCGGCGATCATCCCGATCACCAATGGCTACGGCTACCTCGATCTGGCCTGGGATCCCAAGGGCGACCTGTGGACCGGAGGAGGCAGCGGCACCCTGCTCAGCAGCCAGGACGGCGGCGAGACGTGGCGCAAGGATCCGGTGGGATCCCAGCAGCCCACCAACTTCACCCGCATCGCCGTGCTCCCCGACGGGAAGGCGTTCGTGCTGGGGGAACGGGGGAACCTGCTGCGCTGGGTGGGCTGAGGTCGCCAACTGCATCCCTCTGTAACCAAATTCCCTTTTGAGCGCTCAGGAGCCGACAGCCGCCCCCTAGGATCAGCCCGCTGAATGCTTGTCGCTATGGCTGCCGGCTCAACGGGTGAACGCCCGTTTTTCGAGATCATCACGAGCATCCGCTACTGGGTGATCCATGCGGTCACCCTGCCCGCCATTTTCTTGGCCGGGTTCCTGTTCGTCTCCACGGGTCTGGCCTACGACGCCTTTGGAACGCCCCGCCCTGATGCCTATTTTCAGGCCCAGGAGCAGAAAGCGCCGGTGGTGAGCCAGCGCTACGACGCCAAATCCTCGCTTGACCAGCGCTTGAAATAAGCCATGACCCAATCCACCGCCCCCACCACGCCACGCAACTATCCGATCTTTACGGTGCGCTGGCTTTCCGTTCACGCCCTTGGCATCCCCACGGTGTTTTTCCTGGGAGCCCTGGCCGCCATGCAGTTCGTGCGCCGCTAATCCCATGGGTCTTCAACGCAACCCCAACCCCAACAACCTGCCTGTCGAGCTCAACCGCACCAGCCTCTATCTGGGGCTGCTCTTGGTGTTCGTTACCGGCGTGTTGTTCACCAGCTACTTCTTTAACTGACGCCTCCTCCTTTCCTTCCTTGAGCCATGAGCAGCAAGAAATCTGCCCTGCCTGACGGCCGCATCCCCGATCGCCTTCCCGATGGCCGCCCCGCCGTGGCCTGGAAAAGCCGCTGGACCGAAGGTGTTCTTCCCTTGTGGCTCGTGGCCACAGCGGGCGGCATGGCTGTGATCTTTGTGGTGGGCCTGTTCTTTTACGGTTCCTATGTCGCCGTGGGTTCAGCTTGAGCTCAACAGCTCCAATCCAGATGCGTCGGGATCCATGGGTGCTGCCCTGGGTCCTTTTTTGTTGACAGGGTGATTGCCGGATGCCTGTGCTCCGCCACGGCATTCAAAGCTTGGCTTGATGACCCACAACATTCGGCAACGCCAGTCACGGGCTTGCACAGCCGAATCCGAGGCCGGGCGCCTCAGCTCGATCCCCAGGCGCTGCTCAGAGCCGTCAGATGACGGTTGCGAAGCCTCTCCCCGTCCTCGATCCCCATCGCTGGCTGGACAAGGCCCTCGATGCGCTGATCCTGGAGGCGTGCATCCGTGCTGTGTCCAGCCGCAAGGTTGATGCGTTGCTGGAGGAGCCCTTCCCCCATGTCGCCGCGTTGACGCACCAGCCCGGTGACGCCGCAGTCGCCTTAGAGAGGTCCTTCCACCCCGTTCCAGCTCTGATCAGACCATTCGGGCCAGAGGTTTGACACCACACAACGGGATGTGGTCGCAGCTCCACCCCATCGGCGGCGGCGGCGACCTCGTCGTCGGCCGTCAAGAGCTCAGTCAAAGCGCGAGCTCTGCCTGACTTCAAATGATCCCTGGGGGGTGGCGGTGAGATGAGGGAGCAACGATCGCGCCCCTAGTCTGCCCAAGGGATCGGCTCTCCACCTGCCGCCAAGCGATCCCATCATCGGTACCGATCCCATGACCGTCGTCATCCCCAGGCTGCAGCGGCACTCCTCACCCGATGCCGCGCAGCGATGACCGCCACGCCCCCACCAACCCTGGAGCTCCGCCGGCCGGATGACTGGCATGTGCACCTGCGGGATGGGCCCATGCTCCAGGCTGTGGTGGGCGCCACGGCACGAGTGTTCGCCCGCGCCATCGTCATGCCCAACCTCACGCCTCCGATCACCAGCGTGGAGGACGGGCGGGCCTATCGCTCCCGCATCCTCGCCGCCCTACCGGATGGCTGTCGCTTCATCCCCCTCCTCACCCACTACCTCCAGGACAGCAGTGATCCGCAGGAGATCGAGCGGGGGTTCACGCAGGGGGTCTTCACCGCCTGCAAGCTCTATCCCGCCCACGCCACCACCAACGCCGCCGCGGGGGTGAAGGAGCTGGCCTCCCTGACGCCGGTGTTGGAAACCATGGAACGGATCGGCATGCCCCTCCTCCTCCATGGCGAGGTGACCGACCCCGCAGTGGACATCTTCGATCGCGAGGCGGTGTTCATCGAGCGCCATCTGCACCCCCTGCTCCTCCGCCATCCCGGCTTGAAAGTGGTGTTCGAGCACATCACCACCGCTGAAGCCGTGGCCTTTGTGCGCCAGTGCGCGCCCCAACTGGCCGCCACGATCACCCCGCACCATCTGCACATCAACCGCAACGCCCTGTTCGCCGGCGGTTTGCGACCCGATGCCTACTGCCTGCCCGTGGCCAAGCGCGAGAAACACCGCCTGGCCCTGCGCCCGGCGGCCACCTCCGGAGAGCCGTGCTTCTTTCTTGGCACCGATTCCGCTCCCCATGCCCGCTCCGCCAAGGAGGCAGCCTGCGGCTGCGCCGGCATCTTCAATGCGCCCTTCGCCTTGGAAAGCTATGCGCTGACCTTTGAACAGGAGGGGGCCCTGGAGCACCTGGAGGCGTTTGCCTCGCTTCACGGCCCCCGTTTCTATGGCCTGCCTGCCAACGAGGAGCGGATCACCCTGCGGCGCGACGACCAGCTGGTGCCCTCCCGGCTTCACCTCAACGACGCCGCCGGCCGCGCGGTGGAGCTGGTGCCCTTTCATGCGGGTGAACTCCTGCCCTGGCGTCTGGTCACCCCGTCCCCCGCAGGCCCGGAACCGGCCTGAGGGAACGCGGCTTGGGAGACTGGGGACCCTCTCTCCCGGTTCGTGGCTGTTTCCACTCTCGTCACGCCCCTGCGGGGGGCCCAGCTGCTGAATGATCCCCTGCTCAACAAGGGCACGGCCTTCACCCGCCAGGAGCGCCGCGCCCTGGACCTTGAAGCCCTGTTGCCCTGGCAGGAGGAAACTCTCGCCCAACAGGCGGAGCGATGCTGGCTGGCCTTCGACAGCCTGGGCGGCGACCTGGAACGCTTTGCCTATCTGCAGTTCCTCAGGGAGCGCAATCTCACTCTGTTTCATCGTTTCCTCGCCGATCACATCGAGGCGGCGTTGCCGATCGTCTACACGCCAACGGTGGGGCAGGCCATTCAGCGCTTCAGCCACACCTACCGCAGCCCCTCCCAAGGGGTGTATCTGGCGGCTCCCGATCAACAGCGGCTGGTTGACATGCTGCGTCAGGCCACGGAGAGCTTCGGCCGGCCCGACCTGCTACTGATCACCGATGCCCAGGGCATCCTTGGCATTGGCGACCAGGGGGTGGGGGGAATTCAGATCTGTCTGGGCAAGCTGGCCGTCTACACCCTCTGCGCGGGCCTCCATCCCGGCCGTGGCCTGCCGGTGATGCTGGATGTGGGCACCGACCGGGCTGACCTGCGGCAGGACCCCCACTATCCAGGCTGGAAACACCCCCGCTTGAGCAGCGCAGCCTATGACGACTTCCTGGAGGCGTTCATCGCCGCCGTGCGCCAGGTTTGTCCTGGAGCCCTGGTGCACTGGGAGGATTTCGGCGCAGCCAACGCGCGGCGAGTGCTCGATCGCTTCCGCACCGTTGTGCCCAGCTTCAACGATGACATCCAGGGCACAAGCGGCGTGGCCGCGGCGGTGGTGTTGGCGGCGTTGCGGGGCCTGGGCCAGCCCCTGCGCGACCAGAAGATCGTGATCTTCGGCGCTGGCAGCGCTGGCTGCGGCATCGCCGAGCGGCTCTGCCGCCTCCTGGTGCGCCAGGGGCTCACGCCGGAGGAGGCCGCCGATCGGTTGTGGCTCCTGGATCGCGATGGCCTGGTGCATGACGCTCTACCCCACTGGAGCGCAGCGGTGATGCCCTATGTGAAGCGGGCCGAGCAGGTGCGCGGGCTTGCCGCCGATGAGAACGGCCAGATCCGCTTGCTCGCGGTCGTCGAGGCCCTCAAACCCGCCGTGCTGATCGGCACCTCCACCTGCGCGGGAGCCTTTGACCAGGCCGTGGTGGAGGCGCTCTGCCGGGGAGTGGACCGCCCGATCGTGCTCCCCCTCTCCAACCCCACCCCTCTGGCGGAAGTCACCCCCGGCAACCTTCTGCGCTGGAGTGAGGGCCGGGCCTTGGTGGCCACGGGCAGCCCCTTCCCGCCGGTGCGGGTCCAGGGCAAGGAGCGGGTGATCGGGCAGTGCAACAACTGCTTCGTCTTTCCAGGGTTGGGATTCGCAGCGATGGCCGTGGGCGCCAGCCAGGTGAGCGAAGGCATGATTGACGCCTGTGTGGAGGCTCTGGCGGCGCAGATCCCCGCCAGCCACGATCCTGAGGCCCCTCTGATGCCCTCCCTCCATCAGGTGCGCGAGGTGTCTGCCCGCGTGGCTGAGGCGGTGGCCCTCGCGGCCCTCCAGGAGGGGGTGGCGACGCGGGCCAGCACCGCCGAGGAGGCGTTGCAGCGGTTGCGAGAGGAGCGCTGGGAGCCCACCTATCCCACCATTGAGGCCGGTTGAGGAGCAGGGACAATTAAGAGCTGTGTCACCCGCTCGCGGCCCGGGATCCAGGCGGCCTATCACCGTCTCGTCGCACCTGGCGCTCGATGGGGTTTTTCCTCCAGCTCACCGATGCCATCACCGAACGGCAATCCCTCCTGGTGACCGGGCTGGATCCGAATCCGGAAATGCTCCAGAGCTGGGCCCTGCGACGGGGCATCGCCGGCTGCTCCTTCCTCTCCCAGGCCCGCCATTGGATCAAGGCGGTGATCGAGGCCACCGGCGCCCACGTCTGCGCCTACAAACCCTCCCTGGGCTTCTATCAGGCCCTGGGGCCGATCGGGCTGGAGCTGCTGCGGGAAGTGCGGGAGCTCGTTCCCCTCGGCACGCCGTTGATCGTGGATGCCAAGCACGGCGACCTCAACAGCTCCTCCGCCCTGGCCCACTACCTCTTCCGCGAACTGGGGGCCGATGCGGTCACCCTCTCTCCCCTGCCCGGGCAAGACATTGCGGCGCCGTTCTTGCTCCATCCCGACAAGGCGGTGGTGGTGACCTGCCACAGCTCCAACCCGGCGGCGCGGGAATTTCAACATCACCCCAATGAAAGCGATCCCCTCTATTTGAAAATTGTGCGTGAGGCCCAACGCTGGGGAACGCCTGAACAGCTCCTGCTGGAAGTCGGCACCAGTGATCCGGCGATTCTCGCGCGTGTCCGCGCTGTGGCACCGGAGCGCTTTTTAATTCTGCGCAGTCTCTGGGCGGAGGAAGATCGGCTCGATGCCCTGCTGGAAGCGGGCCTCACCAGTGCGGCAGATGGTCTTCTTCTTCCCCTCCCCCAGAACCTGCTGGTGGAGGACGACACGGCCGAACGGGCGGAGCAACTCAAGCAACGGATCCAGTCCCACCGCCAAACCCGGCTGGCACGGAAGTCGCAGACATCGGAAGATCGTTGCAGCCTCTGGCTGCCGGCGGCAAAGGCGGCCGAGCCGATGGAGCGGCTGATCCTGGATTTGTTTGATCTGGGTTGCCTGCTGTTTGGTGACTACAAGCAGGCTTCAGGCGCGATCTTTAACTACTACATTGATTTGCGACAGATTATTTCTGATCCCAATCTTTTCCATCGCGTGTTGCATGCCTATGCCGGCTGTCTGGAGGGGCTGTCCTTTGATCGAATCGCTGGCATTCCCTATGGCGCCTTGCCCACGGCAACAGGTCTGTCCTTGCAGTTGCATAAGCCACTGATCTATCCCCGTAAAGAGGTGAAGGCCCATGGCGCAAGGCGTTTGATTGAAGGTGACTTCCAGGAAGGGGAAAACGTCGTGGTGGTCGACGACATCTTGATCAGTGGTGGCAGCGTGTTGGAAGGCATTGCCAAGTTGGAGAGTTCTGGCTTGACCGTTTGTGATGTCGTCGTGTTCATCGACCATGGCGCCAGCGGCAACCACAATGGCCGCCAGCGCCTGCAAGCCGCTGGCTACCGCCTCCATGCCGTGCTGCACATCACACGCATCACGGAAGTGCTCCTGCAAGCGGGTCGGCTCAGCCCGGCGCAAGCGGCCTCCCTGGGCAAGGCGGAAGCCCCTCGGGCGCTCTGACCCGTTGACGGGCCCCGATCCCCCAGCGCGACGGGAAGACTGCCAGGATCAGGCCTCACTGCGGCGCAATGTCCTCGGGGGGTGGCCTTGAAGTCGATCGCGGATCCCTTCCTGGGGCGTCCGGTGCTCACGATGGTGCTCAGCCTGCTCATCCTCCTGGCCGGAGTGGTGAGCCTGCCTGCCCTGCAGGTGGAAAACCTGCCACCGATCGCCAACAGTCGGGTCAGCGTGCGGGCGAGCTATCCCGGCGCCGGGCCGGAGGCGGTGGAGCAGGGGGTGACCAACCTGCTGGAGAAGCAATTCAACGGTTTGGAGCGCCTGGACTCGATCCGCTCCACCAGCTCCGCCAACGGCAGTTCCATCTCCTTGGTCTTCAGCGGCGGCAATCCGGAGATCAACCAGATCAACACCCAGAACCAGGCCACGGTCGTCGCCCGCCAACTGCCTGCCCAGGTGGCCCGGTTCGGCGTGCAGGTGCAACGCGGTTCCGACGATCTGTTGCTGGTGCTCAGCTTCAGCGCCGATGCCAACAGCTTCGGCGACACCTTCCTCAGCGGCTGGGTGGATCAGGTGGTGCGCGATCGTCTGCGGCGCGTGCCAGGGGTGGGGGAAGTCGGCTTTTTTGGCGGCAGTCCCGTGGCTTTTCGGCTCTGGCTTGATCCGGTGCGCCTGGAGCAACGCAACCTCACCATTGCGGAGATCCGCCAAGCGCTGGAAGCCCAAAACGTGCTGGCCGCCCTGGGTCAGGTTGGCGACGCCCCCTCTCCCGCCGACCAGGTGATGGTGCTGCCCCTGCGGATGGAAGGCCGCCTGCGGTCGGTGCGGGAGTTCGAGGGGCTCGTGGTGGGTCGCGGCCCCGATGGCGGCGTGACCCTGCTGAAGGACGTGGGACGCGTGAGCTTGGGCACAGAGAGCTACGAATCCCTGGCGACCAACCTGGCGGGAGACCGCACGGTCTCGGTGGCGGTCTACCAACGGGATGGCAGCAATGCCCTGCAGGTGCGCCAGGCGGTGCAAGAGGCCCTGGAGGAGCTCGCCCCCCGCTTCCCGCCGGGGGTGGCGATGCAGGTGATCGTGGATGAGGCGGAAACGGTGCGCACCAGCATTGAGGGCGCCGTGGAAGCCCTGCGGGATTCGGTGCTGCTGGTGTTTGTGGTGTTGCTGCTCGGGCTGGGCAACAGCCGCTTGGCCCTGATCACCGCCGCAGCTGTGCCGGTCGCCCTGATCGGTTCCCTGTCGGTGTTGCGCCTGACGGGCACCTCCATCAACACCCTCTCCCTGTTCGGGATGGTGTTGGCCTCCGGGCTGGTGGTGGATGACGCCATCGTCGTCAGCGAAGACATCGGCCGCCGCCTGGAGAGCGGCACCCCTGCCCTGCGGGCCGCCCGGGAGGCCATGGCGGAACTCGGCAATGCCGTGGTGGCCACCTCCCTGGTGCTGGTGGTGGTGTTTTTGCCGGTGTTGGGCATGGAGGGCAGCCTGGGGCGCCTCTACGGGCCGATCGCCCTGACGATCAGCGCGGCCATCGGCTTCTCCACCATCAATGCCCTCACCTTCACTCCCGTCGCCGCCATCCGCTTGCTCCATCCGGATCAACGCGAACCCGCCTGGTTGAAACGCTGGATCGATCGGCCCCGTCTGTGGCTGGAAGCCTTGGAGGCCCCCTACGGCCGTTGGCTGGATCAGGCGCTGCTGCGCAAACGCGCTGTGCTCGCCCTTCTGCTGGCGGGGCTTCTGCTCACCACCGCCGCCCTGCGTGCCCTGCCCCCGGCCTTCATCCCCCAGGAGGACACCGGCCAGCTACGGGGCGCCGTGGTTTTGCCAGAGGGCTCCGCCCTGGTGCGCACCCAGGCGGTGTTGGACCAGGTGCGCGCGCTGGTCCGCCAGGAATCCCTGCTGGCCAGCGCCAACTTCTTCGCGGGCCGCTCCTTTGACGACAGCAGCCCCAACAAGGGACAACTCTTTCTCCGGCTGATCCCGATTCGCGATCGGCCTCGCGCCGACCAGAGCACGGCCGCTGTCGGGGAAAGGATCAAAGGAACGCTGCGGCGAGAGGTGCGCGATGGCGTCGTGCAGCTCAGCGAGGCGCCCACGGTGCGGGGCTTTGGCTCGGAAGGAGGGTTGCAACTCGATCTGCTTGATGCCAGCAATGGTCAGATGCGGCTGGATCAATTCGAGCGGGAGGTCAGAACCTTCCTGGCCGAGGCCCAGGGCCTCAGCCTGGGGGGGCGTCCCGCTTTTGAGCGGGTCTCCACTCGTTTCTCCGCTGGCTCGCCCTTGCTGCGTTTGGTGCCTGACCGTCTGCAGATGGCCTCCCTCGGCGTGGAGCTGGCCGATGTGGTGGATCTCCTGCGGGCCAGCTTCGGCAGCGACTATGTCAACGACAGCTTTGCTGACGGGCAGGTGCAACGCGTCATCGTGCAGCTGGATGGCGCGGCGCGGCGGCAGGCCACGGATGTGTTGACTCTGCGGGTTCGCGGCCGGGAGGGTCAGCTGATCCCGCTGGCTCAGCTGGTGCGAATCGACAGCGGCGCTGGCCCGATGACAATTCAACACTCCCGTCTGCTCCGTTCCATCTCGGTGCAGGCCCTTCCCCGTCCGGGAGTCAGCACCGGCCAGGCGATGGCGTTGTTGGAGGAGGCGCTGCGCAGGCGCGGCGATGATGCCCTGGAGCTGGAATGGGTGGGGCTGGCGCGGGAGGAGGCCCGCTCCAGTGGCGGCAATGTCAGAGCCTTTGCGCTGGGCACGCTGGTGATGGGCCTGGTCTTGGCCGCCCTCTATGAAAATGTGCTGGATCCGCTGATTATTCTGGTCACGGTCCCCTTGGCCTTGCTCGGGGCGGTGCTCGGCCTGGCCATGCGCGGGTTGCCGCTCGATGTCTATGGCCAGATGGGATTGCTGGTGTTGGTCAGCCTGGCCGCCAAGAACGGCATCCTGATCGTGGAATTTGCCAACCAGCGTCTGCAGCGGGGCCTGCCCTTGCCGGAGGCCATTCATGGGGCTGCGGTGGCCCGTCTGCGGCAGATCCTGCTGACGGCCATCTCCTCCCTGGTGGGGTTTCTTCCACTCCTGTTGGCCCGGGGCGCTGGCGCTGCCAGCCGCGTGAGCATCGGCACCGTTGTGTTCAGTGGCCTGTTTGTGGCCACGTTCCTCAGCCTGTTCGTCGTGCCGGTGGTCTATCAGCTGGTGAAAGGCTGGGAGAGGGGAAAGCTCGCCCCCTGAGCCAGCGGCTCAATCCGGCACGGCGGGGAACGGAGGGAAGAGAGCTGGCACGGGGGGCGGGGGCGGCGGGCGGCGGGAGGGCCCGCCGAGAGGCTGCGGGGGCAGGGGAAGGCGCGGCCCGCCGTCCGCGGCTCCGAGATGAAGCTGGCGAAAAGCCGCCTGCCGGTAGGCCGCTCCCTCAGCGCCAGCGAACTGGCCCCAGAGCCCCTCCCAGTAGAAATAGATCACGCCATGGCCCCGTCGCAGAGACAGGTCCACCTTTTGGCTGAGGCTGGCCATGTCGGTGGTGCGACCGCCAAACCCGGCCAGGATGCCGATCTCCACAGGAATGCCCCAGCCGCGAGCCTTGATCAGGGCCGGCTGATCCAGATCCTTTTCAAACCCCTTCACGGAGTAGGCATAGTTCTGCACGACCAGATCATCGATCAACCCCCCCAGGGCCCAAAGCTCCCAATCCTGCAGCCATTGGTTGTAAGCAAAGCGAAAGGGTCCCGGGGAGAGACTGATCACAAGTCGTCTGTCGCCGGAGACCTGCTGGATGCGGCTGCGCAGATCGCGCAGCAGGCCGGTGAGCTGCTGCCGGCGCCAGCGCATCCAAGCGCGATCGGCGACGTCGCTGGGTGGTTCCCGCCCTGTCTGGGCTCGGTAGAGCTCCCGTGTGGTGTCGTCGTATCCCAGTTCCACCGGCCAGGCGAAATGATCATCCAGCTGGATGCCATCTACACCACAGCGCTGCACAATCTCCTCAATCAAACCGATGAAACGCTGACGCACCTGGGGATGGGTGGGATTGAGCCAAACCCGCAGCTCCTTCAGCGGCGACGTTTTCAGATTCGCCCCGTGCATGGCGTAGAGGGCGCTGCCATCGGCCCGCCGCAGCAACCAATCCGGATGGGCCAACACCACAGCGGCATCTGCGGGCTCCATCAAGCCATATTCAAACCAGGGCACCACCTGCATGCCCCGGGCCTGGGCCTCCCGCGTGAGGCGACAGATGGGGTCCAGCGCGCCATTCACCCGGGCCAGGGCCGGCTCCATGGGGGCGTAGCGGCTGTTGTGAAAGGTGGTGCCCCGGCTCCAGACGTTGGGATAAAGCGTGTTGAATCCCGCTGTGGCAAGGTCCCGCACGGCTTGTTCCAGCCGTTTGGCGTCGTAATAAAGGGGGCTGGGACTATTGGTCAGCCAGACACCCACCCGTCGCCCGAGAGGCTGGGGCAGCTGGCCCGGCTGGCCGTGGGCGATCCTGGGCAGGCCGCTCAGCAGGGCGACGCCCGCCGCCAGCAGACCAGCGAGCCAGCGGCGCGGGGCAGACCGCGCCCCGGGGCGACAAGAAGCGGTCAACGAAACATGGAGCTGACGGAGCTTTCCTCGTGGATGCGCCAGATCGCCTCGCCCATGATCTTGGCCACGGAGAGCACCTTGAGTTGGTCAAACATGCGCTCTGGCGGCACCGGAATGCTGTTCGTCACCACCACCATCTCAAATAGCCCGGGCTCGGAGAGGCGCTCCATCGCTGGAGGGGAGAACACCGCATGGGTGGCGCAGCACAAGACCCGGGAGGCGCCAAAACGCCGCAACAACTTAGCGCCTTGGCTGATGGTGCCACCCGTGTCGATCATGTCGTCAATCAACACAGCCGTCTTGCCCGCCACATCGCCGATAACGGTGAGACTTTCTGCCACATTGTGACCGGAACGCCGTTTGTCAATGATCGCCAGTGGCGCATCCTTCATCTGTTTGGCAAAACCCCGTGCCCGCGCCACACCGCCCACATCAGGAGAGACGACGACCAGATCTTCCAGACCCAACGTGCTGATGTAATCCACCAGCACTGGTGAACCAAATACATGATCACAGGGTATGTCAAAATAACCCTGAATCTGTGAGGAGTGTAGATCCATCGCCAAAACGCGATCCACACCTGATTGCACCAAAAGATTGGCCACCAACTTGGCGGTGATTGATTCACGACCAGCCGTTTTTCGATCGGCCCTTGCATAGCCGTAGTAAGGAATCACGGCGGTGATCTGCCGCGCTGAAGCACGACGGCAGGCATCCACCATGATCAGCAGCTCCATCAGGTGATCATTCACAGGAGCGCAGGTTGGCTGGATGAGGAACACATCACAACCGCGAATGGATTCCTGTATTTGAATATAAAGCTCACCATCGGCGAATCGCTTGATCACCCGCGGACCATCGGGAATTCCCAGATAGGCCCCGATTTCTCGTGAAAGCTCTGGATTCGAGTTGCCACTGAACAGCCGCAGTCGTCGGCTGTCGTTGGAGGCGTGCAGGGTGGCGCCGCTCGACTCCAGCCGTTCGGTGGGGGAATGGGTGATCACGGCGGGCTGGGACGGCACGCGGCAGAGTAGATCGTAGAAGCGTGCCGCGTCGCGCACCCTTCACAGGCCCCCAGCCACCGCCAAGGACAACGGATGCAGGCCAGGTCTTCTTCTCCCTACAACGAAATGTCACAACCGCCCACGCCCGAGCCCCTCAGAGGCGTGGTGGTGGCAGCGGGAGTGGAAGCCTCCTTTCGCCATCCGGAAAGCGCGACGGAGCAAGCCGCGCGCCGCCTGGCCCGTGCTCTTTCCCTGCCCCATCGCCGCATCGGCGAGCCGCGGGCGCCCCATGAGGAGCTGCGGCAGCTGCAGGCCTCCGACGGCGGCTGGCTGGCCAGTCTTCCCCTCGATCCGGGGCAACCCCTGCAGGATGGCGGCACCTGGGCCGAAGCCCTCGGGGCCTGGCGCCAACCCACTCTCCTGATCCTTCCCTGGCAACAGCTCCCCAGCGGCGCAGCCGCCTCCACGGTCGCCCTGTTGCGGCAGTGGAGGGTGCCCCTTCTGGGGGTGCTGCAGTGGGGGGGGACCTGGAGGGCTGAACAACGCCGCCGTGATGGCCTCCCCTGGCTTGGTCGCTTGGAGGAGGCCATGGTGGCGGACGACGATGGCGGCAGGCCTGTGAGCGACCTTCTGCTCCGTCGCTGGTCGCTGCTGGATCACCCCTGGCCTCCGGCCCGACGGGAGCGGCCGGAGGGGGTGGATCAGGGGGTGGGCCAGAGCGGCCGTTGAGCGGTGGGATCCAGTTGCCGCAGATCTCCGAACTCCTTGGTGGCCGGCTTGAGCGGCAGGGTCTGGACTTGAATCGGCCGCTGCTGGTCTAGGGCCGAGGCCAGGAGGCTCAGCATCTCCCGGGTGCTCAAGTTGGTCTCCACTTGGGTGGACCAGGCGTTGACAAGGCCGGGCAGTTGGGCCAGCTGACCCGGCTGCGCCATCTGATCCCGCAGGGCGCTGATCACCGCCTGCTGGTTGGCTCGTCGACCGGACTCTCCCTGCCATTTGTCGCGAAAGCGCAGCAATTGCTCCACCTTCTCGCCGCTCAAGCGCTGCAAACCGCTCTGCAGATCAATGCTGTATTTCAGGGTTTGATCGCGGTATTTCATCCGTCGCGGCGGGCTCACCTCCACCCCTCCGAGGGCATCCACCAGATTGCGCAAGGCCTGCCGAGGCACAACCACATAACGTTCCGGGGCTGAATCCTTCAGAGCGAGAAGCTCGCGCGCAATCTCGCTCGTCAGCGTCACGCCCCCCTCTCGATAGATCTCCCCCAGAGACTCAGGGCGTTGCCGTCCTGGCAGGGAGAGGGCCAGCTCCGTGGGGAGCTGCAGCACCTGGGTGGGGCCCTTGCGATTGATCCGCACCAGCAGCAGGCTGTCGCCATTGGCGGGGCCCGGAGGCGCCGCCTTGTTGGTGGCCTCCCCCAGGCTTTGGGCGTCGCTGCCGATCACAAGCACCGTCACGGAATCCCGAGGCTTCGGGGCCAGGGTTGCCGCCGTGATTTCCTCCCGCAGCCCCACGGAGGGGTCGGGTTTGGGCCAGACCATCGCCAGCGCACTGGAGCCGACCACCGCTCCCACCAGGGCCAGGCCAACCATCCCCCAACCCGGCCAGGACCAGCGCCCTGCCGGCTGTGGCCCCTCCTTGCCGGCGGAGGGCGGGGTCGGAGGGGAGGGGCGACGCGCCCGGCGAGCGGCCATGGGTGCCGGATCTGGCAAGGGTCAACCCAGTTTGACTGAGGGAATTCACCAGCCCCCGGTTCACCGCCCCAGCGGATAGGTTGAGCGCGGGCCCCAACGCGCCTCCGTCTTGACTGCCGCCGAGCCTCTCTCTTCTCCCCTCATCCCCCCTGCCGCCCGCGCACACCTGCGCGCCCGCCCCCTGCCGGCGGGAGGCACCCGGCCGGCCAAAGACCTCTGCAGTGAGTGCGGCCTGTGCGACACCCGCTGGGTTGCCTATGTGCGCCAGGCCTGCGCCTTCCTGGATCAGCACCTGGAGGTCATGGAGCAGAGCAGCCATGGTCGTGCCAGAAATCAGGCGGATGAGAACGAGCTCTATTTCGGCGTGCATCAGCGCATGCTCACCGCCCGCTTGGGCTCCCCGATTGATGGCGCCCAGTGGACCGGCATCGTCAGCCGCATCGGCGTTCGCGCCCTGGAAACCGGTCTGGTGGATGCGGTGCTCTGCGTGCGGGGGAGCGAGGAGGATCGCTTCACGCCCGTGCCGATCCTGGCCCGCACGCCTGAGGAGGTGCTGGCGGCCCGGGTCAACAAACCCACCCTCTCCCCCAACCTCAAGGTGTTGGAGCAACTGTCGGGGAGTGGCATCCGTCGACTGCTGGCGATTGGCGTGGGTTGCCAGGTGCAGGCCCTGCGCACGGTGGAGGCCACCCTGCCGCTGGACGCCCTCTACGTGCTGGGGCTGCCCTGTGTGGACAACGTCAGTCGGGACGGACTGCAGACCTTTCTCAACAGCGCCAGCCGTTCGCCACAAACGGTGGTGCATTACGAGTTCATGCAGGATTTCCGCGTCCACTTTCGCCATGCCGATGGCCAGGAGGAAACCGTTCCCTTCTTTGGTCTGGACACCCCCACGCTGAAGGATGTTTTCGCTCCCAGCTGCTTGAGTTGTTTCGACTACACCAACGCTGGAGCGGATCTGGTCGTGGGCTACATGGGAGCCAACTTCGGTCATCAGTGGCTCGTGGTGCGCAATCCCAAGGGCCAACTGCTGTTGGATCTCGTTGAGGCGGAGCTGGAGACGGCGCCCGTGAGCAGTCGCGGCGATCGTCGGCAGGCCGAGCAGCAGGGCATCGATGCCTACGACAAGGCCGTGCGCCTGCCGTTGTGGCTGGCGGAGGTGGTGGGATGGTTTGTGCAGCGCTTCGGCCCCCGGGGGCTGGAGTACGGACGGTTTTCCATCGACTCCCACTTCACCCGCAACGCCCTCTGGCTGAGGCGACAGCACGGATCCATGGTGGAGCGGCACATCCCCGCCTTCGCTCAGCGCATCATCTCTCGTTATCGCCTTCCTTCCTCGTGAATGAACCCGCCGCGGTCTCGTCCCTTCCCGAACAGGTGATTCGCCGCTCAGCCGGGGTGTTGTTCCATCCCACCTCCTTGCCTGGAACGTCCGCCTGCGGCACCCTCGGCCAGCAAGCCCGCACCTGGCTCGACCTGCTGGCGCAGGCGGGGGTGGGGATCTGGCAAGTTCTGCCGCTGGCTCCCACCGATGGGCAGGGATCGCCTTACAGCTCCCCCAGCGGTTCGGCCCTCAATCCCTGGTTGCTCGACGGCGACGATTTGGTCGCAGCCGGTGCCCTCCAGGCCAGCGACCTGCGGGCCCTGCCGGAAGGAAGCGCACAGCTGTTGTCTCCGGACGCGGCGGCGGCCAGGTCCCAGCTGCTGGCGCAGGCCCTGGCTCGGCGCTGGCCTGAACAGGGAGCCGAGGCACAGCAAGCGTTTCGGCTCTGGAGTCGTCAGCAGCGGTCCTGGTTGCCGGATCACTGCCTCTTCATGACCCTGCGGCGGCAACATCAGCTCCGGCCCTGGTGGGAGTGGTCGCCCGCCCTCGTTCAACGTTCCAGGCAGACGTTGCGCGCCGTGGCCCGCCAGGAGCGACAAGCGCTCTTGGCGGAAGCCCTGCTCCAGTGGCATCTGCAGTGCCAGTGGCGACGCCTGCAGGACCAGGCGCACCAGCTGGGCGTGACCCTGTTTGGCGATCTGCCGTTTTACGTGGCCCACGACAGCGCGGAGGCCTGGAGCCGCAGGGGGCTGTTCTCCCTCGATCGGCAGGGTCGGCTGCTGGAGCAGAGCGGTGTGCCGCCGGATTATTTCTCAGCAACGGGCCAGCTCTGGGGAACCCCCGTCTACCGCTGGTGGGTGCACCGTCTCACAGGCTTCCGCTGGTGGCTGCAACGGCTGGAGCGCCAGCTCGACCTCTTTGATCTGTTGCGCCTGGACCATTTCCGCGCCCTGGAGGCCTATTGGAGCGTGGCCGGAGACGCCACCACCGCAGTGGAGGGCCGCTGGCTACCCTCCCCCGGCTTCAGCCTGCTGCGGCTCTTGCGGCAGCGCTGCCAACGTTCGGGTCGTCTGCGGGAGGATGGAAGGCTGCCACTCATCGCGGAGGATCTGGGGGTGATCACCCCGGAAGTGGAAAGCCTGCGGGATGAGTTTGCCCTGCCAGGGATGAAAATCCTCCAGTTCGCCTTTGATGGCCAGCCCAGCAACCCTTACTTGCCGGCCAACTATCTCGGCTCCAACTGGGTGGTGTACACCGGCACCCACGACAATGCCACCACCCTCGGCTGGTGGCACCATCTCGAAGACAGCGTGCGCGGCCAGGTGGCGGCCCTGGTGGGCGGGCATGTGCACGCCCCCGGGTGGCAACTGCTGGAGGTGGCACTCCGGTCCTCCGCGGAGCTGGTGGTGGTTCCCCTGCAGGATCTCCTGGAGCTTGGAAACGAGGCCCGTTTCAACACTCCTGGCACCACCGATTCGTCCAACTGGCGCTGGCGGCTGGATCGCCCTTTGGAAGCCCTGGCGGGTCCCCTGAAGGGCTACGCGGAGATGGCCACCCGCCATCAGCAGAGGGATTAGGTCGAGGGACTGGGCACCGCGTAGCGGCCGCTGGTTGCGCCGCGGGGGGATGGGGCGGCGGGCCGCAGGGGCTGGCCTTTCCAACGCACGGCGCCTGGCGGCGGCGCGGGGCTGAGGTGCAACTGGAAGGGGGGCAGCACCGGCAGGGAGATGTCGCCTTGCAGACGCTCCACCCGCCAGACACCGCTCCGAGGACCGCGCAGCTCCAGGCGGGTCGGGGACGCCAGGGTCAAGCGCAACGCTCCAAGGCTGCCATCCAGTCCACCGCGCTGGTTCTCCTGTGCCAGCAGACGCATCGCCACGCCCGCAGCGGCCCGAGAGAGGGGCTGAAGCTCGGTCGACAACGGCGAACGGATTTCGGCTTGCCCGCCCCCGTGGCGGCCGGGGAAGGTCTCGGACGCGTCTGTGGCCACCGTTGC
Organism: Cyanobacteriota bacterium; assembly: GCA_046340795.1. Taxonomy (GTDB): domain Bacteria; phylum Cyanobacteriota; class Cyanobacteriia; order PCC-6307; family Cyanobiaceae; genus Cyanobium. The sequence continues at coordinate 1,724 of JBKDSV010000003.1, read as the reverse complement.
CAGGGGAATGGGGTTCAGCGCCAACCGCCCCAGGGCCGCCAATCGCCGTTGCTGAGCGTTGATCGCCAACAGCAGGCCAAGGATCAGCAGGGCATAGAGCACTGTCCCCTGCCAGCGGGCAAGGACGTGGATGGTGAAGGGAGAGAACACCGCTGCGGTCAAACCTTGGCCGCGGCCCTTCTCCCTTGTCCCCTGACCTGCCACGGGAAGCGCCGCCGCCAGGCTGCCGGGGGGAAGATCCAGCTCATGCTCCAGAAGGGACAGCATGGTGCGCAGGTAGGTGGCTTCGGGCAGGCGATCCTTCCAGCCTCCCTCCAGGGCTTCCAACACGGCGATGCTGATGCGGGTGCGCTGGGCCAGATCCCGCAGGCGCAGCCCCTTGGCCTCCCGACTGTCGCGCAGCAATTGGCCTGCGGTTCGGAGGGGATCCGGGGGGGCGACCGGGGGGGGCTGCCTGGTCGCCCCGGGCCAGAAGCGTCGCAGCCAGCCCATCAACCGGAGGGCGGAGGAGGGAGCACGCATCGCGGTGGCAGGGAGCATTGGGCCGGGGATTGCTGGAGCTCCTCCAGCGTGAGGCGACGCCATTGACCTTCCGCCAGCGGGCCGAGGGTGAACGGACCGATGGCCAGCCGCTGCAAATCGCGCACGGGATGGCCGAGCAGATCGGCGGTGCGACGAATCTGTCGGTTGCGGCCCTCTGCCATCTTCACCTCCAGCAGCATCGCCCGCTGGGTGCGCCGCAGGGGCCGCAACGCGACCGGGGCGCTGGCCACACCATCCAGGGGCACACCCGCTCGCCAGCGGCGCAGCGTCTCCGGGCTGGGCTGACCCTCCACCCAAACGCGGTAGGTCTTGCGGTGGCCAAACCGGGGATGGGTCAGGCGAAGGGTGAAATCCCCGTCATTGCTGAGCAATAGGGCGCCCCGGCTGTCGGCATCCAGACGACCCACCGGATGGAGGCCGTAGCCGTGGCGCCAGCTTGCGGGCAACAGGTCGAACACGGTGGCGCGCCCCCGCGGGTCGCGGCAGGTGCAGAGCACGCCAGGGGGTTTATTGATCAACAGGGTCAGCTGTGGCGGTGGAGCGGCCAGGCGCTGACCGTCAACGGAGATCTGATCGCGGTCGGGGTCGGCTTGCTGGCCGAGGGAAGCCACCTGGCCATTCACCCGCACCAATCCCTGCCGCAACAAGGATTCCGCCTGGCGCCGGGAGCAGAGACCCGACTCCGCGATGAGCTTTTGCAGCCGTTCTTGTGCCATCCAGCCATTTTGCGCGGCGCGCCGAGACCCTTCAAAAAAGGTGGTATCTTTACGAAACAACAAGGTTTCGCAATTCCGCCGAGATGCCCTCGATCTTTCTGGACACCTCCGCCGCCCAGGCCCAAACCGGTGATCTGTTGCGCTCCTACCTGCGTGACATCGGTCGGGTGCCCCTGTTGACCCATGAGCAAGAGATCACCCTCGGCCGCCAGGTGCAGGAACTGGTGGCCCTGGAGGAGCTGGAGGCCGAACTCACCCTGCGAGCCGGTGGCGAGAAGCCAAGCCAGGAGCAGCTGGCGGTGGAGGCGGGCCTGACGGTGCCCTTGCTGAAGCGGCGGTTGCAGCTGGGCCGGCGGGCAAAGGAGCGGATGGTGGCCGCCAACCTGCGCCTGGTGGTGAGCGTGGCCAAGAAATACACCAAGCGCAACATGGAGCTGCTGGATTTGATCCAGGAGGGCACGATTG
>JBKDSV010000002.1:0-9639 GCA_046340795.1 Cyanobacteriota bacterium | reverse complement strand
AAGCTGATCAGATCATTGGCAGTGGGCTGATCGACTGCAGCGATGAGGGTTTCGTCCATCGGAAGCGAGAAATCTCGTCAACCAAAGCCAATGCCGGCAGGCCCGACAAGAGCCACGTGGACAGACTTTCAGGCAGCCCTGGGGCGGAGTACGAGGAGGCGGTGCGGCTGCATGGGGCTGGAGCTTCAGTCCCAGGGCCAGGGAAGGTCTCGCAACCAGGTGACACGAGCCAGGGCCTTCTGCTCTGCGGCCTCAGAGCGGGGCACGACAAAGCCCGGGCAGACCCTGGAGCGAGTGGAGCCATCGGGGCAGCGGGTGTGCTGAAAGGCCACCCCAAGCCAGCGGGCGCCGCTGGTTTGGGCCTGGTCCAGGCGGGCGTGGCGGAGGGAGCCGCGAAGCATCACCACACCGGTCAGATCGGCCTGCCGCAGATCGGCTCCGCTCAGATCGGTGTCTTCCAGATAGGCACCAACCCCCGTGTCATCGCCAGGGCCCGGGCCATCCCCTGGATCGGCCGCCACAACACGCACCCCCAGCCGGGCCTGGCGAAGATCCACGCCCTCCAGGCGGGCCTGGTCGAGGCGTGCGGAGGTGAGATCCGTCGCTGGCAGGCGAGCTCCGTCCAACCTGGCACCGCTGAGGCGCGCCCGTCCGAGGTTGGCGCCGCTGAAATCCGCCGCCATGGCCCGGGCATTCCGCAGGTCGGTGCTCTCCAGATCATTGCCCCGCAACCGCGCCCCCTCCAGGTTGGCGGAGGCGAGGCTGGCGCTCTCCATGTCGGATCCCTCGAGGTCGGCGCCCCGCAGATCCGCGCCCGTCAGATCGGCGGAGCCGAGGTCGCAGGAGCGGCACACCACCCCGCGCAGACTGGCCCCCCGCAGATTGGCCCGCTCCAGATCCGCTCCAATCAGGGTCCCTCCATCAAGGCGCGCACCCGCAAGGTTGGCGTTTTCCAGCTGGGTGCCCAACCAACGGCCCCACCGCAGATCCGCCCCGCGGAGATCGGCCGTGCGCAACTCCATCGCGGAGAAATCCGCGGCCAAGCAACGCACCGCGGGGCCCGGACGGCAGAGCCTGCCCGCAAAGGACTGGCGCCAATCAGCAATGCCCACGAGCAGGCCGACAAGCAGCAGAAACGAGAACAGCCAGAGAAAAGAAGAGCGAGAAGCCATGGCAGGAGGAAGAAAAGTCAGCCCTAAATTTACTCCTAATAAAATAGAAATTTATTTGAGTATTATTATGGCCTAAGTGCCAATATTTGCCAGGCTGAGGCTTTACCTTTTTTCTGCCGGCCTCCTTCCTTCAGGCAGGAGCGCGGCGCCCCCCGTGGAGGGGAGCGGAGGATGGATAATTCAGTCAGTCGCTGCCTGGCGCTGATGACCCTCTCCTCTGGCGCTATCGCCACCCAGCTAGGCCAGCAGGGCCTGGGCCAACAGCCTTGGTGGGTGGAGCAGTGGATGGAGCTGATCAACTCCTATCGCTATAAAAAACGCCTGGAGCGGGCCTGGGACTACGCCCGCTGCGGCAATGTGCTCTCGATCCGTTTTGAGGGTCGGCGGGTGCATGCACGGGTGCAGGGCACGGGAGAGGACCCCTACAAGGTGAAGCTCTGGCTGGATGTGCTCAACGATGAGGACTGGGGCTATGTGCTGGAGGCCCTCAGCCAGAAAGCCCGCTGGTCGGCCCAGTTGCTGGCGGGGATCATGCCACAGGACATCGAGCGAGCGTTCGCGGCCAGCGGCAAGCGTCTGTTTCCCTTCAAACTTCAGGAAGTGCGCAGCGAATGCAGCTGTCCGGACAAGGCCAACCCCTGCAAGCACATCAGCGCGGTGTTTTATTTGATGGGGGATCGCTTCTCTGAAGACCCCTTCGTGCTGTTTCAACTGCGGGGCCGCAGCCGCAGCCAGTTGCTCACTGAGCTGGCGGAACGCCGCCGGGCCGACGCCAGGCCTCCGGAAGCCCATGGGCCCCACCCCCCCCACGGGGCGATCGCCGATCCCTGCCGCTGGTGGCGCTACGACGCGCCAATGGATCCGGATCTGGTGGTGATCACTCCAGCCTTGGAGGGGGAATCGGGATTAGAGGTGGCGGGCCCTCTGCCATTAGCGGAGGAACCCCGCTTTCCTGAGGCCAATCGCGTGTTTTTGGAGCGGTTGCTGGCCCATGGCAAGGCGATGGCCCAGCAGGCCATGGCGCGGGCGATGGCGGCCGGGGCGGAGAGCGCGCCTGGCGGCAATGGGCATGGGGGGAAAGCGAGCCCCGCATGAGCAACGCGCGGGAGCCCCTCTGGCTTCAAGACCCGGCCTTGGAGGTGGTGAGCTGGATCGTGGGCAGTCACCGCAAGGCCTTTGGCAGACCTCTGCTGGCGGGCGTGGAGCCATGGCGTCCGCAGCGGCTGGTGGCCCAGGAGCTGTTCGCCGCCGATCGGGTGGTGCTGGCCCACGATGGCGGAGCCGACCCACGACTGATTTACGCCAACGCCGCTGCCCTGGCGCTCTGGGGCCGGTCCTGGCAGGAGATGATCGGCATGCCCTCCCGGCTCACGGCGGAGCCGGCGGAACGCCAGGAGCGGGCCCGGGCCCTGGCCATCGCCCGGCAGCAGGAGGCTCTGGTGGGCTACAGCGGCCTCCGAGTGGCCGGGGACGGGCGCCGCTTTCGCCTGCAGGGGGCCAAGTTGTGGACCCTGCGTGATGGTCAGGGACAGGCCCGGGGACAAGCCGCGAGCTTTGGGCAGTGGTGGTGGCTGGGGGAAGGCTGAGGCCAGCAAAAACCCGTTTCCGCCACGGTCAGCCGGTGTGCCGTCCTGAAAATGCGCTGTGGATCCTTTGCTGGGTGTCTCGCCCGGAGCACTTGCTGAGGACGGCATCTGGACGCGCGGACCAAGCCGAAGATAATGTATGAACTTGCGGGACTGCACACCAGGCCAGGCACGGTTCTGCCCAATCTGGAGGAGCCCGGCGCGACAAGGCGTGGTGTCGGAAGCCTTTCGCCAAGACTTCGCGCCGGACTCCCGGCGGCAGGGGCCCGTTATCGATGGCACGGCGCCTTGAGGGGGCTGGCGAGAGGGTGGTCAGCTCGCCACCGCCCGGCTGTAGATCCACCGCTCGCTTGCGGGCAAGGCCAGGCCCACAACCGATGTGGTCGGAGAGGGTTTCACCCAGCGCACAGCCACGGGCAGGATGTAGTGGCCCCCTCCTGCCGGACCGATCAGCAAGGAGCCGTGCTGCCCTGGCCGAGCGGCCCAGCCAGCTTTGAGGGCAATGGTGACTCCCTCCGCCGACAACTCCAAAATCTCACAAGCGCCTTCCCGGGCGTCCCGTCCCTCCAACCGCAGCCGGCAGGCGGGCGTGATGGCCCCTGCGCCCGCACGGGGGGCGCAGGGGCCCGTGGCGGCGACAAGCTCTCGATGACCGCAGGGCTCTGGCGGGAGCGTGGAGGCCCGCCGACAAGAGGGCACAACCATCTCACTCTGAGACCCTCTGTTCAGGGCATGGACATCAAGAGCAGCCATTCTGAAAGCGTCCATGTCCACAGGTCCAACCCCTGAAGCAGTCTTGAATCAAGACCTGGGCCAGGCTGCGGCAGAGTGGTGCTCCTGGCAAGCGGCCAACATCCTTCTTAACCATCCCGCAACCAACACGACCAAATCTCACTGCCTACACTCCCCCCACTCAATGGAAGGAGCAGCCATGACGACCACCCTTCCCTCCCGACTCAGCAACCCCCAGCCCGCTGTGCCCCGTCTGAGCCTCCAGGTGGAGGAAATCGGCGCCAACACCACCGCCATCCGCTCCCTCGATTGGGATCGCAGCCGATTTGACATCGAATTCGGTCTGCGCAACGGCACCACCTACAACGCCTTCCTGGTGCGGGGTGAGCGGACCGCTCTGATCGATACCAGCCACCTCAAATTTGCGGACACCTGGCTGCCGCTGCTGGAGGATCTGATCGACCCGAAGGCGATCGATGTCTTGATCGTTTCCCATACCGAGCCGGATCACTCCGGCTTGATTGGTCATCTGCTGGAGCGCAACCCGGATCTGGAAATCGTGGGATCGAAGGTGGCGATTCAATTCTTAGAGAATCAGCTGCATCGTCCCTTCCGCAGCCGGGCGGTGAAAACCGGCGACAGTCTGGAGCTCGGCACCCATCCGACCGATGGCACGATGCACCGCTTTGAGTTCCTCAGTGCCCCCAACCTGCACTGGCCGGACACGATCTTCTCCTTTGATCACGGCACGGGAATTCTCTACACCTGCGATGCCTTTGGGCTGCACTATTGCTCTGAGGCGCTCACCGACACGGATCCAGGCGCGATCGCGCCGGATTTCCGCTTCTACTACGACTGCCTGATGGGGCCCAACGCCCGCAGCGTGCTGCAAGCCCTCAAGCGGATGGACAGTCTGCCACCGATCACCACCATCGCCGTCGGCCACGGCCCTCTGCTGAAACACCACCTGCCCTTGTGGATCGGCGACTACCGGGAGTGGAGCAGCCAGCGCAGCGCGGAAGGACCCTATGTGGCGGTGGGATACATCAGCCAACACGGCTTCTGCGACCGTCTCAGCCAGGCCATCGCCCGTGGCGTCAGCAAGGCCGGCATCGCCACGCAGCTGGTCGATCTGCGCGCCAGCGATGCGCAGGAGCTCTCCGCCCTTGTGGGGGAGGCGGCGGCGGTGGTCGTGCCCACCTGGCCCGCCACAGCTGATGCCGATCTGCAAGCCTCCGTCGGCACCCTTCTGGCCGCCCTCAATCCCAAACAGTGGGTGGGGATCTACGACGCCTACGGCGGCAACGACGAGCCGATCGACACGGTGGCTGATCGCCTGCGCAGCTTGGGGCAACAGGAGGGCTTCGCTCCCCTGCGCATCCACCACGTGCCCGATCCCGGCGACTACCAGCGCTGCGAGGAGGCCGGCACCGACCTGGGCCAGCTGCTCAGCAAGGCCAAGGCGATCGCTGCGATGAAATCCCTGGATGGCGATCTCGACAAGGCACTGGGGCGCCTGTCCGGCGGGCTTTATGTCGTCACCGCCCGTCAGGGCGAGGGCGACACGGCGCGCGCGGGAGCAATGGTGGCCAGCTGGGTCAACCAGGCGAGTTTCAATCCACCGGGCCTGACAGTGGCCGTCGCCAAGGATCGGGCGATTGAGGCGCTCTTGCAGGTGGAGGATCGCTTTGTGCTGAACATCCTGCGACAGGACAACCACCAGCCCCTGCTGCGCCATTTCCTCAAACGCTTCCCACCGGGAGCGGATCGGTTCCAGGGGGTGGCAACCCTGGATGGGGTGGCGGCGGGCGGCCCCGTGCTTGGCGATGCCCTGGCTTATTTGGGCTGCCGCGTCGCCCAGCGGCTGGAAACGCCCGATCACTGGATCCTCTATGCCCTAGTGGAAGAGGGCAACGTGTCTGACGCCTCCGCCAGCACCGCCGTGCACCACCGCAAGGTGGGCAACCATTATTGAGTTCCTCTCGCGGCCACGCCCGACCCATGGCCAACCTCGCCTCTCCCCCCGCTGGCGGTCCAGCCGCTGACGCCCTCTCTGGTGCTCCCAGCCTTGGACGTTCTGCCCTTGGAGGTCGCGCCTCTGGGGATGCCGCCCTTGGCGGCTCTGCTGTGGCTGGAGCCGCCGCCGGCCGCTCGATGATCAGCCTGCCGATCGATCCGGGGCTGGTTTGCCTGCGGGGCTTGAGCCCCAGGCGACTGCGCTTTGAGGTGGAATACGCTCTGGAGCGGGGCACAACAGCCAACAGCTTCTTGTTTGAGGCGGGGATGGCCACCGACGGCCATCCCGTGCCACCGGTGTTGATCCATCCCCCCGGGATGACCTACCTCGAACCTTTCTTCGCCGCCCTGGCGGAGCGGGTCGAGGCGGACGCCGCCTTGAAGGTGGTGGTGGGGGTGGTGAATCCCAACCGGGTGGAGCTGTTGCGGGCGATGGTGGAGCGCTGGCCCCGGTTGGCGTTGGTGGCCTCCAATGCGGGCGCCAAGTTGGTGCGGGAATTGTGGGAGCAACGGCGGCCGTCCGCGGACGGCACTCCGGGGCCAGGGGCCAGCGTGCCCCTGCCACCGATCGATGTGGTCAAGCAGGAGGTCTGCCGGCCCTTGGCAGGGAGTCTGCGGCTGCGGTTGATCCCGGTGCCCACCCCTCGCTGGCCAGGGGCACTGATGGCGTTTGAGGAGAGCACGGGCCTGCTGATGAGCAGCAAGTTCTTCTCCGCCCATATCTGCGTGGAGGCCTTCGCGGAGGCGAACCGCAGCAGCACGGAGGAGGATCGCCGCTGGTTTCACGACTGTCTGATGGCACCGATGGCCCGTCAGGTGGAGGCCGTGCTCGATCGGATCGACGATCTGCCGATCCGCACGATCGCGCCCTTCCATGGCCCGGCAATTGCCACGAGCTGGCGCAGTCTGCTGTCGGATTATCGACGCTGGGGGGAAGGCCAGAGCCGCGCTCGCCTCTCGGTGGGTCTGCTCTATGCCAGCGCCTATGGCAACACGGCCGCCATCGCCGATGCCCTGGCCCGTGGCGTGTCCCGCACGGGGGTGCGGGTGGAGAGCATCAACTGTGAGTTCAGCGAGCCGGAGCAGCTGGTGGCGGCCATCCGCGACAGCGATGCCCTGCTGATCGGCTCCCCCACCTTGGGAGGCCATGCCCCCACCCCAATCGTCTCCGCTCTGGGCACGGTGTTGGCCGAAGGCGACCGGGCCAAGCCAGTGGGGGTGTTTGGCAGTTTCGGCTGGAGCGGGGAGGCGATTGATCTTTTGGAGAGCAAGCTGCGCGATGGCGGTTTTGTCTTCGCCTTCGAGCCGGTCCGGGTGCGATTCAGTCCGGATCCGGCCACCCTGCGGTCGTTGGAGGAAACCGGCACGGCCCTCGGCCGCCACCTGCAAACCGAACAGCGGAAGCGCCAATTGCGCAGTCCCGGGGGAGGAATGCAGGAGAGCCGCAGCCAGCCCGCGATCCAGGCCCTCGGCCGGGTGGTGGGCTCCTTGTGCGTGCTCACCGCCCGCAAAGGGGAGGGAGAGGCGGCCCTGTCAGGCGCGATGGTGGCCAGCTGGGTGAGTCAGGCGAGCTTCACCCCACCGGGCTTCACGGTGGCTGTGGCGAAAGATCGGGCGGTGGAGGGGCTGTTGCACATCGGCGATCGCTGTGCCCTCAACGTGCTGGCGGCAGGGCGCGAAAAAACGGTGATGAAGCGGTTCCTCCGTCCCTTTGTTCCGGGTGCCGATCGTTTCGAGGGGGTGGCGATCAGCGAGAGCCCTGGCCAGCAACCGATCCTGCAGGAAGCCCTGGCCTGGATGGAGGCCACCGTGAAGCAACGGATGGATTGCGGTGATCACTGGCTCCTCTATGCCGAGGCGCAGCACGGGGGCGTGCTTGATCCCGCTGGCACGACGGCCATCCATCAGCGGCGCACAGGGGCGACCTATTAGGGAAGCTCTGGATAACCCCTCAGCGGCACCTGTGAGAGCGCGGAGCTCCCAGTTGTTGCGAGGGACAGCTTCCACTGGCGACCGGTTGCCCAGAGCTTCCTTAGGAGAAGGGAAACAACCACCAGATCTTCTGGGCAAAGAGCTCTCCCCAGCCACCAGCCGCAGTCGCTGACCGCGTAAACGATCCCGGGGGCTTGATCCATGCCCACGCAGCTGACTGAATCGATCCGGTTAGCATGGCATCCCCCGTTGTTGGCACGCTTCCATGGGATCGCTGGAACAAACCACACCGTGGTTTCCATGCGGAGAGCAAGGGAAGGGATGAGAATTTGGGGAATTGGACGTGTTTCCCGGTCAACGGTCAACACCATTTACGGACTGGCTTTGGCGACACTTTTTTCGGCCACCTTGTCCGTCTGCAGTTTCGAACTCATCCTGAGAAATACGCACCTGATCCGAGGTTCATCTTCAATTCTGATGGCTTTGGCGGTAGCTTTTGCCACCGTATCGATGCCATTTTGTATTGCGCTGTATGCAGCACGCGCAGCCTTTCGTCGACGAGCGGCGATGGAAGGCCTGCTGGTGATCTTCGCTGGCTACATGGCTGTATTGATTTCTTTTGCCGGCGTATATTACTCGTTTAACGTGATATCCGATTATCACGAGTCTCAAGATTTTGCAGACTTCTATATTCATGCCGCTACCTATTTGGACAATGGACTACAAAAACAGGTTCCCAAGCGATTGAGAGATCAAAGAGCCTTTTACGGGATGGGCTACGCCACCTGGAGTGGTCTTGCCGATGAGGCCAGGCCACCATTTTTGCATCCGAGCGCAAACGTCAGTGATGATTTGCTTGTGGCGGCAGCCAGGCGCTACGGACCCTGGCCAGAGGGCAATGGCAAAGCAAAATTCACTCCGAAATTTCAAGAAGACGAGCGACTGCCCTCTCTCCTGCAATGCTTACATTTCAGTGTGGTCACAATGGCGACCGTTGGCTATGGAGATGTGCATCCAAACAAATGGTATTCCCGGTTTGCTGTGGACATGCAAATTATTATCGGCCAAATTCTTGTCGTTTTTGCCTTGGGTTGCGTCCTGGGTAAATGGTGGGAATAAGCTCCATTGAACGCTTCAGAACGCATTAATCAAGACGCCTTGCCGCAACTTGTTGCTGAGCGTTGACGAGAGCCGCCGTGACGCAGGTCCCACTCTAAGATGCGGGGGTCGGGGCTGACCAGAAGTCCTGTGGAGGCTGGGGATCAGGGCGCCTGTCCATCGGCAGACCCATCGTCATTTGTGCCCAGCCAGGACGGTCCGCGTCTTCAGCTCCATTTGCGGGACCTCAACTTGACGTTGAGGCAGCCCTGAGCCGGGGGTGGACTCAAGAGGCAAGACCGTCGCGTGGCACAGGCCGCTGGGCCAAGGGCAGGCAGCGTGCGTCAGGCCTGGGCCCTGAGGAGTCCCGCTGCTGATCAGCTCAGGCGTTGCTGGATGGCTCAGCCGCTGACAACCTCAAGATTGATCTCCGCCATCACCTCATGGTGAAGCTTGACCTGCACCTTGTAGGAGCCGGTGCGGTGGATGTCGGGAACGAGGATGTCGCGGCGGTCGAGCGTTTTGTTGGTGGCTTTCTCAATGGCTTCGGCCACATCGCCGTTGGTGACCGTGCCGAAGAGCACATCGTCACCGCCGGTTTGCTTCTTGACCGTGAAGCGGCCGATGGTGTTCAACGCGGTGCGGAAGGTTTCCGCCTCCGCCCGCAGGGCGGCCTGGCGTTCCGCCTCCTTGGCCCGACGGTGCTCCACCTGGCGCAGCACGGCGGCCGTGACGGGCACGGCCTTGCCGGTGGGCAACAGGTAGTTGCGGGCATAGCCGGGTGCGACTTCCACCAGGTCGCCGTTCTTGCCCAGGCTCAACACGTCCTCATGGAGAACGACTTGCACGCGCTTGGCCATGACGGCGACCCTCGAACGGGAGTGAACAGGAACCACCCACCACCTCCAGATTGATCTCGGCCACCACCTCAGGGTGAAGCTTCACTTGCACCTTGTAAGACCCCGTGCGGTGGATGTCCGGCACGAGGATGTCCCGGCGGTCGACGGTCTTGCTCGTGGCCTTTTCAATGGCCTCTGCCACGTCGCCGTTGGTGACAGTGCCAAACAGCACGTCATCCCCGCCGGTTTGCTTCTTCACGCTGA
>JBKDSV010000001.1:0-42271 GCA_046340795.1 Cyanobacteriota bacterium | reverse complement strand
GTTTGGGATAACTCAGAAATGGACTGTCGGGGGAGAAGCGATCCACCAGCGGTGAAACAATGTAGGTGCGGCTGATCTGCTGCACCAGGATGGGCACCAGGATCAACAACAGCAGAATCCGCAGCGCCACCAGGGTGGAATCACGTCGCCTGCGAAAGCCCGCAATCATGCTGGCTTCCGCTTCCGGATCCAGTCGTTGCCGCACCTGGTCCACCACGCCCAACAGGCTGCGGGGGAGCACCTCCGGACTGCGGCTCAAACTGGGAAGGAGCTCGCGCGAGGTGGAATATCGAGCGGTGACCGTTTCCAACAGTTGAAACTGCCGCAATTCCTGGCCGCTCAGTTCCTGGCGATAGGGCTTGATTGACTCCAGAGCTTGCTGACACACCTGCAGGGCCGCCCGAAAACGACGCAACACCTGGGCCTGCATCGCCCTGGGGATGCGCAACTCAAGTTCCGGCCGCACGGGGCGATCCTGGTAATACTCCAATTCAATGCTCTGAATCAGCAGAGCCGCCTCGTAACCCCGTTCCAGATCACTGCTGAGGTCCAGTGATCTGGCGTTTCCCAGCCGGCCGGCCCAATCGCGGAATCCCATGTGCGCTCTCAGCGAGAAAAGACCCACCAGGTGGCCATCGGCACCACCGTGCCAATGACCAACAGCACCACCACCCAGGTGAAGGCGTGGCTGCTTTCAGTGTCTTCCTTGCTGGGGATGTTGCTGGCCAGGGCCGGGGCTTCTTCCTGCACGGGCTCCCCCGGATCCTCTCCACCGCGCAGCACAGTCCCCAACCGGTTCAGGCCATCCAGGCTGGCCTGGCGATAGCGATCCGCAGAACGCCAGGGAAAGGCCAGCGTGGTGTCGGCGGTGCTCGTGAGCAATTCCGCCGGCAGTCGTCCGCTCAGCCCCGCCGCCGCCACCACCGCCGTGGAGCGGGTCTGGGCATCGATCAGCAGCAGGAGCAAAGGCGGTGCGCCACTCTCAGGCCCCTGCTCTGGCGCCTGCCAACGGCGCAACAGTCCCTCCCCCAGTTGTTGAAGACTGAGGTCGTCGTCGACACGACTCACGGTGATCACCCTGGCGTCCACCCGCTCGTCGTTGAAGGCTTCCAACATCCGCTCAATCTCCTGGGAGCTGGCCCGGGAGAGCACACCGGCCTCATCCAGCAGATGGCTGGAGGGAAGCTGGCCGGGAAAGTCGCTGGCGGAGAGGGCCAGAGCCGGGCTGGTCGCGCCGCAGACCAGCACCAGGGCCAGGAGGGAGGTGAGTATCGCCATCCTCCAACGGGCAAACGGTGGGGGGTGCCACGCAGGCGCGTCGCTGATGGAGAGAGGAGTCACAGCTAGCTCGGGAAGACGGCAGAGACACTCCAGTCTGACGTGCGGGGGCCATTCCCGCCCCCGCGGGCGGCGGATGATTCATCCACAGGTGTCGCCTCCACTCCATGTCTGCTCCCTTGCCGGCCCGCGTCGTGCTCGCCTTGGGCCTTGTTGGTCTGGTGGTGGCGGTGGTCAATCAACTGAACGCGCCCCAGCTGGATCCCTCCCTGGAGCGGGCTTCGGTCTTGGCCAGCCTGCTGGCCGTTGTCCTGATGGTGGTCGCCGCCCTCTGGCAACGGGTGGTGCCGGAGGCGGCGGCGCGGGCGGACCTGGTCGGGAGGGAAGGGTGCGAGCTGGTGGCTGGCCTGCCGGAGGATCTGGTGCGGGAGCTGGGCTGGGGCAGCTCCATGCTCCTCACCGCCACGCCCGCCGCCACCGTGCTGCTCCACGACGGGCAGCGCACGCTGTTGCGCCGAGGACTGCTCGGACCCGCTGGCTTTAGCCCGGGCACCATCTGCCGCCAGGCCATCAGCCGCCAGCGGGCCATCTCCCTGGTGGACCTGCGGCCCTATCCGGGGCGAGCGGAATTTGATGGTCTGCTCACAGGCCTGCCGGCGGTGGTGGTGCAACCGGTGGGGGAGGCGGGAGTGCTGTTGGTGGGCGGCTGGTCGGCCCGCTGTTTCAGCGCGTCGGATCTGCGTTGGATCGATGGCTGGGCCCGGAAGCTCAAAACACAATGGGCTCCGGCTTGGCAGGCACCCTCGGACGGGCTGGAGGTCCCGCCCGCCGAGGCACGCGAAGCTCCGTGACCACCCGGCCCCCTGGCGTGCTGGCCAGGACATTGCCCCGGGGCCCCAGCTGAGCCTGGAGGCGCTCGGCTCGCGTGAGCTGCTGATTGGCTTGTCGGCGGAACACCACGTCGCCCTCGGCCTCGACGGCCTGGCTGGTCCAGTTCCACTGGCAGCGGCGGGCTTGCAGCTCATCGCCGTGTTGTTGCAGCTGGCAGTTGCGCTCGATGCTCACGGTGGTGTGCTTCCCATCCAGCCGCAGGGCCTCTCCCCGCAGCTGCAGGGAACGTTTTTGCGCCTGAAACGCGCCGGCGCTCGTCAGCCACTGTTCCTTGGCAGCAAAGGTCAGCGCCCCACCCCGAAACCAGCTGCCCTCGTTTGGATCGTCGATCTGCACCGGGCCTTGCAGGGTGTAGCGCTGTTGGAGAGTGTTCCCCTCCAGGCGCGCCGCCCTCAAGACCTGGGGAGGCGCCTTGCTGGAGGTTCGCGGTGGATGCCGGCGGATCGTCACCGGTCCCTGGCCCCGCAGGTCGCCCTTGCCGGGATGCCAATCCAGCGTCTTCACCAGGGCGACGATCTCCGGTGGCTCCAGGGTGGCCGCGCTGCCCAGGGGGATGGGCCGGCTCCAGCGTTCCAGCCGCGGCTCGCCCCGCAGCTCGAGCAGATCCTGATCCAGGTAGAGGGTGGCTCGTTGGGAGGAGACGCGATTGCGCGGGTCGCGCACCCGGGGCAGCAGATCAAAGCGCATCAGCGAATCGCTCGGAATCCAGACCACCCGCTCGGCGAGCACCACCAGCGGGTTGCTGCCCAGGCGCTGCAGGCGGATCGACCCCTCCAACAGGATCACGGCTCCGTCATTGACCACGGTGCCCGTCATCGCCGCCAGGCGATAGAGGGGTTTGCCCTTGGAGAAGATCACCCCTTCAGGGCGCAAGGCGCGGGCGATGCTGCTACGGATGTTGTAGCGGGCTTCGGGGCTTTTCAACGTCCAGGCGGGCAGACCCTCCCTCGTGCGTTGCTGCAGATCCAGACGGCGGAAGGAGAACGGGGGTGCACTCTCTTCTGTGTCCAGGGCCACGGGCCTGCCGCAGCCCTGGTTGACCAGCAGCAGCGCCATGGTGCCCAGGAGCAAAGCGGCCCGTTCTGTCGCTCCCCGCCGCCATCGCCCGCCCGCCTGCCGGATGACTGCGTTCACAGAGGATCGAGCAGCTCCAACCGTTGCATCACCGGCGAGGCTTCCGGAAGAGGCGATGCGGCCGGCAGGATTCCCCAGCGGCGGCTCTCCCGCCAAGCGGCCTGGGCGTTGGCCGCCGCGGCCCGGGCCGCCGGCAGATCGCTGGTTGCTGGCCAGAGGGCTCCACAGGGCAGGGGCTGGCAGGCCAGTTGCTCCAGGATGCGACTCGAGAGGTCGGGCAGCAGGGGGGTGAGCAGCACACCAATCCAGCGACAGCTTTCCAACACCGCATAGAGGTCCGCCCCCACGCCGGCCTCCTGGCCCGGTTGCTTCATCGTTGTCCAGGGAGCCCGCTGATTGAGATAGCCATTGGCCGTTTCCGCCAGCCCCAGCACCGCCTCCGCAGCCCGACGGAAGTCGAGAGCCGTCATGGCCTCCTCCATGCGGGAGGAGGCATCCAGGCAGGCGACGGCCAGCGGATGGTTGGCGGAGGCCGCTTGGCCAGACGGCGGAACGCCTCCGCCAAACCATTTGCGCGCCATGGACACGCTGCGGTTGAGCAGGTTGCCGATCGTGTTGGCCAAGTCGTTGTTGACGAGGTCGTTAAAGCGCTTTTGCTGAAAGTCGCCGTCATCGCCAAAGGGAATGTCGCGCAGCAGGTACCAGCGCACCGCATCGGGTCCGCACCGCTCCAGCAGCACCTCTGGATCGAGCACATTGCCCAGGGTTTTGCCCATCTTCTGACCCTCGCGGGTGAGAAAGCCATGGCCAAACACCTTCTCGGGCAGGGGCAGGTCGGCGGAGAGAAGCATGGCTGGCCAAAACACCGCATGGAACCGCAAGATGTCTTTGCCGATCACATGCAGTTGGGCGGGCCAGCCCCGGGTGCTGAGCTGATCCAGGTCGACCACTGCTTCAGGATCAAGCAGAGCGGAGAGATAGCCCAGCAGCGCGTCGAACCAGACATAGAACGTATGGCCAGGATGGCCGGGCACGGGGATGCCCCACGGCAGATTGACGCGGGAAATGGAGAAATCCCGCAGACCACTGGCGACGAAGTTCTCCACCTCCCGCCGACGGGATGCCGGAGCGATGAAGCCCTCGCGACGCACCAAGTCTTCGATGCTGCTTTGATAGCGCGAGAGCCGGAAAAATAGATTGGGTTCATCGCGCCATTCCAGTGGCCGTTGGTGAAGCGGGCAGCTGGGGGCGCTGGCCGTGGCGGGGTCGTCTTTGAATTCCTCGCAGGCCACGCAATACCAACCCTGTTGGCGGCGTTCCAACACGTCGCCCCGGGCTTCCACCCGGGCAAAGAATTGTTCCACCAGGGCGCGATGGGCGGCAGTGGTGGTGCGGATGAAGCGATCGTGGCTGATGCCCCAGCGCTGCCAGAGGTGACGAAAGCTTTCGCTGTTGCGGTCACAGAAGGCTTGCGGAGCAAGGCCGCTGGCCTCGGCGGTGCGCTGAATCTTCAAGCCGTGCTCATCGGTACCCGTCACGAAGACAACCGCTTCTCCCTGCAGCCGCTGGTGGCGGGCGATGGCATCGCAGGCCAGGGTGGTGTAGGTGCTCCCCAGGTGGGGTTTGTCGTTGACGTAGTAGAGCGGAGTGGTGAGGGTGAAGGGCATCGCTGGGGCTGGGATCGTTGGCGCAGGTGTCGCCCGTTCGGCTCGCCATTCCGGCCCTGGCTGGGGCGGATCCTAGCCAGCGGTCTTCCCCGCTCTTCACACGCTCCGCTGATCTCGCCCTGACCGCAGCCATGACTGAACGTCCCGCCCTGGCACACCCACCCTCGGAACGGTCCGCGGCACTGGCACGCCGCCAGTTGTGGCTGGGAGCGCTGCACCATCTGGCCCTGGCCGATGGCGACTTCTCCGCTGCGGAAGAGCGCGCCCTGCAGGAGCCATTGCGCCAGGAGCTGCCGGCCGGAAGCTCCTGGGATGGGTTGTCCCTGCCCGGCACGGAAGCTCTGCTGCATCGCTTTGGTGCGGGGACCCCTCTGGCGGAGGTGTTTTTGCGTTCCGCCGTGGTCGTCGCCCTGGCCGACGGCCATCTGAGTGCGCCGGAGATGGTGCTCCTGCGTCAGTGGAGCGGCGCGTTGAAGGTGGGGGAAGACCTGTTGGCCTCTCTCCCGGAAACCTGCTGCGACAGCGAGGACAGCGTTGGTCTGCTGGATCAGCTCAAGGCCTGGCTCGACGGGTTGGACCCCGAAGATCCGGCCGTAGCCCGCTTTCTGGTGCGTCTCATTCCCGCCCAATGCCCGTTTGAGAGGGAAGTGAGGTTGTTCGGGCACAAGCTTGTGCAGATCCCGCCCATGTGCAAGATCAATCCGCTCTATGAGCAGCTGGTGGCCTTGCGGCTGCGTTGCTTGACCTCCCTGGCAGCAAGCGAGACTCAGGCCTGCGGGCCCCTGCCTGCCGGGCCCCTGGCCCCATGAGCGTGCAAAGGCAAGCTGTGCCGGTGGTGGTGTGGGGGGGCGGCAGTGGTGGCCTGGCCGCCGCCCTGCAGGCGGCCCGGAGCGGCGCCGAAACCCTGTTGCTCACCCCTGGCCCCTGGCTGGGCGGGATGGTGAGCGCTGCGGGGGTCTGCTGCCCGGATGGCAATGAACTTTCCCCCTGGCAAACGGGTCTGTGGGGAGCTTTTCTGCGCGCCCTGGCCGCCGCAACCCCGGGCGGATTGGACCACAATTGGGTGAGTTGCTTCGGCTATCGACCGGCCACAGCGGAGGCGATTCTGCGTGGCTGGGTGGCGCGCGAATCCCGCTTGCGCTGGTGGCCCCTGGCCCGCCTGGAGGCGGTGGACCGCCGTGGTGAACGCCTCACCGCCCTGGCCGTTCACTGGCGGGGAGAAGACTGGCGGATCGAACCCACCATCGTCATCGACGGCAGCGATCGGGGAGACCTCTACCCCTTGGCCGGTGTGCCCCACCGCCTGGGCTGGGAGGCCAGGGAAACCTGGGGAGAGCCGAGCGCTCCGCTGCGGGCCGCGTTGGAGAGTGATCCATTTTTCGCCCGCCAGCCTGTCCAATCCCCCACCTGGGTGGTGATGGCCCAGCTCCAGCCCCCCGATTCCCCAGCCCAAACCTCCCGGGCGGCAAGCGGCGCCGTCGCCCACGCAGAAGCCCGGCCCGCTGCGCCCTTCACGGAAGCCACGGGCCGCTTCGGCCTGGAGCGCACGCTCACCTACGGGCGTCTGCCCGGCGGTTTGCTGATGCTCAACTGGCCCCTGGCGGGCAATGACTGGCACGAGGGGCTGGAGCGGGCCTTTGTGACAGACACCCCGGCTGGAGAGGTGCGGGCCGATCTGGCGGCCGACATGCGGGCCCACAGCCGAGCCTTCGCGGAGGCATTGCTGACCATCAGCGCGGGGCGGCTGGAGCGAATCGGCGTCTTTCCGGGGCCTGAGGAAGCGGCCGCCGGCGCCCTGGCCGGCGCAGACGACCTGGCCCTGATGCCCTACTGGCGGGAGGGGCGGCGCCTGGTGGCGCTGGAGACCGTTGTGGAGCGCAACCTGCTGCCCCTGGGCGTCGGCGCCTCCATCGCCCCCCTGCCTCGGGATCGCACGGGTCGGCCGACGGCGGTGGCGGTGGGCAATTATGCCAACGATCACCACTATCCCGGGCCTGACTGGCCGCTGGCCCCCAAGAGCTGCCGCTGGGGAGGGCGTTGGAGCGGCACGCCCTTCACCATTCCCTACGGCGCTTTGGTGAGCCAGGGCGTTGTGAATCTGTTGGCGGCGGACAAGGGCTTTGGTGTCAGCCACATGGCCAACGGTGCGACGCGGTTGCAACCGCTGGTGCTGAATCTGGGACAGGCGGCGGGGATGGCGGCGGCGCTCTGCGTGGGCGCGGCGCACTGGCCGGTGGAGCTGCCCGTGCGTCGCCTGCAGGAGGCCCTGATCGCTGAGCCGCAAGCTCCTGCCGGTCCCCTGCCGTTGTGGGACACCCCCTGGCACCATCCGCACTGGCGGGAGCGCCAGCGGGCCTTGCTGGACGACCCCTCGCGGTTGGAGCCCACAGGCCGCTGGAGTGCAGAGCCGGGCGATCCCCACTGGGCCCCGAGCGAGCCCGGGGAGCGGCTCTGGCGGGGTGATCTGGTGGGGGACGGCCAGGGCGGCTTCAGGCTCCACGGCCCTGCGGGCCCCAACGGTGAGCCCTGGCCCCTGATCACCCTGGAGCCAGCCTTGAACGACTGGCTGCAGCGGCGGAGCACCCCGTGCCCAGTGGCCCTGGTGGGCTGTGCCAATCCCTGGGGACCCTGGTTGCGGGTGTCTCGGCTGGCCTGAGCTCCGCCGCGTTTTGCCTCTCAGAGGGCGCGGGCGTCTAGCCGCAGCAGATCCCGCAACGGATCCACCTCTCGCACCCGCACGAGCAGGCCATCGCCGGGCCGCGGCGCCTCCTGGCACTCCGCAGCCAGATCCATGGCCAGGCTCTCCAGATGCACCAGGGCCAGATGGTGGTCCTCCCGCAGCCAGCGCAGGAAGATCCCTCGCCACTGCTGGCCGCGGTGCTCGGCGAACCAGACCTGTCGCCAGTGCCGTTGATCCTCCCGACTGACAGTGATTCCCTCCCGCAGGCCCGCCTCAACGGTGGTGAGCAGATCGGTCAAGACGCTGGCCTCCATCGGGACGTGTCCTTGCAGATGGGCCGCCAGCTGGCGTTGGGTGAGGAGATCGCTGTAACGCCGGATCGGTGAGGTGGCCTGCACATAGGCCTCCAGGCCCAGGCTGAAATGGGCTTGGGGGGTTGTGCTCACCAGGCCCCGGCTGAGGCAGCGCTTCACGGCCGCCAGTCGGGCCGGGCCTGCCGGCAACGCCTCCAGCTCGGCGGCGGTGGGAATGGGGGCCACGGGCTGGCCGCGGTAGGGCAGGGGCAACTGGTGCTGTCGTCCGTACGCGGCGAGGGCGGCGCCAGCAAGGATCATGGCTTCCGCCACCAGCAGGCGGGCGGCTGTGGGCTCGGTGATCTCCAGCTGGGACCTCTCCTCCTCTTCCTCTGCGGGGCTGGGGCCGCGGATCCGGCCCTCGGGCTGATCCAGAAACAGAGCCCCCCGGCCCGCCCGCCAGGCACGGCGACGGTCCATCAACGCCCGCAAGCTGAGCAGATCCTGCTCCTGGGGAGGAGCCAATTCCAGTAATTCATCGGCATCGGCATAGGACAGCCGGTAGTGGGGGCGCACCCAGCTGCGCTGCAGGCTCATCGTGGCGAGAGCCCCATCCGCCGCCAGTTCGATGCCCACGCTCCAAGCGGCGCAACGCTGGCCCGCGCGCAGGCTGAACGGGCCGTAGGCCAGGCAGGCGGGGAACATGGGCAGGGTGCCCTGGGCCAGATACAGGCTTGTGGCTCGGCGACGGGCCTCCAGATCCAGGGGACTCTCGGCAGCGATCAGACGTCCAGGATCGGCGACATGAATCCAGATCCGGGCGCGGCCATCGGCCAATCCCTCAAGGGAGAGACCGTCATCGATGTCGAGGGTGGAGTCGTCATCGATCGTGATCGTGCGCAGGGCGGTGAGATCAAGCCGCTGGTCATCGCCTGCCACGGGGTCGTCGGCCAGGGCCACAAGCCGCTCGGCCTCGGCGAGCAAGGTTTCCGCGAACCCCTGCTGCCAACGACTGCCCTGCAAGGAGGGCAGATGATGGCGCGGCCAGAGCCCCGTGTCCGCCAGCAGGTGGCGCACGTCCGCGGGCTCACTGGCGCAGCGCACCTGGTGCAACAGCTGCCGGAGTTCCTCCGACAGGGTTTGATCTCGATCGCCACTGGCCCAGCGCCGCAGCTGCTCCAAATCAGCGCTTTGCTTGGCCGCCAGTTGATCCGCCTCGATCGGTTGCCGTTGGCGGAGGGCGCTGATCCAAGCGCGCTCCCGGGCCTCGGCCAAGCGCTGCCGTTGCCGTTCCTGGCGAATCCGCCGGAGCTCCCCGGGCGAGCGGGGTTGAACGGTGCCCTGCTTGACGCGGAAGAACGTCTGCTCCCCTTGCAGCCAAAGCCAGCAGGCGCAGCGGTGGAGAGGATCGCTTCGCCCGCTCACCAGCTCGCTGAAGGCGGCCAAGGGAAGCTCTGTCGCCTCCCCGCTGAACGGCAGGTCGGCGACCAGCAGTTGCCAGGCAAGCGCCCAATCCCGCCGTTGCGGGGTGGCGCCGCTGAGGGCCTCGGGCGTGATCCGCCATGGGGCCTGGCCGGGGTCGGCAGCGGGCTCCGGGACGGGGTCGGGGCAGGAGGCCAGCAACTCCAGCTGCCGTTGAGGCAGCGTGAGAGATTTGGCTGGTCGGGCCGGCCGCAGCTCCGCCCGCGCCCCCTGCAGTCCTGTGATCACGGCGATCAAGGGGGGTTTGCCTTCGATCGCCTTGCTGGGAATCCCCACCAGATCGCCGATCCGCGGGCGGGATGGGGCGGGGGAGTGTCCAGGCCCGGGCAAGCCTTCAGCCTTCCGGATTCACGAAGGGCAGCAGGGCCAAAATGCGGGCCCGCTTGACGGCATTGGTCAGGTCTCGTTGCTGCTGAGCCGTGAGGCCCGTCAGACGGCGGGGAAGGATCTTGCCGCGTTCGGTGATGAATTTTTTCAGCAGATCGATGTCTTTGTAATCAATCGGGTCACCGGGTTTGATCGGTGAGAGCCGTTTTTTGAAGAAAGAGCTGGACATGGACGAAGGTGTGATGGAACAGAAGAAGACAGTGCTGGTCCCGCAAAAGCGCTCCAAGGCTGACAGTGCGGAGGCTGCGCTGAGCGCTCCGTGGCTGGCTCAGGCAAGGTCTGGCGAGCCTCAGGCCGCCAGCGGAAGCCTCACTTGATTTCCTTGTGCACCGTGGAACTGTTGCAATGGGGGCAGAACTTCTTCAGTTCCAGCCGTTCGCTGGTGTTGCGGCGGTTCTTCTGGGTGGTGTAACGAGACACACCAGGAGACCGCTTGGCGGGGTTGGACCGGCACTCGGTGCACTCAAGAGTGATGACGAGCCGGACGCCCTTGTTTTTTGCCATGGAAGGACGTGCGCCGCTGTGCGAGCAGGGTGACAGCCTTGAACCCTACTCCTTGGGAGGCGCCGGGTCGTCTTCTTTAGGATGGGGAGGTTTGCGTCCGGGCAACCATGCGGGTCTCGCTCCACTGGCTGAAGGAGCTCCTGATCTGCGATCCAGAGGCCCTGAATGCCGAAGCACTGTCGGAACGGCTCTCCTTGGCTGGTTTCGAGGTGGAGGCCATCGATGATTTGGCGGCCCGGGCCGCTGGCGTGGTGGTGGGATGGGTGGAGCGCCGTGAGGCTCACCCCAACTCCGATCGCCTGAGTGTTTGCCAGGTGCGGACGGAGCCGGATGGGCCCTTGCTGCAGATCGTTTGCGGGGCGCCCAACGCCCGCGCCGGCATCCATGTGGCCGTCGCCCTGGTGGGCGCCCATCTGCCGGCGGTGGATCTGACGATCAAGCCGGCCCAGATCCGCGGGGTGGCCAGCAGTGGCATGCTCTGTTCCCTGCAGGAGCTCGGTTTGGCGGAGCACTCCGCAGGCATCGTCATTTTGGATGAGCTGCCACTGGTCCTCCCTCCCCTTGGCTCCCCGGTGGGTCCTTTGTTTGGTCTGGACGATCAGGTGCTGGAGCTCGCGATCACCGCCAACCGCCCCGACGGATTGTCGATGGAGGGCATCGCCCGGGAAGTGGCGGCCCTGTGTGGAGGTCAACCCGCCTTTCCCGTTGTGCCTCCGGGGCCAGCGGCCCAACCCCTGGCGGTGCCGGCGGCGGACCAAGCCCGGATGGCGGAAGGGGGGCTGTTCACCATGACGGCTTTGGAGGGGGTGCGGGTGGGCCCCTCGCCGGCCTGGTTGCAAACCCGATTGACCCGCGCCGGTGTGCGACCGATCAACAACGTGGTTGATCTCACCAATCTGGTGATGCTGGAAACCGGTCAGCCCCTGCATGCGTTTGATCGCCAGTCCCTGGCCGAGCGCACAGGAGGGGTGGCTGATCCGGAAGCCTTGGGGTTGCGTCAGGGCCGAGCCGGCGAATCCTTCGTCAGCCTCGATGGCGAGACGCGCCAGCTCAGTGAGGAGGCTCTGCTGGTGACCTACGCCGATGCACCGATCGCCCTGGCGGGGGTGATGGGTGGGGCCGACACGGCGGTGCGCGAGAGCACCACGGCGATCTGGTTGGAAGCGGCGGTCTTTCCTCCCCAGCGGGTGCGTCAGTCGGCCCGCCGGCTGGGTTTGCGGACGGAGGCCAGCGCCCGCTTTGAAAAGGGCGTGCCGCCCGAGGCCACCTTGGCGGCCTGCGATCGGGCGGTGGCTCTGCTGGGGGAGCTTGCGGGCGCCCGACCGGTGGGCCGTTGGCTGCACGGGCGTGCACCTCAGCCAAGGCCCCCGATCCCGCTGGACCGCGACCGCATCCACAATCTCCTTGGCCCCGTGATCGAGAACGGCGAGCCGGTCGATCTGGACGACAGCCTCGTGGAGCGCACCTTGACGGCCCTCGGCTGTCAACTGGAGCGCCAAGAGGAGGGCTGGCGTGTCCGCGTTCCGCCGTCGCGGGCCATGGATCTGACGCGAGAGGTGGATTTGATCGAGGAGGTGGCTCGCTTGGTTGGCTACGACCAGTTCGACGCCCATCTTCCCGATCCCCTGGAGCCCGGTGGCCTGGATCCGGCCCAGCTGGTGGAACGGCGGTTGCGGGCAGCCCTCTGCGCGGCTGGTCTGCAGGAGACCTGTGCGCCTTCTTTGGTGGGGGCCGGGCCCGGACGCATTCCCCTGGCCAATCCGCTCTTGGCGGATCTCGGCCACCTGCGCGACAACCTGCACGAAGAGCTGTTGCAGGCCGCACGGCGCAACCTGCAGGCCTCTCAGCCCGGATTCTGGGCGTTTGAGATCGGGCGGGTGTTCCTCGGCGGGGAGGAGGTGGAATTGCTGGTGGGCGTGCTCTGCGGAGAGCGACGCGGGGAACGCTGGAGCAGCAGTGGCAAGCCACGGCCGCTCTCCTACTGGGACGCCAGGGGGGTGCTGCAGGCTGCCCTCAGCGGCTTTCGCCTTCCCCTGGAGGACCGGCCTCCGCAGGTCGATCAGAAGGGACTGGGCAGCGCCCTCCCCCCCTCTGACCTGCTCCATCCCGGTCGCCGGGCGGATTTGGTTCTGGAAGGGAAACCGCTGGGTTGGTTCGGCCAGCTCCATCCCGCCCTGGCGGATGGGCTGTCCCTGCCGGAAGCCACCCATCTCTTCCAGCTGGCGATGGGTCCCCTGCGGCAGGCCGCCACCCGTCCGGGCCGTTGGCAGCCGCAATTTCAACCCTTCCCCACCGTTCCCGCCTCGGAACGCGATCTGGCCCTGGTGGTGGCCAGAGACACCACCGCCGCTGCCCTGTTGGCGGCCATTCGCAAGGCGGGCAAGCCCCTGCTGGAGCATGTGGAGCTGGTGGATCGTTATGAGGGGGAGCCCATTCCGGCGGATCGCTGCAGCCAGGCGTTTCGCCTCCGCTATCGCGATTCCCGTCGCACGCTCACCGACGGAGAGGTGGAAGCCACGCACGAGAAAGTGCGCGAGGCCCTCAAGCGCCAGTTCGCCGCTGAGCTGCGCAGCTAGTGTGCAGTCCCATAAGTAACTGCGCTATCTTCTCCTTGGTCCATGCCTCCAGATGCCTTCCTCAGCAAGGGCTCCGGACGAGATACCTAGCAAGGAATCCACAGCGCATTTGCGGGACTGCACACTGGCTGCGCAGTCCCATAAGTAACTGCGTTATCCTCGGCCTGGTTCGTCTGCCTAGATGCCGTCCGCAGAAAGGGCTCCGAGCGAGACAGCCATCAAAGGATTCATGCACATTGAGCGGACTGCATACCAGCCACGTCCTGTCCCCGCCTCAGGAACGATGGAGCAGGACCAGGGTTTCCACGTGGCTGGTATTGGGGAAGAAGTCGAGGGGTTGCACGCTGCCGACCTGATAACTCCCGTCCGATCCCAGGCGGGCCAGGTCCCGGGCCAGGGTTGCCGGATCACAGCTCAAGTAGGCCACCAGGGGGGGGCGATGGCGTAACAGGCTGGCCACCACGGTCTCCTGCAGTCCCTTTCGGGGTGGATCCAGCAGCGCCGCCACGGGACCCAGGGCCAGGGCTTGCTCCAGCTGTTGCGCCACATCCCCTTCGACAAAGGTGCTGCGTTCGCTCAGCTGGTTGCGCAGCGCATTGGCCCGGGCCAAGGCCACCGTGCTCCCATGGCTTTCGATCCCCCACAGCGACCAGCCCGCTCGGGCCAGGGGCAGGGAGAAGGTGCCGATCCCGCAGTAGCCCTCCACGATCAGCCCTCGCGGATGGCCCAGCGCTTCCAACAAAAGAGCCACGACCCGTTCCGCCTGCTCGCTGCAGACCTGGAAAAAGGTGTCTGGCCCGATCTGCAGCTCCACTCCCGCAAAGGATTCCACCAGCCAGTCGCGCCCGCAGATGGTGTGGTTGTCGCTCCCGAAGAGGCGATTATCAGGCCGCGGCTGCAGGTTGAGCGTCACGCCCACCAGATTCGGCCAACGCTCCATCCAGCGGGTCGCCAGCTGTCGCAGGCCTGGCAGCTCCGCCTGGCTTGCCACAAGGGTGAGGAGCCGTTCGCCACTGCGCCGCCCGATGCGCAGGGCCAGATGGCGCAGGCCCGCTCCGGGCTGTCCCGCGGCGCCGTGGCGATCGACCGGCCAGCCACTGGCTTCCAGATCGGCCTTGAGGGGGGCGATCATGGCGTCCAGCCGGGGATCGAGCACAGGGCAGCGATTCATGTTGACGATCTGATGGCTTCCGCGCCGGTAGTAACCAGCGCGGAGCTTGCCCTGGCGGTCCCGTTCCAGGGGAATCACAGCTCGGTTGCGGTAGCCCAGGGGGTGAGGCGCGGGGAGGAGAGGCCGCGGCGGCAGAGTCACGCCTCCGAGGCGTTGCAGGGTCTCTGCCACAAGCTGCTGTTTCCAGCGCTCCTGGGCCGGGTCGTCCAGGGCCTGCAACGTGCAGCCCCCGCACCGGTCCGCCAGGAGGCAGGGGGGACGGCGACGATCGGGAGACGCCTCCAGCAGGCTGACCAGCGTGCCCACCGCGTGGCGCCGGCTGTGGTGCGTGAGCCGCACCTGCACGCGGTCACCGGGAACGGCGCCAGCCACCAGAATCACCTGGCCGTCAAGCCGTCCCAGGCCCACTCCCTCCCGGGTGAGATCGTCAATCCTCAGCGCGTGGAGGGTGTTGCGCCCGTGCTCGTCCCCTGCCATCGGTGTTGTCTCCTGCTTCGACCCTATCCGGCGGCGAACTGCAAAGGGGCGTTACACCTTCACCCCGTGCCCCCCGCTCGTCGCCACTGCTCTGGATAGGATCTTGCGGTTTCTGGTCGCTGCCATGAGCGTCGTCCGCGATCTGATCCTCCAGGCCGATGATCAGCTCCGCTATCCCACCAGCGGCGAGCTGCGCGCGATGGTGGAGTTTCTCACCGGTGGGGAGCGACGCCTGCAGGTGGTGAGGGTGCTCACCGCCAATGAGAAAAAAATCATCGATGAGGCGGCCAAGCAGCTGTTTGCCCGCAAGCCCGATTACGTGGCCCCCGGCGGCAATGCCTTCGGCCAGAAACAACGGGCCCAGTGCCTGCGCGACTACAGCTGGTATCTGCGTCTGGTCACCTACGGAGTGCTGGCGGGAAGCACAGAGCAGATCCAGGCCATCGGCCTGGTGGGTGCCCGGGAGATGTACAACAGTCTTGGTGTGCCCATGCCCGGGATGGTGGAGGCGATGCGCACCATGAAAGAGGCGGCCTTGGTTCTGCTCAGCACCGAAGACGCGGCCCTGGCAGGTCCCTACTTCGATTTCCTGATTCAGGGCATGCAGACCAGCACTTGAATCCCAGCGATCGGTTTCGAGCTGCGCCGCACACTGTTGGAGACCCCAGCCAGTCACCACCGCTGATCCACCTTTGTCGTGACCTGTTGGTGGCCCCCGCCGATCCGAGGCCCGTGAAGCTCGAAGGGCGGACGGAGTGTGGCGATAGAGGCGCGGGCTGGCAGGAGAGCTTGGCCACAAGTTGCAAGCACCAGGAAGCGGGCGGGAGCCAGGGGTGGTTCAAGCTGGCCGGATGGATGCGGAACCTCTGGTTTGTGATTTAGGTCCCACACTGAGACTCCAGGGAGCTCAGGAGGCAAGACCGTCACGTCGCAAGCAGCTGGAGCAAGAGCGGCGCATTTGCAACTGTTCCGTGGCTGGAGATCGCGTCTGAGCGGCATCGGGACGCCACTGGTAGCGCCCATCCGACTTCTGCGGGTCCGAAGTCGCGCCAGCGAAGCGCCCAGAGCCCCTGCTTGGTTGAAGTGAAACCATCTGGAGCAGGGCAAGAGCGATGGCTGGAGCTGGTGTCTTGGTGGTTGTCCCGCCGCCTGAACGGATGCGTGGATTTGAATCGGCCCTGGGGCGCGAGCCAGTCTGGAGGGGGCGTTCGGTGCGGCAGAAAAGAGCCTGGAAGGCTAATGGGCACCTCGAAAAATCACGTTTGGCCTGCCGCGACTGGCCAGCGAGGTCAGTGAGAGCAAGGGACTTTCCTCCGGGACGCCAGGAGGAAGCGGAATGTTTCGAGGTGCCCTAATGTGCTGCCCCGCAAGTTCATGCATCATCCCCGGCTCAGTCCGTGCGCCTCGCTGCCGTCATCAGCAAGGACTACAAGCGAGACACCCATCGAAGGATCCAAAGCGCATTTGCGGGACTGCACACTAAGGGGCACCTCGACAAATCACGTTTGGCCTGCCGCGACTGGCCAGCGAGGTCAGTGAGAGCAAGGGACCTTACTCCGGGACGCCAGCAGGAAGCGGAATTTTTCGAGGTGCCCTAAGGAGACTCTGGAGAACCAGTCGCCAGTGGAAGCTGTCCCCTTGCACCAACTGGGAGCTCCGCGCTCTTGCAGGTGCCGCTGAGGGGTTGTCCAGAGCCTCCCGAAAGGGCACCTCGAACGATCGATTCTGGCGTGCTGAGGTTGGCCAGAGCGATCCGTGGCGGCAAAGGAGCTCGCTCTGGGACGGGAGAGGAAAGGGGGACTGGATGAGGCCGCAAGCTCCGCCAATCCCAAACCGAGCCACTCGGGCAGGAACAGAGGGCAAGCCCAGCCTTGACTCGGAATTGGTCCAGAGCACGAGCGGAGCTTTCTGCCTAATCAAGAAGGGGGATGTTTCGCGGCGCCCTAAAGGAGCGGCCCAAGTAAACGATCCTCTCATATATCTTTTCTTGGACTCGGAAAAGGTCTTGATTCATGTCTTATTTGCGAGAGCTAAGATTTTTTGCGCAGGGTGGCTGGCGACAGATTGGCACCTCCGATCACTTGAAGCCCAGAGCTGCGCGTTGAGGGAATCCACAGCGGGCTGGCGCCAGCCCGCCTCACCGGATTGAAATGGTCTGGCTTGTCTGGAGAGGGTCCATCGTTGACCTCTGGGGCGGGGCACCGTCTCGACCATCAGCTTGCCAACGATGCGCACCCAGCTCAAGGCCGCGCGAAAAATCACCGCTGGCCTGCCGAGGTTGGCCAGCAAGAGCCATGGCAGCAAGGGATTGCCTCTGGGATGGGAGGGGAAAAGGGAGTGTTTCGAGCTGCCCTCCTCTCTGGCGGCAGCAGGGCTGACCAAAAGTCCTGTGGAGGCTGGGGATCAGGGCGCCTGTCCATCGGCAGACCCGTCGTCATTTGTGCCCAGCCAGGACGGTCCGCGTTCTTCAGCTCCATTTGCGGGACCTCAACTTGACCTTGAGGCAGCCCTGCTAGCGGCAGGGAGCAGACCGCCGAGACGCGATGAATTCCGCTTTTCTTGCTTGAGAGTTGATTTGAGACTTAATTCAAGTCTTAACCGAGAAACAAGAGAAGATCCGGGGAGGAAGTGGAGAGGGATCGCGGCTTGGCGGCAGATGGTGCCCGCTTGGATGGCTTGGCGCTCAGGGTCAGGCGCTCGGGAATCCAAGGCTCGCCGGCGAGAGCCTGGCGACTTGCATTGCGTATTGCTTGTCTCGTCCCAGACTTGGATCTGGTCTTAAATTGCGTCTTTTTCTTGAAGACTGAGATCTGCCAAGGGGGGGTAGCGGCCAGGCGCCAGGCGGCCTGTTGTCAAGAGGAGCTCGTTCTGGCTGCTCTGGTTCCCGGGTCTGGCTTGAGGAAGATCCGGGCTGCCGACGAGAGCCTGGCGGATTAGGGCGCATAGGCCTGCGGGGAAGCGCGACGCCTCTTCAGTTAGTCTCGCCAATCTTTGATTAGTCTTATTATTGGTCCTATAAAACGACTCATGCGAGATTTTGTATCAACGGTGCGAGCCCCTCTCCAGGCCCAGGGTGGGCAAGGGGAGGACGGCCTCAGGCAAAACGGGGACCCACGTGCGTCCTTCGTTCGATTTTGTTTTGGCCTGAGCAGACGCCGCTGTCGGCTGGAATGCGGCCTGAAGGCCCCTGGCAGGCTTGCATATCTGTGTCAAAGACAGATATGCAGGTGAATGAAATGCTGCTGGCAACTGGCTTTTTGCCGTTGGCCAATGGGTGCTTTCTGGACTTGGCCAAGCGTATTGGCCAAGATCTGGGCTGTTGACTG
Organism: Cyanobacteriota bacterium; assembly: GCA_046340795.1. Classification (GTDB taxonomy): domain Bacteria; phylum Cyanobacteriota; class Cyanobacteriia; order PCC-6307; family Cyanobiaceae; genus Cyanobium. Next base: position 24,465 of record JBKDSV010000001.1, on the reverse strand, counting down.
TCCCCTCATCGGCGCAGGTCGGCGCAGGTCCGTCGTTTGCCGAGCGGGGCGGGGGGCCTGGAATGCGCAGCCGAAATCGAGAGTTTTTTGCGGTTTCTGCTTGGGAAGCTCTGGACAAACCCGGTCGCCAGTAGGACACCTCGAAAAATCACGTTTGGCCTGCCGCGACCGGTCAGCGAGGTCCGTGAAGGGAAGGGATTTCACTCCGGCAGGCAAGGGGGAGGCGGGATTTTTCGAGGTGCCCAGTAGAAGCTGTCCCTTGCACCAACTGGGAGCTCCGCGCTCTCACGGGTGCCGCTGAGGGGTTGTCCGGAGCCTCCCTTGCTTTGGGGGCGATGGCTGTCACGTCTTCAGCCATCGCCCTCACAAGAGGACGGCGACCCTCACGAGAGGATGGTTCACAAGCGGTCCTGGTTCACCAGGTGCCTTGGGGAAGCTCTGGACAACCGGTCACCGGTGGAAGCTTTCCCTTGCACCAACTGGGAGCTCCGCACTCTCACAGGTGCCGCCGAGGGGTTGTCCAGAGCCTCCTTAGACGAGCCTGACAGTTGGAACGAAGGGCCCCAGTCCCGTTTCAGGCCATCAATGTGCGTGCACGCAGAGCGCGCAGCGCCCAGGGGCCTCAATCAAGGGGTCACTTGCCACTGGCGCAGTAACTGCTCCTGGGCCTCCAGGGCTTCGCGGTAGCGATCCGTCAGCGGATTGGTCGGATTGCTGGGAGGCAAGGGGGATTGCAGATTCGGCGGTGGTTGCAGCCAGGTCGGCAGGGGGGGGGCGCGCAGCACGTCAGAGGGTGGCGTGAGGGGACCAGGACCTGGACGAGCTGGCCGGCGGGCTGGTGTGGAAGGCCCGGAGCGGCGCGGGGCGGCGCCAGGGCTGAGAGGCGGCGGCGCCTCCAGGACGGGAGGAATGAGGGGCGAGGGGTTCACCCCCCGGTTCAGTCGGGCCATCTCCTGTCGCCGCTCCTGCTCTTGCAACTGGGCCAGCTGGGCTGAGGGCACCACGCTCAGGAGATGGCCGGGGGTGGAATCTGCCGGGTAGACCAGGGAGATGCGAAGGGGGGTGATCTGATCGGGCTGCAACTGGAATGACGCCAGGGAGAGACTCTGTCCCGAGCGCAGCCCCACATGCACTGACTGCAGGCCCTCTGGCGTGCGGATTTCCATGGAGCCCCGAAAGGCCGTGAACTGGCGCCCCCCGACCGGTGAGGGGTGACTCAGGACCAGGTCGTGGGGACCTTGACCGAGCAGCTTCAAATCCACGTCGAAGCGCACACCGTAGGTGCCGACGTTGTCCACGGAGGAATCCACGACGCGCGTGGCCAAAGGATTCACTTGCACGTCTCCCGTTCCGAAATGGGTGCGTCTGGTGCTGGTGAGTGGCACGTGCAGGGGGCCCTGGCGGGTCAGATCGTGCTGGAGGGTTGCCTGGTAGTGATCGCCAATCGCCACCCCACCGACCCTGGAGAAGATCGTGCCCGCCTGAATCTCCCCGATCCGTTGCAGATACACCCGCCCCGGGGCCAGCTGGCGGCGATCCAACACAGCCAAGATGTCCTCATCCCCCTGGGGATCCTTGGCCGCCACAACGGCAATTTGCAGCGGACCATCCGTGCGGCCCTTGAGCAGGGCGTTGGCGATGCCCAGGGCAGGCAGCGCCGTTTGGAACAGCACAACTCGTTCCCGCGGTGGGATCGTGATCGTCTCACTGAGCTTCGGATCCAGCCGTCCTCGCAACAGCTGGACTGCGGTGGCGTCCCCCGGGCCGGTATTCCAGGGGCGCGGACCCAGCGGTTTGACGCCCAAAAGGTGTTGGGCCAGGTAGGGCGCCTCGAAACTGTTGCGCACGGCCCCGGCACTGAATTGCACCCGCACCGGCTGGTTGCTCGGATTGACGAGAATCGCCGCCAGGGTGAGCTCGCCGCGCCGCTGGGAGGGGGAAATGGAGGCGCGGTATGGCGGGAAATACTTGTGGTGCAGGTGCAGGCCGAAATCACCGTTGAAGGTGTAGGCAGGCATCTCCACCGCCATGCCCGTCTCCGCCGCAATCGCCACCCCCGGAACCGTGCTGATCAGTACCCCCGGCCCCTCCACCTCCTCCGGCTGGTTGGAGTGCAACACCGGCACCGTGTTGAACCGTCCCCGCAGGGGAATGGCCCGCTGGCCCTCCATCAGCGCCACATAGGACTGGGCATGGGCATTGGGTGCCAACAAAAGCAGACCCCCCAAGGCCAGGCCAGGGAGCAAGCGGGGTGGAGAGGGATCGAAAGCCGCGAGCACTGCAGGCCAGAAAAACAGTTGCTGTGGAGCAGCGCATCATGGCTGCTCTCGCCCAACCTGCCGGAAAATCCAGTGGTTCGGTCTCGGGGGATTGATCAGGCTGGCTAGAACCTGAGCAGATCCCTTCCTCCCTCCATGTTCTCACCCCTTGGATGCGGCTGTCCTGTCGCGGAGGAGTCAGCCTCCAGCCGGCGCCGCTATCAGGAACGCAAGCTGCGCATGCTCACCTTCTGGCGAGACGGGCTGGAGAGGCAGCTGGCGGCGGTGAATGCCGCGATGGCCACCCTTGAGCGGCAGATGGAGCGCGACCAGGCCGCGGCCCAGAGCTGAGCGTTCTACCGCCGGCCCCGACCCCGGCCCCATCGACCTGCTTGAGCTGTTCACGGAGCGTGGCCAGACCCTTGTGGAGGCAACGGTGCACGGTCATCGCGCTCACCGCAAGGGCCGCCGCGGCCCGGCGATAGCTCCATCCCTGCACCACCACCCAATAGAGCACCTGCCGGCTGCGCGGGTCCAGGGCGGCCAAAAGGCCTTCCACCCGCGCGAGGGTGTCATCGTCCTCCTCCCGGGGGTCCTCCACCGGGGTGGCCAGTTGATCCAGCAGCTCCGCGTCCAGAGGAGCCGGCCGGCAGAGCTGTCTGTGACGGTGCAGGAGGCGCCACTGCTCCTTGCTGATACCGAGCTGGCTGAGCAGCTCTTCCTCGCTGCGGGACTGGCCCCCGGACTGGCTGGCCAGCTGTTCCTCCAGACGGGCGAGACGGGTCTGCAACTCGCACTGACGCCGCGGTAGGCGCACGGTGGCCGCAACATCGCGCAGGTAGTGCAAGATCGCACCGCGGATGTGGGGACGGGCAAAGGCCGAAAAGGGAGTCTGTTGGGTGGGGCGATACAGCTCCGCAGCGCGGATCAGACCCAGCAGGCCCACCTGGATCAGGTCCTCGCGGGGCTCTTGGCAACAACGCCAGTAGTGCCCCGCCAAGGGAGGCACAAGGTGGCGATGGGCTTCCACCAGGCCGTTGCGGCGTTGCAAGGCAAGGGACGCCTCCGTCCTGCGTCCATGGCGGATGGCTGGGGGGCGGGGTGGGAGACCGGTGCAGGGGTTCATGGGTCCAGCGTGTTCAAGGGTTGTCAGCACCGAGCACTGGGGCCCCACCCAGCGGGGAGCGGGATCCAGGCTCTCCTTTCAGCTCAGCCGCAATTCGCTGGCTTGGCAAGCGTGAAAACACGTGATTTTTTCAACCGCCCCCTGCGCCCCTTGATCCCCTCTCCGGCCGAAGCCGCTGTCAAGGAGCGCTGTCGTCAGCGGGCGGACGGGCCGCCACAGCGGCCAGCAGGCTCCAGGGTCCATGTCCCTGGAGCCAGCCCAGGTCGGACTGGGCGGTGCACAGCAAAAATCCCGCAAATCCCAGACCATTGACGCTGAACCCCGCGCAGTGTTCCCTGACGCGACGCACCGTCAGAAACCACGCGTCATCAAACACCAGGTTGTAGGCATGGCGGGGTGCCCCGGTTCCGTCAGGGTTCCCCAGATCAAGACGTGCCGCGTGCTCTCGATACAGGGGCTGAAGATCCCGCCCTTCCAGCGGATCCCAACGACGACTCAACGCATAGTGCCAGGGCCAGATGGGTTGCCGCTCCTGGAGCTGGCTCTGGAGCAGGGCAGCGAGGGGACAGCTGGCCTCCCCGGGATGGCGTGGCAACAGCTGCAGGTGACGATGGGGCTGGCTGGCGCCTGCTGTGGAGCTGCTGTTGAAGAACCAGAGCCCACCGGTGTCTGCCGCCACATGGGCCACAGCCTGCCAATCGACCTGCGACAGCCAGCCGTTTTGTGGCTGCCAGCCCTGGCTGATCAGCAACAAATGGCAAGGCTGCACGGGGTATTTGTTGAGGATCAAGGCGTGGCTCCGCTGGAGCTGGCCAACCTCCAAGGGCGTCTCCCAGGGAAGAAAGGGATTGGCTTTGGGACCCTCCCGGGAGAGATGGCGTGGCGGCGATCCCTCCAGACGACGCAACAGGAACGGGGGCAGACCCGGCAGCCTCAAATCGGAGGTGCGCAAGGGAAGGAGGTCGCCCGTTTCCAGAGCCCGCTCAGAAACGGCCCTGGCCTGTCGCCAGTAGCGTTCAGCGCGCACCGAGTTGCAGCCTGGCCAGGGAGGCACCCTGGTAATAGCGGGCGAGAATCTCGTTGAAGCGGAGCCCTTGCTGCGCCAGCTCCTGGGCACCGGTCTGGCTCATGCTCGCTCCGAGATGGCCATGGGCTTCATCGACGATTTGCTGGGTGGCGGCATAAAGGCTTTCCACAATGCCTCCCTGGTAGCTGAGAATGACTCCCGCTGTGGAGTTTGTGGCCTGGAGGGTGGGCGGACTGACGCTGCTCAACCCCTCGTAGTTCTGCCAGCGGGTGGTGTCCCCCAGATGCCAGTGATCGCTTGCGGGTCGTGCCATGTGGGCCATGGCGTAGGAGCGGGCCGCAACGGCTTGGGCGCGCAACGCTTCAATGCTCCAGCCGCTCGGCATCTCGCCGCCAACCACGGAGCTGATATAGCTCTCCAGGGGCAAGTGATTGACCACCTGGATGCCAGCCGCGGCCCGCAGCACGCGAAAGCGGCCGGCATAGGAGCGGCCATCCGCTCGCAGGGGGCTGCCGTCTTCGCTTTCGATCCACACCTCCGCCAGGGGACCCAGCAGTTCTTCCCCGTTGCGGCCGCCGCCCCTGAGCCCCTGGCGCAGCACCTGGCCCTCCCGAGTCACCACCCGCCAGGCGCCCTCCCCGCCGAGACTGGGCTGGGAAGAGAGTTTCATCAAAGCCACCCGAATCTCCAGATTCACCGCTGTGCCGGCCGCCGCTTCGCCCATGGGGTCCCCTGCGGCAGGGGACCCGATCCGGCGCGCTTGCAGGGCCATGGACGTCTCCGCTGGCCGTGAAGGACTCTGGGATCCAGAGAGGCGGCTCAGCCGGGCTGCGGCATCCGACGGGCCAGGCGGCGTGGCCAACAAGGCATCGAGCACGTCTTGCTGGCCAGCGCTGACGGGCGGGCGCAGCAGAGATTGGGAGGCGAAGCCCACACCAACGGCGGAGAGGGCCAGGGGTGTGGCCCGCAGAAACGGATGGTGGAGGGCCTGGCCACCTAGAGACCGCAGGCCTGATCCCAATCCCCGCAGGCCGGGGAGGAGTCGGGAGAAGCCACGGGGACGCCGGCCGCGCAGCCAGGTTCGGGCTCGTCCCGCAATGTTCCCTCCCACAGAAGATGCCCTGAACCCGTCAGGCGGATCATGCCTGAAGAACCCGCCTCACACACCATCCCCCCCGGACGGTCGGAACATTGCCAGCCCACCACACGGGGGCGTTGAAGCCTCGCCATCCAGAAGGGCGCCACCAGGGCATGGGCCGAGCCCGTGACCGGATCTTCATCGATGCCCAGGCCAGGAGCGAAAAAGCGCAGCTGATAATCCGCCGGCTGGCCCGCCACGCGAGGGCTCCCCTCCTGAAGAGCCCCCTCCGCGGCAGGAAGCAGGGCCTGCATCAGCACAAGCCCCCCCCTGGAGGAGGCCGGCAGTCCGTCCGCCAGCCGTCGCAGATGGGCCAGGGGAGCCGAGGGGGGGAGCAGCGCCACCTGGTAGCCCAAGGTCGACGACCAGCAGGCCTGAGGCGTCAGCTGGTGCCGCTCCCGCAGCAGGCGGAGCAGAGCCTGCGGCGGCTCCAGGGGCTGCAGGGGGAGGTGGGGCAGCTCCAGCTGGCCAAGGGGGGAGTGACCAGCCACTGCGGCTTCCGTCGGGCTGCAGAGGGCCACCGCCAGGGGACCGCTGCGGGTGTGGAAGGTGGTGCCTCCTCCCTCCGGCACCAGGCGCCAGTGGCCCAGGGCGAGCAGGGCGGCGAGGGTGGCGTGGCCGCAGAGGGACACCTCCTGGAGTGGGGTGAACCAACGCAGGGCCCAACCGTCGCGTCGAGGAAGCAGAAAGGCGGTTTCCGATTGCCGCAAGCTTCCGGCCACCCGTTGCATCCAGGTGGCCGGAACCGCCTGGTGCAGCAAGACCACCGCGGCGCCATTGCCCCCCAGAGGCGTTTCGCTGAACGCCTCCACCAGCACAGCGGGCAGGCCCCTCACCACTGCGGCTGCTCCGGTCGTGGCTCTCGCTCCATCAGTGCTTGCACGGCATGGGGAGCACTGAGGCGTCCCTCCAACACCTCCACCACCTGGCGGCAGATGGGCAGCGACCAGCCCTCCCTGTCAGCCAGCGTCAAGGCGGCCCGGGCCGTTCTGGGCCCCTCCACGGTGGCCTGGATCTCCTGCTCGGCCTCCGTCGCGCTCCTTCCCTCCGCCAGCAGCAGGCCAAAGCGGTAGTTGCGACTCAGACTGCTGTTGGCCGTCGCCAACAGATCTCCCAGACCGGCCAGGCCGTACAGGGTGCTCGGTTGGCCACCCAAAGCCTGCAACACCAGGCCGGTTTCGGCCAGGCCACGGCAGAGGAGCGAGGCTTTGGCATTGGCGCCGAGTCCAAGACCATCACTGATGCCAGAGGCGATGGCCATCACATTTTTAAGAGCCGCCGCAATCTCCGTACCCAGCGGATCTTGGTTTGTGTAGAGCCTCAGGTGGGAGGTGCGCAGCTCGCTTTGCAGCCGTTGGGCGAGGCTCCTGTCGCGACAGGCGATCACGCTCGCCGCGGGCAGGCCTCGGGCCAGTTCCGTGGCCAGAGTGGGGCCGATGAGGACAGCCAGCGGCACACCGGGCAAGGGCCGACTCCAGAGTTCGCTGGCGCCGCAGAGGTCCTGGGGATCGAGACCCTTGCTGCAGCTCAACAGCGGCACGTTGGCTGGCCAGCGGGATGCCAGGCGGCTGGCCAGCTCGGGAATGGCAGCCATCGCCACCGCCGAGACCACCAGCTCGGCTTCCAGCAAGGCATCCCCGGGATCCCCGCCCCAGCGACGACTCCAGGTGGTCAGCACATGGCCCTTGGCTTGCCAGAGCTCAGCGAGGGTGCTGCCCCAGGCCCCCATCCCCAACAGCGTGATCCGCAGTGTGCCGTCCCCCGAGGCGAGCAGCTGCCATCATGCGACAAGCTGCTCCCCTGCCTGTGTCGGTCAGCGCCGCTGACTCGCCTCGACCCTGGAGCCAGTGGCGGGGGCACGCGCTGGTGGTGGGGACGGGAGGCCTGGGCCAGGCCCTGCTGGCGGCCTTGCCGGAGCGGGCTCCGCAGCTGCGCCTCTGGTCAGCTGGCCGCAGCCAGGGCGAACTGCGCCTGGATCTGGAGGATGCAGCCAGCCTGGAGGCGTTCGGCCAACGGGTGGTGCGCGACCTGGCTCCCCTGCGGCTGGTGATCTGCGCTGCGGGGGTGTTGCACGGGCAGGGACTGCAACCGGAAAAACGCCTGTCTCAGGTGACAGCGGAAGCCTTGCGGCGCAGCTTTGCGGTCAATGCCTGGGGCCCGCTCCTGCTGGCCCAGGCGGTGGAAGCGGCCCTGCCCCGGCAGGAACCTGTTCACCTGGCCAGCCTGTCCGCCCGGGTGGGGAGCATCGCTGACAACCGGCTGGGGGGATGGTATGCCTACCGGGGCGCCAAGGCCGCCCAGAACCAGCTCCTGCGCACCCTGGCTCTGGAATGGCGGCGGCGCCTGCCCCTGGCCTGCGTCACCCTGCTTCACCCCGGCACCACGGCCACCGCCCTGTCAGCCCCGTTTCGTGCCGGCGTGGCCGCGTCCAATCTGTTTGCGCCGGAGCGGGCCGCGGCGCACCTGTTGGATGTGCTGGAGGGCCAGACGCCAGAGACTTCCGGCGCCTTTCTCGCCTGGGACGGCCAGCCCATTCCCTGGTAGCGCCGGGGAGGCCGATGCGGCGGCCAGGGTTGCCCCCGCCCTCAGGCCGCGTTGGCCCGCAACACCTCCAGAGGGATCACCTCCAGGCTGGACACCTCGCAGGCCTCCAGCCTGACGGGGGGAGCCATGCCGTCTTCATGGGCCTGCAACCAGCGCGCCGCGCACACACACCAGTGATCCCCGGGCTTGAGCCCTGGAAAGCCGTAGGCGGGAGCCGGGGTGCTGAGGTCATTGCCCTGGGCCTGGCTGTAGGCCAAGAACCCCGCGCTGACAACGCAACAGACCGTGTGACGCCCAAGATCGGCCCCGTTGGTGCGGCAAGACCCATCGCGAAACCAGCCGGTCATCGGCTCACAACCGCAGCTGGCAAGGGGTTCCCCCAAGACGTTGAGGGCTGGGGAGGAAGGCTCGCGGAAACGTGCTGTCACTGGGAACGGGCGAGGGAGCTGGCGAAAGTCTGCGGGAGGAAGCGCACAAAATCCATACAAGTGGTTGACGAGTCGCGGGGGGGAGGCGTTAAAGGTCGTCTAGCACCACCCCCTTCATGAGCTGGGATTTCACCGAAGACGCCGCTTTCCTCGCCCTCTGCGACGCCTTCAAGGAAAGCGGTGAGTCCTCGGCTGTTGAATTTCTCGCCCATGGCGAGGGAGCCTTCCATTTCCAAGAACTCATCCAAAACGCCGCTGGCGAGGGCATCGACCTGAGCGATTCCGATGACATGGACGATTTCCAGCAGGAGGTGATCGACACCCTGGAAGAGCTCTGCACCTGAGGCCCCACGCGGCGGCCCTCCCCTGGCCTCATTCCGCGTAAAAAAAGGCGATTTCCTTGGCCTTCAACCCCTCCCAGCCAGCCGCCTTCAGGCGCGCGTCCAGGTCGTCCTGGCTGTAGTGCTTTGCGCCGCTACGCACAATGCGGTTGCGCATGGATTTTCTGACACCACTGCGGGGTCGTGCATTTTCTTTGGCCATCACCTCGCGATACAAGGCCTGCATCGGCTCAGGCAGCGGTGAACCGTCGAGGTCGATGCCCGCGGCGATCGCTTGGTCGATGGCATCGGGGCCAGAAAGAGCCATGGCAGGGGAGAACGATCAGGCCTGACCAGCCTGCCACGGCGCTCAGGCGCTGAAATAGCGGGCTTTGCTGTGCAGGGCCACCAGGGCTGTGGTGCTCTGTTCAGGATCGAGCTGATCGCTTTCATCCATGGACAGGCCAATGCGCTCGGCACCCAACCAGTCCAGCTGTTGGCGGGAGTCGGCCACGTTGGGACAGGCGGGATAGCCGAAGGAATAGCGGCTTCCCCGATAGCGTTGCGCCAGGACATCGCGCAGGGATTGGGGTTCCTGGGCGGCAAATCCAAGCTCGGCACGAATGCGCGCGTGGGTCCACTCGGCAAGGGCCTCGGCCATCTGCACGGCCAGACCATGGAAATAGAGATAGTCAGTGTATTGATCGGCGCGAAACAGGGATTGGGCAAAGCTGGTTGCCTTCTCTCCCATCGTCACGGCCTGCATCGGCAGCACATCCGTCGCCATCGGCTGGCCCGTATCGGCAAGGCGCAGATCACGATAGAAATCAGCGATGCAGTAACGATTGCCGCCCTTCTGACGGGGGAGCAGGAAACGTCCGAGCAGAGTTGTCGCCCCTGTCGGCTCAGCGCCGCTGCTGAGGGGAGCGGGGTCGAAGACCAGCAGGCTGTTCCCCTCTCGGGCGCAAGGGAAATAGCCGTAGGCCACCCGCGGGCTCAACAGCTGGTCCTCCAGACAGCGCTGCAACCAATGGCGCAGCACGGGCTCGGCCTTGGCCTGGAGCATGGCGTCGTAGGCCTCACGGGACTGCTCCTGGGTTTTGCGCAACTGCCATTGCCCTGCAAACAAAGCATTGCGGTCGAGATAGGCCATCACCTCCCGCAGATCAATCCTCTCTTCGTCAATCACCTGGCTTCCCCAGAAGGGCGGAAGCAAGGCCGCTTCCTCGGGCACCATCTGCGAGCGGTGGGAGTTGTTGATCTCGGCCAGCGCGGGCCCCGTCGGCTCCGGCTCCTCCACGGAGGCCACCACGGACGGGTCCTGCGCTGCGGGGGCGGCCTCGTCTTTCGCCGCGGGCGTCTCTCCCCACTGCAGTCCCTCCGGAGGGCCATCGAGGAATCCCTGCAGGTCATCCCAGCGATCAGCGGCCTTGGCCTCCATCAAGGCATCCATGAAGCGCAGGTCCGCAAAAGCATCCCGGCCATAAATCACCTGACCCCGGTACACCGCACGGCAGTCTCCATGTACAAAACGAGGCGTGAGAGCCGCACCACCGAGGATCACAGGCACCTGGATGTCGACGGCATTGAAGGTTTCAAGATTGTCTTTCATGAAGGCGGTGGATTTGACCAGCAGACCACTCATGGCAATGCAATCAGCCTGATGCTTCTGTTGTGCTTCAACGATGGCCTCGACGGTTTGTTTGATGCCAAGGTTGATGACTTGATAACCGTTGTTGGTGAGAATGATGTCAACCAGATTCTTGCCGATATCATGTACGTCACCCTTTACAGTGGCGATCAACAGTTTACCTTTGCTCGACTTTTCACTTTCCACCTTCTCCATGAAGGGCTCCAGATGGGCGACCGCGGCCTTCATCGTTTCTGCGCTCTGCAGCACGAAGGGCAGCTGCATTTGACCGGCACCAAAGAGATCACCCACCACCTTCATGCCATCCAACAAAAAGCTGTTGATGATTTGCAGGGGAGGATAACTCTGCAAAGCTTGATCCAAAGCTTGGTCAAGACCGATGCGCTCGCCATCGATGATGTGTTGTTTGAGGCGCTCCTCAATCGGCAGATCCGCCAGGGAGGGCCCCGATGCTCGCGCTTCTTTGGCGGAAACCCCCTCAAACATGGTGGTGAGCACCGTCAGGGGGTCGTACGTGCAGATATCGCCATCAAAGCGTCGCCGATCATCAATCAGATCACGACAGACCTCCTGTTGCTCCTGCGTGATCTTTGCCAGGGGCAGAATTTTGGCTGGACTGATGATGGCCGCGTCCATGCCAGCTTGACAGCATTCATGAAGAAAAACTGAATTCAGAACAATGCGTGCCGCTGGGGACAGACCAAAGCTGACATTGCTGACACCAAGCAAGATGTGAACATTCGGAATGTTTTCTCTGATTTGTCGGATGGCCTCAATCGTGGCCCTCGCATTGCCCCGATCTTCCTCAATGCCGGTGGAGATGGGAAGAGCGAGGGGATCGTAGAAAATTTCATGGGGCGGCAGCCCATACTCCAAGGCATCGCGATAGGCGCGTTGGGCAATGGCGAACTTCCGCTCGGCGGTGCGAGCCATGCCTTCTTCATCAATGGTGCCGACAACGACACCCGCACCGTAATCTCGTGCAAGAGACAAGACCTTGAAGAAGCGCTCATCGCCATCTTCGTAATTCGTGGAATTGAGAATACATTTTCCTCCCGCCACCTTCAAACCCGCCTCCATTTTTTGCCATTCGGTCGAATCCAGCATCAAGGGAAGGTTGACGTTGGTGACCAAGCGACTCACCAAAGCGTGCATGTCTTTCTCTCCATCACGCCCGACATAATCCACATTCACATCGAGAACATGGGCATTTTCCTTTACCTGTTCCCGGGCTACAGCAACCAATCCATCCCAATCTTCCGCATTCAGTAACTCACGCACCTTCTTCGAGCCACTGGCATTGAGCCGTTCACCAATGATCAGAAACGATTGATCTTGGTGGTAAGGGGTGACGCCATAGATCGAGGCGGCCGCAGGCTCGTAGTGGAAGGGCAGACGGGGCGGGCGGGGGAGGTGCGCGCCATCCGTGCCGCGCACCTCCCTTGGAGCGGGCTTGAGATTCTTGCCCATCTCCACAAGGGCGGCGATATGAGCAGGCGTGGTACCACAGCAACCACCAATCACCTGCACACCCAAATCCTCAACAAAATGTGTCAGCTGCATCTTCAATTCCACTGGTGTCAGCCGGTAATGGGCGACACCGCCGATATTTTCCGGCAAACCCGCATTGGGAATACAACTGACCACAAAAGGACTATGGGCGCTGAGATAGCGAATATGTTCTTTCATCTGCTCTGGACCCGTCGCGCAATTCAGACCCAGCACATCGATCGGGAATGGTTCCAGGATCGCTACCACTGCGGCGATATCGGAGCCGACCAACATTGTGCCGGTGGTTTCCATGGTCACAGAAACCATCAGGGGCAACCGTCTGCCCTGGCGCACAAAGGCCGCCTCGATACCCATCAGGGCCGCCTTGATCTGCAGCACGTCCTGACAGGTCTCCACGATCAGCAGATCCACATCGCCAGCCAGCAATCCCTCCGCCTGCTCCTGAAACGCCGCTTTGAGGCTGTCAAAGGCGATGTGGCCCAGCGTGGGCAACTTGGTCGTTGGACCCAGGGAGCCTGCCACGAAGCGGGGCTTCTCCGGCGTGCTGTAGGCATCGGCCAGCTCCCGTGCCAGCTCGGCGGCCCGTTGATTCATGGCAAAGGCCTGATCCTCCAGACCGTATTCCGCCAAAACAATGGAGGTGGCCCCGAAGGTGTCGGTTTCGATCACATCGCAGCCCGCCTCCAGAAACTGGCGATGGACCATCTGCACGGCATCTGGCCGGGTGAAGACCAGCTGCTCATTGCAACCTTCCAGAGCCACACCGCCGAAATCCTCTGCCGTCAGGTTGAGCAGTTGCAGAGAGGTGCCGGTGGCTCCGTCAAACACCAGAACAGGTCGCTCAGGGCTGTGCAGCCGCTCCAGAAAACCCATCCGCTGCGTTTGCCGCGATGGCGTTGCAGTGGCCAGCATCACCCTTGAATCCTGATCCGAGTCACCCAGTGTTCATAACTCGGATCGCGCCCTTCCGTGATCGCTGTGATCCGATCTCTCAGCCGTTCCATCAATGGCCGCTTGGTGGGCAGTTCCGTGGTTTCCACGCAGCGCACCGGCGTGATGCGCGCGGCCGTGCCGCTGAGGAACACTTCGTCGGCAATGAACAACTCACTTTTGTCTACAGCTCTCTCGATCACCGGTATTCCCAGCGTCGGTGCCAGTTCAAGAATACTGGCACGGGTAATGCCCTCGAGAATGTCTTGATCGACTCCTGGCGTGATGAGATTTCCATCGCGCACAATGAATAAGTTCATGCCACTGGCTTCACTCACCTTGCCGCGGCTATTGAGCAACAAAGCTTCGTCAAAACCGCTCTTGACCGCTTCGGTCTTGGCCAATGAACTGGTGATGTAAGCCCCGCTGATCTTACCCCTCAGGGGCAGGGAGCGGTCCTCCTGTCGCGTCCAGCTGCTGATACGGCAGGAGACGCCTTCTGGAGAGAGGTAATCTCCCATCTCAATGCCATAAATTAGAAAATCTGTGACCACATCGTGAAGACGTGGTGAGATACCAAGGCCGCTGGTGTAGACAAACGGTCGCATGTAAAACGGTTTGCTTGGGCGGTTGGCCGCGATGAAGGCCCGGATCGCCTCCAGAACCGTCTCCTCGCTCAGTTCGGTGAGCAGCAACTTGGCGCTCTGGCTGAGCCTGCGGGCATGGCGATCCGCTCGGAACAAGAGCATCTCGGTGGGGTCCTCCGGATTCGGCAGACCCCGCATGCCACCGAAGGCTCCGGTGCCGTAATGGAGTGCGTGGGTGGCCACGGAGAGTGTGGCCTCGGCAAAGGGCACGCATCTGCCGCCAAACCAGGCGAACGGGAGAAACTGGTGCATCGGGCCAGTCAAGTTGGCCCGATCTTCTCACCGCAGCCAGCAGGATGGGCAAATGCATCGTTTGGCCACCACCGCAAGCCCCGGAGACCTGGAGGGGGAGGGGGCGCCGCTGATCAGCCATGCACCGGCGCAGGTGGTGCTGCTCAGCAGCGCACCCACCGATCTGCTCGCTTTGGAGCGGGTGCTGCGGCAGCGGGCCTCTCCCCTCCGGCACAGCCTGCGAGGCGTGCCCTTGGCGAGCTTGTCCCATCCGGCGGTCATCGATCACTACATCCGCGACGCCCTCGACTCCACCCGGATTCTCCTGGTGCGTCTGCTCGGTGGCCGCGGCCATTGGAGCTATGGCCTGGAGCGATTGCGGCATTGGCAACAGGCCGGCCCCTCCCGTCAGCTGCTGATCCTGGCGGGCACCCCCGAGGAAGACGCGCTCCTGGCCTCCTTGGCCAGCGTGCCTCCATCCCTCAACCTCGCCTTGGCCGCCTGTTTTCGGCTCGGGGGAGCCGCCAATCTGGCGTTGGTGGTGGAGGCCCTGGAAGCGCTGCTGGCCGGCCGCCTTCCCCCTCCCCCCACCCCCCTTCCAGAGGCCGATCCCCTGCCCCACGACTGGCGGGCTGATCCCGGTCCGCGGGTGGGGGTCGTGTTGTATCGGGCCCTGCGCCAAGCAGGAGACACCGCCTTGATGGAGGCCCTGTTGACGGCATTGCGGGATCGGGGCCTGTGTCCGCGGGCGCTCTGGGTGAGTGGCTTGCGGGATCCGGCCGTGCAGGCGGGCGTGGGGGATTGGTTCGAGAAGGAAGCGGTGGCAGCGGTGATCTGCTCGACCTCCTTCGCCTCGGTGTCCTTTGCGGAAGCAGGGCTGGGGGCGCCGCTGTGGGAGCGTCTGGATGTGCCGGTGCTTCAACTTCTCACCAGCAGCACCTCCCGAGAGCGCTGGGCCCGCGGTTCCGTGGGGCTGGGCCCCCAGGATCTAACCCTGCAGGTGGCGCTGCCAGAGCTGGATGGCCGTCTGACAACCCGTGTTGGAGCCTTCCGGGAGTCTCTGCCGCCGAGGGTGGATGGCCTTCCCGCGGCCGAGCGACTGACGATCCTGCAGCCTGATCCCTCGCGCTTGGCCTGGGTGGTGGAGCTGACCGCCCGCTGGTTGGTCTTGCGCCAGACCCCGGAGGCGGAGCGCCGCCTTGCCCTGGTCTTGGCCAACTACCCCACCCGTGACGGGCGACTGGCCAATGGGGTGGGGCTAGACACCCCAGCCAGCACCGCCGCCCTGCTCCATACCTTGCGGCGGGAGGGGTACGACGTGGGCAGGGAGCCATTGCCCCCGGATGGGGACGCCTTGATGCGCTCCCTGCTGGGGGGACGCACCAATGACCCGGAAAGCGATCATCGTCCGGCGTTGGCTGACCTGCCTCTGACGACTTATCAGGACTGGTACGCCACGCTGCCGGAGACCGGGCGGCAGACCCTGGAGGCGGCATGGGGGCCACCGGAGCGGGACGGCGGGCTCATCAGCGGAGCCACAGGGCCCGCCTTTCCGATTCGCGGCCTGCGCTTTGGAGCGGTGGCCCTGTTGATTCAACCCAGTCGTGGCTACGAGCGTGATTGGAGCCGCACGTATCACAGCCCCGATCTGCCCCCCACCCACGCCTACCTGGCCCACTACCTCTGGATTCGGCAGGCGCACCAAGCCCAGGTGGTGGTGCATGTGGGGAAGCACGGCAATCTCGAATGGCTGCCGGGCAAGGGAGTGGGCCTGAGTGAGGCCTGCTTTCCGGAATGGGCCCTGGGCCCGATGCCCCATCTCTACCCCTTCATCGTCAACGATCCGGGCGAGGGCAGCCAGGCCAAGCGTCGCTCCCAGGCCGTGATCCTCGATCACCTCACACCGCCCTTGGGACGGGCGGGCTTGGAGAGCGACTTGCAACAGCTGGAAGCGCTGCTTGATGAATACTGGCTGGCCCGCGAGCTGGACAGTGCCCGGGCCATGCCGCTACGGGCCCGGCTGGAGGAGCTGCTGCGGCAGCTCAGCCTGCCTGCGCCGACCCGGGACGTCGCCGCGCACAGCGCGATCGCTGCGGACGCTGCAGGAGTGGGCGGGGCGACCCTCAGCGATCCGCTGGAGGCCCGTCTGGAGGCGGCGGCTGGCTACCTCTGCGAATTGAAGGAAGCCCAGATCCGCCTGGGGCTGCACATCTATGGCCAATGCCCGGAGCCGGGCGTCCTGGCGGAGTTGCTGCTGGCCATCGCCCGTGCCCCCCGAGAGGGCCAGCCCGGGCTGACCCAGGCCCTGGCCCGTGATCTGGGATTGGCTCTTGATCCCTGGAGCGATCCGGAGGAGGCCCTGCTCGCTCCAGGAGACCGCGCCCGCCTGGAGCGCTGGCGGACGGAGTGTGGAGAGGCGGGCGGTGGGCTGCGCCATGTGGGTGACGGGGTGGCCCTGCTGGAGCGGGAGGCCCTGGCCCGGGTCCGTCAACTTCTCGGACTGGAGGCTGGCTCGCCGACCCTGAAGGCTGGCCCCGCGCTGGAGGAGAGCCTGCGGTGGCTGGGGGACACCTTGCTGCCCAACCTGTTGGCCTGTGCCTCCGCCGAGCGGCAGGCCCTGCTGCGGGGGCTGGCCGGGCGACGGATCGCGGCAGGCCCCTCTGGAGCCCCCAGCCGGGGTCGGCCGGAGGTATTGCCGACCGGGCGGAATTTTTACAGCGTCGATCTGCGCGCCCTGCCGACGGAGGCGGCCTGGGACCTGGGGCGGCGCAGCGCTGAGCTGCTGCTGGAGCAACACCGGATGGAGGAGGGGGAGGATCTGGTCACGCTTGCCTTGTCGGTGTGGGGCACGGCGACAATGCGCAACGGCGGCGAGGACCTTGCCCAGGCCCTGGCCCTGATGGGGGTGCGGCCCTGCTGGGATGGACCGACACGGCGCCTGGTGGATGTGGAGGTGCTGCCGGTTTCGGTCTTGGGCCGACCGCGGGTGGATGTGACGTTGCGCATCTCGGGATTGTTTCGCGATGCCTTCCCCCAGCTGGTGCAGTGGTTCAACCGAGCCTGCCGACTCGTGGCGGCCTTGCCGGAAGAAGCGTGCCTCAACCCGCTGGCGGCCCGGGCGCGGGCCGGGGAGTCCTGGGGCCGGGTGTACGGCTCCGCGCCGGGGGCCTATGGAGCGGGCCTGCAGGCCCTGATCGACAGTGGCCAATGGGAGGAGCGTGGCGACCTGGCTGCTGCCTTCCTGGCCTGGAGCGGCTGGCGGTATGACAGCAGCGAATCGGACCCCGGCGCCGAAGTGGTGGCGGTGCGGGATCCAGCGGGCCTGGTGAACCGTCTCTCAGCGGTTCAGGTGGTGCTGCACAACCAAGACAACCGCGAGCACGATCTGCTGGATTCGGACGACTATTACCAGTTCCAGGGCGGCTTGAGCGCGGCGGTGGAGCAGCTCAGGGGCGAGCGCCCCGCTCTCTGGTTTGGCGACCATTCCCGCCCCCAGCGGCCCCGTGTCCACCGTCTGGAAAAGGAACTGGACAAGGTGATTCGCTCCCGCTTGCTCAATGGCCGCTGGTTGGAAGGCATGCGGCGCCATGGCTACAAAGGCGGTTTTGAGCTGGCGGCCAGCCTCGACTACCTCTTCGCCTATGACGCCAGTACGGGGCGCGTGCCGGATTGGAGTTACGGGGCGATCTGTGACAACTGGTTACGGGAGGAGAACCTGAATTTTTTGCGGCAGGCCAACCCATGGGCCCTGAGGGATATGGGAGAACGGTTGCTGGAAGCCCATCACCGCGGCCTGTGGGAGGGGGCCTCCCCGGAGCAGCTGGAGCATCTGCGCCAGCTGGTGCTCTCCAGTGAGGCCCGGATCGAGCCGGGTTGACCCTGGCCGGTGGAACTCAGCTGTTGAGGTCCTTGGCCATGGCCTTGAAGGGATCGATGGCGCCGGGCTTGCCCGCCGCGGGGCTGGAGGCGGACGCCCCCGCTGACTTCGCCGTTTTGCGCGTGGTGGCCGGTGCCCCGGGACTGTTCACGCCACTGACCGCCGCTCCCTTGAGGCGCTCCGCCAGCTGGGAGGGAGACATCTGCTGGGCGAAGGTTTTCTTCACCGGTTTGGGGATGCCACCGGTCAGGTTGACCTCGGTGGTGGTTTCGGTGGCGGTGCCCGCCAGACCGGGGGTCATGCGCTCCAGGCGGGCCTCCATGGAGGCCACCTCAGCCACCATTTCCTTTTCTCCGGGGCTGTCCGCATTGCCGGGGAAGGTGTGGCGGATCGTATTGGAGCGCCGCATGAAATTCACATCGCCGAGGGTGCTGGAGGCATCCGCGTCAAGGAAATAGGTGTTGTCGGTTTTTTGCGGGTTGGCTTCCGCGGCCGAGCCGGCCACCTTCACACCCTGCTTCCCGGCGGCGCCGGCACCGCGGTTTCCAAGCAGTCGATCGAACAGACCCATCTGGCTGTGAGGACAACGTCAGCAAACCCTAGCGGCCGTTGAGCTCCAGACCATGGGTATCCGTGCCGCAACTCAGCAACAGGCCCCGCTGCCGCAGATCGGCGGCGATCGCCTCGCAGACCAGGGGCGTTGGCGCCCAGCGCCCCTGCATGTCGTAGTCATACCAAGCTTCGGCCCCGTCAAAGCCGAGCTCGGCCGCAGCGGCGATCAGGCGCTGGTGGGACAGGCGGTAGCGGGCTGGATGGGCCAACAGGGCCAGCCCCCCCGCCGCCTGGATCGCCGCCACCACGGCTTCAGCCCGCAGGGCCGCTCCCACCACCGCGGCCCCCTGCAGATAGGGGACCAGCGGGGGAGACGGGCTGTCAAAGCCCAGGGCCAACACATGCACCAAGCAGCCCTCCAGCAGGGCGCTGATCTCCACGCCCCGCCAGAGGCGGGGAACCGTGTGTCCCTCGGCGGCCTGGGCCTCAAAGCAGGCCTGGGCCAGGGCGAAGGCCCCATCACTGTGGTGATCGGTGATCGCCAGATGCTCCAGGCCGAGACGCACCGCCTGGGAGGCCAGGTCGCCGGGTTGGAGGCTGCCATCACTGCAGAGGGTGTGGCAATGAAAGTTGAAGCGCCCCGGGCAACTGGTCGGGCCCACTTGGCGCAGGATCGGGGTCAGGGGGTGGTGGTGGGCTTCAGGACGAAGCACGGCTTGTGGTGGAGGAGAGAGCAAGGGCTTCGGCGCGCAGCCGGCGCCTGCGGGAATAGAACGGGATCGATGCCGCCTTGGCCACCACCAGGGCCACCTGAAACCAGGTGGCCCACGCCGTGGGGAACTGGTTCTTGAACACCACCAGGAGCACGGCGGCCACCAGCAGCAGCGTGGGCAGCTCGTTCAACGCCCGCAGTTGCTTGGCGCTCCAGCGACAGGTGCCCTGCCGCAGTTGACCCATCAGGCGATAACAAAAGCCGTGATAGGCCAGGAGAATGGCCACCACCGCCAACTTGGCGTGCATCCAGCCCTGGTGCAGCCAACTGGGCTGCACGCTCAGCAGGCCAAGGGCCATGGTCACCGCCACCGCCATCCCGGGGGGGGTGATGATGTTCGCGAGCCGACGCTCCATCAAGGCGTACTGGGTGCGAAACGCCTCCCGGGTGGTTTCGCTGAGCTCATCAGCCTCCCGGTGATAGATGAACAGGCGGACGAGATAGAACAAACCGGCAAACCACACCACCACGCCGATGATGTGAAGCGATTTGAACCACAGATAGGCCTGAGGCGGCCAGGTGAACGCCAGGGCGAGCGACATTCCGGACAAGGGGGCCATGGCGGGCGAGGGATCAGGGGAAAGCGGTTCAGGCCCGCTCCAGGCGCTTGACGATGAGGGCCATCAATCCCAGGGAACCGAGCAGGGCAAGCAGGAGGGCGATGGTCATCGGCGGCGGGCGATTGCGATCATTATCACCAAGTGTCCTGGCGGGTGGAGGGCAAGGCGGATGCGGGGTGATGAGCCACGGCAGGATGGGCTGGCGGCAGAGGAAACGCCCCTGTTCGTTTACGGAACCCTGAAGCGTGGTCAGGCCAACCACGCCCGTCTCCAAGGCGCCCGCTGGCTGGGTGAGGCCTGGTTGGATGGGGCCTGCCTCTACGACCTCGGACCGTTTCCGATGGCCATTGCCGCCGAAGGATGCGTTGCCGGTGAGCTCTACGCCGTCGACCTGGAGACTCTGCCGGAGCTGGATGCCTTCGAGGGGTGTCCGCGCCTGTATCAGCGCCATTGGCTGCCGTTGGCGGATGGCCGTTCAGCCTGGGTCTACCTCGGCCAGGGGCGCCAGGTGCGCCATTCACCCCGGCTGACCGCCGGCATCTGGCCCGCGCGAGGCCTGAAGGCTCTCCAGTCCCTGCCCTGGGTGCTGGCCCTGGGTTGGGGCACGGTTCAGGCCGCCGGGTTCGACACCCTTGGAGCTTGTCAGGCCTGGCGGCAAAGCAGGGGGCTGGCGCGCCTGGAGCTGGCCAACGCGATCGGCGCCGCCCACGCGCTCACCAAACAGCACCCGTTCATGGAGAGCAGCGCCGAGAAACCCCTGGCCCTCTACGACCCCGGGGACATCGCTCGCGTGTGCGGCCGCCCCTAGAGCGGACTGGCCACGAGCCAGCGACCCGCCGCGGCCAGGGCAAGGGCGAGCCCGGCCAGGGCAAGGCCCCGCCAGCGCGGTCCCGGCAGCAGCCGGCGCAGCAACACCACGGTGCCGCCCAAGCCCAGCGCGATCACGCTGGTCTGGCAGAAGGCGATGACGTGGGAATCGGCGCTCCAGGCCGGGAGCTGGGACGCCAGCTCCCCCTTCCAGGGGGCGAGGCTCACCGGCAGCAGGCGCCCGGCCTCCGCCATGCCGAGCGGCAGATGGTCGGCGAGCATGAGAGCCCAGAGGAGTGGCAAACCGGCATAGAGCCCCAGGCGCAGACGTGAGGCCCCTCGCCGCCCGGCTCCGAGCTCGCCCGCGCGGCGCCAACGCCACAGGGCTTCGGTGAGGAGAAAGAGCGCCGCGGGCAGGGCCAGGGCCGCCGTGCCCCAGGCCAACCGGGGCAACAGGGGCCCCTCCACCAGGGATGGCGGCGCCAGGGGCAGGGCGCCAAGGAGCCGCTGCCACTGGTGCAGGCAGAGGCCCCCCGCAAGCACGAGGATCAACCCCACCTCCCCCGCTGGTGGATCCATGGCGCGCTGCAGATCGGCGGCGGGGGGGCGCAGCCGCAGTTGCACCGAACGATGGGGGCAGGCCTGGACACAGGTGAGACAGAGCACGCAGTTGCGGTTGTCGGCCAGATGGGCCGGATGGGTGCCCAGGGGGCATCCCGCCGTGGCCAAACCCTCCCCCTCCGCCGGGCCGCCCTTGAAGCAGGCGTAGGTGGTGCAGCTGCCGCTGCAGGTGCCCGCCTGGGCGCGCAACTCGCTGATCGCCAGCTTGGCGAACAGACCATTCATCCCCCCCACGGGGCAGAGGTGTCGGCACCAGAACCGCTTTTCAAACCGCAAGGACCCCACCACCGCACCTGCGGTGATCAGCAACAACAGGGCGCTGCTCTGCCACCCGGAATCGGGCAGGTCGCCGAGGGCCTCCCAGAGGAGAATCGCCGCAAAGCCCGCCGCCAACAGCGGCGCCGCCCAGGGATCGCTGTCGCCTCGGGGCCAGCGGGCGGGCTGGTGGCCGAGACGACGGGCCAGCCGCTGCGCCAGCTCCCCCCACACCATGAAGGGGCAGATCGCGCACCAAAGCCGGCCCACGAGGGGATGGCTCAGAAGCACCAGGGGCCACCACCAGGCCCAGAAGAGATTGAGGCCGCCATTGCGGGCGTGATCCTGGGGCCCCAGCCAGAGCCAGAGGTTGATCAGCACGAACAACCAGCTCACGAGCCCGAAGAGCAAGCCGTTCCAAAGCGCGGGCGCGCGCATCCAGAAGCGCAACTGGGGTCGCCAGCGCCAGAGATCAAAGCGGGGCAGGCCGCGCCGTTGCTCGGTCCAGAACACATCGTCGGGGAGCAGGGCGGGATGGTCGGCACTGCATTGCCGCAGGGCTCGATCCACCAGGGTGACCAGCTCCCGCACGTTGCCAGGGAAGTCGTAGCCCTGCAGGCGTTTGATCAGGGCCTCGCTCACCTGGGGGGGGTGATCCCAGCCCAGGCTGCGACTGCGCTGACGCACGGCATAGCGGAACCAGTCCCCCAGATCCGCCCGCCGCACCCGCAGGGGGGGCACCCGGATCGCCAGCACGTCGGGGCCGAGGTCTTGGCTGGTTTCCGCAGTCAGGAACACCCGTCCGCGAAACACCCGCGAGACGCCCTCCGGGTCCTCGCACCAGCGCCCCCCCTGCACCAACGCGAACAGGCGGGAGCGAAGAGCAGGATCGGCCTTGTCGATTTGATCGAGCAGGAGGGCCCCCTCTCCCAGACATTGCAGAAGGGGGGGCGCTTCGGAATCGCCGCTGAAGAGCTCGGCGCCGTCGGCCCGCAGCAGGGCGCAGTTCAAGCGCACCATGAAGTGCCGTCGGGCCGGAGAGCTGAAGTGGATCAGGGCGGCGAGATTGTCCTTTTCCAAGCCCGGTTCCCCGCTGATCAACACGGGCCGAGCCAAGGGATCGTCCGCAGCGTCGCGGAGAGCCTGGCGCAGGCTCTGGGCGTAACGGCTGCTGCCGACCACGCCTCGGCGGATGCGGCTCTGGAGATGGGGCGCCAGGCGTTGCAGGGTGTTCACGGCCGTGGGCCAGTCGCTGTTGTCTCCTTCGCTGGCCACGACGGTTCAGATGGCTTGCTGGATTCTGAGCACGGATGATGGGAACCTTCTCTGCTCTGACGTTCATGGCTCTGACCCTCTACGGCGCTCCCCGCAGCCGCGCCGCCCTTGTGCGCTGGTATCTGAACGAGAAGGGGATCCCCTGCAGCGACGTGACGATCGATTTGGCCGCGGGAGAGCAGAAGGCGAGCAGCTTCCTGGCGATCAATCCCTTCGGCAAGGTGCCTGCCCTGGTGGATGACAGCTGTTCCTTGGCTGATGGCCAGCCCCTGGTGCTGTTCGAGAGTGGCGCGATTCTTCTGCATCTGGCGGAGCACCACGCGCGGGAGAGTGAGTCGCCGGCCTGGCGCTCACTCACGTCCCAATGGATCCTGTTCGCCAATGCCACCCTCGGTCCGGCGATGGTGGCCGCGTCCACCCGTCCCCAGGAGCTTCAGCGATTGCTGGCCGCCCTTGATCCGCTCCTGGCCGATGGCCGTTCCCTGCTGGCTCCTCTCGCTGGAGCCCCGACCTGGGGAGCGGCGGATTGCGCCGTCCAGGGCTATCTGGCCTACCTGCCGCTGTTTTGCAAAGACCTCGATTTGTCGCCGTACCCGGCGATTCAGGCCTGCATCACCGCCACGACAGCTCGTGCGGCCTACAAGTTCGCCATGGGCTTGGCCTGAGGAGCGCCATCGGCGGAGCGGGGCTGGTGCGCATTTCACTGGCGGGGCCGTGGCCTTGAGCTCCTGGCCGAACGCACCGTCTGGGCTCCTACGCGCGCGCTGCTGCTGGTAGCGAATCTTCATCTGGGCAAAGCGGAGGTCTTTCAAGCCCATCGGGTGCCTCTGCCCAATGATGGCGATGGGAGCACCCTCAACTCGCTGTTGGCCCTGGCGCATCGGCTGCGGCCGCAGCAGGTGGTGGTGCTGGGAGATCTGATCCACAGCCGCCTGGGCCCAGGGCTGATTCAAACTTGCCGCCCTACGCCCGGGTGTCCAGCAGCTCCGAGGGCCCGAGTCCAGCGTCCAAAGAGAGCTCAGCGTGGAACCTAAATCACAATCGTGGCCCGGCGTCTCCATCCGACTACTTTGAAGCAGCCCTGCGCCTGGGCCTGACCGGGGAGCTGCGCCAAAAGCTCCGGAGGCTGCCGGAATTGATGGGGTGTCCTCTGCGCCTGATCGCCGATAACCATGAACGCGGAGTTGGCTGGAAGGGCAGGGCTGCCTCAAGGTCAAGTTGAGGTCCCGCAAATGGAGCTAAAGAACGCGGACCGTCCTGGCTGGGCACAAATGACGACGGGTCTGCCGATGGACAGGCGCCCTGATCCCCGGCTTCCACAGGACTTTTGGTCAGCCCTGGCTGGAAGGATTACCCCCAGGGTTGATTAGGGAAGCTCTGGACAACCGGTGGCCAGTGGAAGCTGTCCCTTGCACCAACTGGGAGCTCCACAGTCTCACGGGTGCCGCTGAGGGGTTGTCCAGAGCCTCCTTAGAAGTGTCCCTGCAGACCTAAACACGCCTTGACACATGCGGTTTTGCATGGTCATGCCGCTTGTCATCCCAGGGCTGCCCAAAAGTGAGCTCAGGCCGTGTTCTGCAGTGGCGCAACGCCTCCAAGCGCCAGCATCCCCTTGATGTCGTAGGCCAACTCTCGGACCCAGGGCTGATTCAGACTTGCCACTCTGCGTTCATGTGCCCAGCAGCTCTGAGGAACTGAGTCCCGAGCTCAAAGGGGTCTCAGCGTGGGACCTGAATCACAATCGTGGCCTGGCGCCTCTATCCAATCACTTTAAAGCAGCCCTGCTCTCGGAGCCCTTGGCGGCTGGATCGGTAGCCGCCTCGGCGCAGCAGGTTCATCGCGATGGTGCGCAGGAGCGCAAACACCGGAGCGCCGGTTCGGTTGGCGTGGCGATGGGCGTCTTCACCGAGCTGGGCGTCGCGGGCCCAGTGCCA